>DATAXV010000001.1:0-32616 GCA_036272915.1 Candidatus Dormiibacterota bacterium
GCATCAAGGGCTGGGTCCCGGTCGTGCCCCTCGAGGCCTGGGTGGGCGGGCTCGCCGCCGCCATCGTTATCGGGGCGGTGGCCGGCCTCCTCCCCGCCCTCAGGGCGGCCCGGATGTCACCGACCGAGGCGCTTCGGACAATGTAGGGCGGGGCACGGCACCTGGGCGAACCGGCGCAACGCATCCTGGCCCGCGGCTCACCCTCCTCGTCACGTTGACCTGGTGTGTAATCTCCCCTATCACCACCACATGCGTCGACCGCCCTCCTGATCATGGCCGCGTTCGGTCGGACCAGGTGTGGCTTTCAACGAATAGCTCTTCGGACTCACTCTCACTGGATTGCGCAGCTTGGCCGTCGGCACCTTCGACAGGTTCGAAAGCATCGCTCGGTCGTTCGAGAGAACCTGGGTGGAGGAGGCTCCCCGGCCGTGAATCTCGCGGGACATGGAGGTAGCGACCTGACTTACGCCGAGTTGCTGGGCGGCCTGGACGACGACGAGCTCCAGGTCGTACTGACCCGCCGGCCCGAGGCGGCCAGGCTCTGCGACGGCAGACCTGTCACCTGGACCACGCTGGCTGCCACTCTGGGTCATCCGGCGGCGGTGGCTGGAGCAGTCTCGTCACTGAACCGCTTCCTTCGACAGGTTCTTGAGCTGGGCTGTGTGGTTGGCGGGTCACTGTCGCCGAGTCGGGCCGAGGCGGAGGGGCTCGCGCCGCCGGTGCTGCTCGATGCGGAGCGGGAGCTGCGGCGATGGGGCCTCGCCTTTGCCGGAGATGGAGGGGGCCTGCTGGTTCCGGTCGAGGTCAGAACAGCGCTCCGCAGTCCCGGTGGCCTGCGCAGCCCGCTCACCGCGCTCGCGCAGAACCTCACGGCGGATGAGCTGCGCCGGATCCTGGCCGTCCACGGAGTGGCCCGCCGAGAACAGCCCAGGCGTAAGGCGGAGGTCATCGCGCTTCTCTCGAACCTGCTGGGGCGCTCGCGCGAGATTCGGGGACTGGTCGGTGCCGCGCCCGGCCCGGCGGGCGCGGCCCTCGCCGAGCTGCGGGCGGGGGGCGGAACGACCCTTGCACTGCACCACTCCAAGCACTGGCGCAGGGGTCAGGGTTGGGGCAGCTGGCAGTGGCGCGCCGAGGAGGACACACCGGCGGACTGGCTGCTGAGCCGAGGGTTGGTCCTGCCCACCGACCGCGGCTACTCGACGCTCGAGGTTCCTGCCGAGGTGGAGCTGGCGCTCCGGGGGCGCCTGTTCCCGGAGTGGGAGCCGCAGCCGCCGCCGATCGCAGCCCGGCCGCTCAGCGAGGAACGGCACCCGGTCGAGCTGGTCAGCGAGGTGGGAGCGCTGCTGCAGGCCTGGGGGGAGGGAGTGCCCGCACTCTCCGCTGGGGGAGTACCGGTGCGCGAGCTGAGGCGCCTTGCCCGAGTCCTACAGACTGACGTGGAAGAGGCCCAGGCCCTTGTCGGCCTCGCCTCGGTCGCGGGGCTGCTGCAGGAGCGCGAGCTCGTCGCTGAGCGGCGGTCCCGCTCTCGTAGGAGTCCACGCGTGGTTCAGTCCAGACGTGCGGTGATCGAGCCCACCGACTACGGCCATCGCTGGTCGCTGATGCCCGAGCATGCCCGCTGGCTCGACCTGTACCGCGCCTGGATGACGAGCTTGCAGCTTTTCCTCGGCGATGCGGGAGGACAGGGGTGGCGCACGCTGTTCGAGGTGCTCGAGGAGCTTCCGGCCCGGACCGGCGCCCTGCCCGAGGACCTGGCCCGGCACCTGGCCTGGCGCAGCCCTTCCTGGTTTCGCAGCGCCGATGCTCCGCTCGGTCTTGTACAGGAGGTGGCTTCTGGCCTGCGGCGGCTGGGGGCGGGGGGTGCGACTCCGTTGGTGGGACTCTCCGCCGCCGGCCGGCTCGCGCAGCGGCCCGACGTCGCTCTGGCCGAACTGGGAGCAGCGTTCCCGCCGACCGTGTCCGACTGCACCGTGACGACGGACCACCGGATCGTGGTCACCGGCATTCCCGACCCGTCGCTGGGTGCCCTGCTCTCTCGGGTGGCCGAGGTGGTCTCGGTTCAGCCCGCCCGCGTCTACCGGCTGACCGCCGTCTCTCTGGCTCGCGGTCTGGATGACGGCGTCACAGCCGCCGAGATCCTGGAGACGCTGTCCTCTCGCGGCCGCAGCGGCGTCCCTCCGAACGTGGTGTCATACATCGAGGACGTGGCTCGACGCCACGGGCGGCTGCGGGTGGGCACGGCCGCCGTCTATGTCGCCACGGACGACCCGGCCCTGCTCGCCGAGGTCGCGGAGGGTCGCCTCGGCCGCTCCTTGGGGGCGCGTCGAATCGCCCCGAACGTCCTCGTCCTTGACGAGGCGACCGCGGCCGAGGTGGTGGCGGCCATGCGCAAGGACGGGCTGATGCCGGTGATTGAGGGGGAGGCGCAGCCGGTGACCCCGAAGCTGCAGCCTCTCACCCCACGCCCCGCCCCCACTGCCCCGCGCGATGTGCCGGAATTGGGGACCGAGGAGGTGGCCTCGTTGGTGGCGACACTGCGAAGGGCGCCGTCCCGCGCCAGACCCATGCTCCCGGCGGAGGTCGCCCGCCTCGCCGCCGCTGCTTCCCGCCAGCGGTCGCCCGTGGAGGTGCTTGTCGAGAGCTCCGAGGGGAGCCGCTACCTGCACCTCCAGCACGTGTATCTGCAAGGGAGCCGCCTGGTCGGCATGGAGCCCGTCACCTTCACGCATTGCGAGGTCGACCTGTCCGAGGTCGTCTGGCTTGGGGAGACGCCGGACGCCCAGGCGGTCCTCCCCTTCATGGCCGGCGGCGAGGGAGACGAGAAGGACTGGGACGATGACTCGGAGGACGATGAGGGTGAGGAGGGCGACAGCCGGAGCGGGCCGCCGCCACGGGAGCGAAGGGTGGTCGACCCCGATCGATTGGAGAGGAGGCGTCAGGCGCTGGCGCGTGCCCGTGGATTGCGGGAAGCGCTGAGGAAGGAACAGTGAGGTGGAAGTCCTCGGCCGAATCGATGCCGACCGAACGCATGGACTCCTCCTTCAGGACGTAGGCGTGGGGGCAGAGGCTCTGGGCCGTGCTGGTCGACCGGTCCTCGTGGGACGACACCCTTGCGGGCCACTGACCTCATGAAGACCGTTCGCTGGCCGTCCCGCCGGGCCGCACGATCCGGCTCGAGACCGCGGCACCCGGTTTCCCGGTCTTCCGGAGGATCTGGCGGATCCTCTGCGTGTTGACGCCGGCGCCGGCCGTGAGGGTCAGCCGGGTCCCGGCGTGACGGACTTCCGTGGTCATCCCGGTCCCTCCAGCGCGGCGACCTCCTGCCCGAGGTGCGCGGGCGGCCGAAGCCGAGCTGAACGGCGGCCGGTGGGGAGGGGTCGGTCGATCCCTGCCGATTTGGGGAACAACCGTCCGACTTGGACTTGTTGCCGCCTCGGGCGAGACGTACGATCGATGTGGGAAAGCCCTTTCCATCGCTCATCCGCCGGTGCGGCGCTCGGAGGGAATTGGGGAGATGAAGCTGGGAGGAAGGAGACTGTAGCGAGGGAAGGCGCTTTCCCCTCTTCTCGCCGCGGAAGCGTCGCGGTCGTCGCCCCAGTTGCCTACCCCGTTGGCGAGCGGTCGCCGTCGTTCCCATCCGGGTCGACGCGCCTGGCGATGCCGAGGATTCGCGGAGCAACCGGGGAGAGCATGGCGCCGGTGGGGAAGAGGAAGCTCCGGCAGGACTCGATCCGATAGCCGCCGCCCCGGATGGCGGCCAGCGTCCGCCGGTTGGTGTGGCATCCGCCCATGAGTCGCGGCCAGATCAGGTCGAGGCCGTCCTGCACGCTGCCGCGCACGGCCCCCTCGGAGCGGACGTGCTCGAAGAAGCGGATCTCCCCACCCGGCCGGAGCACCCGGCGCAGCTCGGCCAGCGTGGTCTCGACGTGGGGGACCGAGCAGAGGACGCCGCAGACGACGGCGGCGTCGAACGTGCTGTCGGGGAAGGGCAGCGCCTCACCCACGGCGGCGACGATGCGGATCGTGGTCGAGGTCCTGCCCGCTGCCTCCGCGGACCGCGAGCGGAGATAGGGCTCGGGCTCGACCGCGATGACCTCGTCGACGCCGTCCGGGTACTTGTCGAAGTTGAGGCCGGTGCCGGAGCCGATCTCGAGCGCGCGGCCGGTCAGGCCCTCGAGCATCGCACGGCGGTGGTCGGCCAGGCCCCGATCCTCGGCTCGTGAGCCGACACGCTCGAAGTAACGGGCGAACAGCGGATGCCGGCTGGGTGCCACGCGGCGTTCCTCCCTGATCTGGTGGCGGATGCCTGAGGCCATCATGACCGGATCCACGGCGCGCGGTCATCGAGCCGGCGCCGTAGCGCGGATGACCGATGGCCGATTCGGCGCCGGTGGCAAAGGGTGGGGGTCCCATGAACCCGCCGTCACCCCAGCGAGGTGCCGGCGACGGCCTCGACGGCCGCCACCCGGACGCTCCGGCCGCGACCCGTCCGGAAGGGCGCCCGTACGGCCACCTCATAGTCCCCGGGCGTGGCCGAGGCCGGGACCTGAACCTGCCAGCGCAGGGTGGCCGACCTGCCCGCCGCCACCCAGACGGCGGCCCGCCCCAGCGGACGTGCCGAGAGGGTCGACTCGTCGGTGGTGTTGGTCAGCGTCAGCTCGGGCGTGAACCTGGCCGGGGAGCGACCGTGGTTGACCAGCGTCACAGTGATAGAGGCCGACCCCCCGGCGGTGAGCGAGGTGGGCGGCTCCACCTCCACTCCCGGCACTCCCGGCGCCCCGGCGGGCCCGGTCAGGAACTGGATCTCCGACACGTCGAGAGGCTGGCCGGCGGCGCTGACCAAGCGCAGCCACCGGTAGTGGCCGGTGTCGGTCACCGTCAACTGGTGCCAGTCGTAGGTCGAGCGCCACCGCACCGGGGCCAGGTCGATGCAGCCGCTGGTCGGTCCCTGGGTGCAGCCCTGGAACTCGCCGCCGACCATGTCCAGGGATTCGGCCAGGCCACCCACCGCGTCGGAGTCCGGATCGGGGTCCTGGACCGGGACGTAGCGAATGCTCGACACCCGCGCGGCCTTCCCAGCCCCCAGGTCGATGCCGGCGTAGGCATCGTCGCCGCCGGACCGGTAGGACGTGGCCGGATCGCCATCGAAGGCCAGGGCGGGGCCGTGCTCGGCGCCGGCGGAGGGGCTCCCATAGGGGGTGCCGTGAAGCACCTGCTGGCCGGTGGGCACGTCGTCGGCGATTCCGGGCGGGGCGCCCACGTGATCGAGCACGTCCTCGAGGTCGAACACGCTGGCCAGCTTCGGCCCGCCCCAGGTACGGTCCGCCATCACCGCCCACGGCGTCCACGAGAACCACTCGTCATAGGCGAAGGGCTGCGGCGGCGGTCCCGCCCAGAGCGGGCTCTCGTAGCCGAGGAGATCGGGGTTGCCGGTGGCGGGCTGCCAGGAGTCGTACAGCTCGGTGTCCTCGGGCACCTCGGGGCCGCCCGGGGGGTCGCCCGGTGCCAGGTAGAGGAAGTAGTCGGAGGTGCCGTCCTGGGGCGCCGAGACCACCTTGTACCCACCGTAGTAGGACGGTGGGTTCGCGAACCAAGGCTCGACGACGATCGAGCGGCTCGGCGTCACCGTGGCGTCGCCGATCACGTCCCACCAGTTCCAGATCTCCGCCTGGCGCCCGTGTGCCTGGAGGAAGCCGGCGATGGTGTTCTGCCACGACGTGAAGACGTCCTCGGTGGTCGCGTAGCCGTGCGCAGCGGCGTAGTCGACCAGCTGCGGACAGTCCTGCTGCTGGCGGTAGGAGGCGTACTCGTCGCCGCCGATGTCGATGATGGGCGAATTCGGGAACATCTGCATCACCTCCGTGAGCAGGGTCTCCACGAACTGGGTGGCAGCCGGCTCGGTGATGTTCAGGTTGTCGCCGGGAATGTCGACCCCCCAGTACGTGGAGTCCTGGATCGAGGGGCAGGTCCAGCCCAGCGAGGGGTCAACAGCCGTCATCGGGGTTGCGTGCGCGGGCACGTCGATCTCGGGCAGCAGGGTCACGTGGTAGCGGCGCGCGTACTGGACGATGGCGGCGATGTCGGAGGTGCTGTAGTGCTCGGCGGCGGGCAGCTGTGGATAGGCCTGGCTCGGCAGCCGGTAGCCCTGGGTGTCGCTGAGGTGCAGGTGCACCTCGTCCAGCTTGTACCAGGCCGCCATCCGGATCTGCTCCTTCAGATAGGCCAGTGGCTGGAAGTGCCGGGAGAGGTCGAGCATGATCCCCCGCGTCCCCAACGAGGGCCAGTCGGAGCCGCTGCCAAGGGGGAGGGTCTCGGCGCCCGCCGACGCCTTCAGCATCTGCTCGACGCTCTGGGTGCCTTCGAAGAGCCCCTGCTCGTCCTCGCCCTCGATCCGGACCATGCGGCCGATCCGGAGCTTGTAACCGGAGGCGGGCAGGCCCACGCTCCCGACCGAGAGCACGATGTCCCCGGAGCGTGCGGCCCGGGACGTGACCGGCAGCTCGAGCCCGCTGATGGCGCGGACATCGTCGCGGAAGGTCTCGGCGTCGGCGCTCTGCAGCTTCTTGGTGACCACGATGCGGTCGCCTGGACGCAGGGCGAGGGTTCCACCGGACGCGATCCACTGGCGCAGGGTGGGGACCACCGGGAGCGGTGAGGAAGGCTGCGGCGCCCCCGCCGCGCCGGCGGCGGCGGGGCCGGAGAGCAGGACCAGCTCGAGAGCGAGGGCGGCGGCCAGCTGGCCGAGGCGCCTTCGCAGGCCGGCTCTCAATCCGGTCTCGCCGACGATGCCTTGCGGTGTCGGACCCCCGCCTTCGTCATAGGTGACGACGATAGCCGTTCCTCAGGATCTGGCCAGGCCCCGGGCGCGGGCATTACCCCAGCCACGGGCTCCGCTCGCCGGGCGGCGCCGAACCCGCCGCACCGACGGCGCCTCCGCGGATCCGGCTCAGTCCTGGTCGTACCGGGCGCAGAACTCGTCGGCGCTGAGGCCTCGGATGTCGTCGAGGGCCTCCCGCAACCGCTCGTGGGACCAGTCCCACCAGGCGACGCGCTGGAGGGCGGCGACCACCTGGGGGGCGAAGCGGAGGCGGTGGACCTTTGCCGGCACGCCGATGGCGATGGCGAATGGGGGCACGTCGCGGGAGACCACCGCGCCGGCGCCGATCACGGCTCCGTCGCCGATCGAGACCCCGGGCAGGATGACGGCGCCGTGCCCGACCCAGACGTCGTTGCCCAGCGTCACCCAGGCCGCCCTCCTGCGGTCGAAGAAGCTGAGCTCGTCGCCGCCCAGGCCGTAGGCGCTGGAGCGGTAGGTGAAGTGGTTCATAGCCACCCGCTCCATGGGGTGGTTGCCGGGGTTGCACCGGACCTGGGCCGCGATCGAGCAGAAGCGGCCCAGGGTCGTGTAGATGAAGTCGGAGTCGTTGGAGATGTAGCTGTAGTCGCCGATCGAGCACTCGGCGACCCGGGTCCGGGCGCCGATCTCGCAGTAGGCGCCGAACGTGGTCTCGCGGACTCGCGCGTCGCCGGCGATCAGGGGCTCGGCCCCGAGCCGCTTGCCACCGGTGTCGGGATCGGCGCCGGGAGAGGTCACCGGACCAGTCTGCATGGAAGGGAGGCGACGGCGATCCGGCCCCGGCAGCGGTGTCGCCGGCACCGCCCTGGGCGGTGCCGGCGGATGAGGTTCCGGGGTCCGATCACGCCGTCGGCGACGCCACCGGTTCGGGCGTCCCTCCGCGTTGCGCGGCGAGCTCATCCTCGCGGCCCAGGTCCTCGAGGGAGCGGCCGCTGGGCTCGGGCAGGGCCAGGGTGCAGACGGCGCCGCCGAGGTAGACGATGCCGGCGATGAGCTCGGTATGGGCGAGGCCGATGCCGGCCAGCAGCAGGGGTGCCGCCAGCGCGCCCATGTAGGCGCCGAACTTGGCCATCCCAGCGGAGAGTCCGTGCCCGGTGCCCCTCGCCGCGGCCGGGAAGACCTCGGCGGCGAAGACCATGGTGGTCACACCCCAGCCGGCGCCGAAGAAGCTGGCCGCACCGTAGAGGACGGCGAAGGGGCCGACCGAGCCGGTGACCCCCGGGATCACGCCGACCAGGATCAGCATCAGACCGGCCAGGCCCAGACTGGCCAGCTGGATCCTCTTGTGTCCGATCCGGTCGATCAGGTAGATGGTGAGGATCAGTCCGGGGAGGGCCGCCAGGACGGCGATCATGAAGGTGATGCTGGGCACCGTGACCAGCTGGGCGTGCGGCGCCAGCCCCTTGATGATCAGGGGGGCGGAGAGGCTGTTGCCGTACGAGGAGATGTCGGCGAAGAACCAGCCTCCGGCGGTGCCGAGCAGCGCCAGCAGATAGCCCCGGGTGCGCAGGAAGCGGAGCACGGTCATGGTGCCACCCGGGGTTGGACCGGTGACGGTGGCGGTGACGCTGCCATCGGAGTAGGCGGCCAGGTCGGCGGCGGCCTTCTTGGTGTCGCCGCGGACCCGGGAGACGTAGCGCGGGGACTCCGGCATCCGCCGCCGGCTGTTGAGGACGGCGAGCGCGGGCAGGGCGCCGAGGCCGAGCATCAGCCGCCAGGCCAGCTCGTGCGGGATCCCGGAGGCGAGCAGCGTCATGGCCACGATCAGGCCCAGCAACTGGCCACCCGTGTAGCCGGCGAACATGATGCCGACCTGGCGGCCGCGATTGCGCTTGTTGGCCCACTCCGTCATCAGCACCGCCGAGGTCGGATAGTCACCGCCGATACCGATGCCGAGGATGAAGCGGGTCACCAGCAGCCAGCCGAAGTTGGGCGCGAACGCGGTCAGGATCGCGCCGACCGCCATGATCGCCGCCTCAAGGCCGTAGATCCGCTTGCGCCCGAGCAGGTCGGAGATGCGGCCGAAGACGATCGCGCCGATGAAGGACGCGATCAGAGCGGTGCTGCTGAGCAGGCCGACCTGGGTGCTGCTGAGGTTGAACTGGGGCTTGATCAGCACCAGCGCCAGACCGATGATCTGCAGGTCGTAGGCGTCCGTGACGAACCCCATCCCAGCCGTCAGCGCGGCCTTGAGGTGGAGCAGTCCGGATGGCGCCTCGTTGAGCGCGTCGCTGACCGGGTCGTGGCCGCGTGTCGCCGTCGCCATCGAGCTCCCTCCTTGACTCCTTCAAAGCGAATGTCCGTCTGAACCTGAGTAGACAGGGTGTTCTGTTAGGGCGGCTTTGACGCCTGGTTAAGAGATCATCCATCGCCGGAAAGCGCGATCGGCGAGGTGAAACGCACTCTTAACCTTTCCTGTTGTCTACTCAACTGCGATGGACGGCGCAATGGTCGCCTTGGCGATGGGCTTATCTAGACAAGAAGGATCCTCGGGCGCTACCATGGTGGCCATGCCACGAACCGCGGCCGCCGAGGCTCCGCCCGCGACCTACATGCGCATCGCTGACACCCTGGCCCAGCGCCTCGCCCGGCGCCAGCCCGGCGCCCTGGTCGAGTCGGAGAACGAGCTGGCCGCGATGTTCGGGGTCAACCGGCTCACGGCTCGCGCCGCGCTGGAGGAGCTGGAGCGCCGCTACGCGGTGCGCCGGACCAAGGGCAGGGGGACCTTCGTCGCCCGCCGGTTCGACTACCGGATCGGACCCGACCGCACGCCCAGCTGGACCGTCACCGTGCGCGAGGCCGGGGGCAGGCCGAGGACCGAGAACGATCGCGTCCGCCTGGTCCGGCCGCCGATCTGGGCGCGGCGCGAGCTCGGGCTGGGCGAGGACGGCCGCGCCTACCACCTGCAGCGGCGAAGGTGGGTGGACGAGAACCTGGCGACCTACTCCTCGAGCTTCGTCAGCCCCGAGGTGGTGCCCGGCTTCGAGCGGAGGATGGGCGTCGAGAGCTCGCTGCACGACGTCCTGACCGACTTCTACGAGCTGGCCCCCCAGCGGGCGTGGAGCCGGTGCGAGTTCGAGGTGGCGAGCCCCGCGGTGGCGAAGCAGCTGGGCCTCCGCGGCCGCGACCTGGTCTCGGTGGTCAGGGGCAGGCTCGACTGCGAGAGCAGCGGCCGTCGCATCGAGGCCAGCGTCGCCTACGCCCGGATGGACGTGCTCAACATCGTCTACGAGTTCGGCGTCGGAGCCGGGGAGGTGCGCCGGTGACGCCCGAGCGCCGGTCGGAGGGTCTGGCCGCGGCCGTCCGCGTGCACCGCGACGAGGTGCTGCAAGAGGCGGTGGCGGTGGTCCGGCGGAGTCGGGTCGAGGTGATACGGCCGCCCGCCGCGGGCTCGGTGATGCTGGAGCTGGATTCGCCGGTCGGCTCCTTCTGCCTGACCGAGGTGGTGGTCACGTCGGCCGAGGTCCGCGTCGACGGTGGGACCGGATGGGCCTGTGTCCTCGGCTTCGACGAGGAGGCGGCGGTGGCGGCGGCGATCCTGGATGGGAGCGCCGGCCCGACCGCGGAGCGACTGGCCGAGGCGGCGCTGACGGAGGAGGCCGAACAGGCCGAGGAGGAGGCGCGGATGGCGGCCGCGACGCGTGTCGATGGATGAGCAGACGGCGCACCGCGCCTTCCGCGCGCTGCTGCTGGCCAACTCCTACCCGGGCCGCGTCCAGGCCGGTCCGGCGGCGAGCGCTCCGGCGGTCCTCGAGGCCCTGCGCGAGGCGGTCTGGATGGATGCGCCGCAGGAGCCGCTGATCATGCCCGACGACGCCTCCAACCTGCTCGAGGGAGCGGGCCGCGGGACCGAGCTGGAGCCGGAGCGCGGCGCCACCCTGATCCGGCTGGTGCGAGTGGACGCGTCGCGCGTGCGGGTGGTGCTGGAGGGGCCCGGCGTCGACGGCCGGATCCGCGCCTGGCTTCCACTGTCGCCCGCCGAGCTGGCCGCCCGGGATCGCGCCTGCGCCGCCTACCCGCTCGGCGTCGACCTCGTCTTCCTGGAGCCCGACGGGGGCATCGCGGCGTTGCCCAGGACCACCCGCGTCGCCATGCTGGAGGAGGTGTAGGGATGGGGTACACCACCGTCCTCGATCGGAGCGGCGCCGTCGGCGCCGCCGCCCTGCTCGCCGAGTCGCAGTCGGCACGGGCGGGGGGCGGGTTCGCCTCGGGCCTCCTCGTCGACCAGGTCATGGCCGAGGCCGGCGTGGTCGAGCCCGGCATCGCCCGGCTCGCCCTCGACCAGGCCGACGGCGACCTCGCCCGCGCCGTGTCCCTGATCCGGGCCTGGTCGGCGGTGCTGCCCCGCCACGCCCCCTCGCGGGCCGGCTGGGAGGAGCTCGTCTGCCGCCGCCGGATCACCCCCGGCTTCGCCGGGCCCCGGGGCGGGCAGTACCTGGGGGCGTCTCGCGACTACGCCCAGCGGCTGCTCGATCTGAGCCCGCTCAGCCAGGCTCCGGTGGAGGCGGAGGAGTCCGAGCCGGTCCCGGAGGAGCCGACGGCCAACGGCCACCAGGCGCCCTCCTCATTCCCCCGCGCCACCGGCAGCATCGACCGGGAGGGACTGGTCGCCGAGCCGCGGCCGCGCGCCGGCGCCCAGGACGTCACCCGGACCCCGGCCCACGGCTACGACCGGGGGGTGCTGCTTCAGCTGCTGTCCCGGGCCGAGAGCGGCGCTCTGGTCGCACTCGGCTACACCGGCATCCGCGGCAACGGCCGCCAGGATCCGACCCTGCTCGAGCTGCGGTCGGGGACCCTGCCGGTGCGCATGCGCCGTCCCGGCGGCGGCACCTTCACCCTCGGCCAGGTCCCGGCGGTGCTGGTCGAGATGGGCGGCTACCGCCTGCACGGAGGCCAGGTCGACGCGGCCCTGACCATCGGCGTCGGCGCCACGCCGGGCCGGCTCGAGCGGCGGGCGATCGCGGCGGCGGTGCTCGACGCCGGCTGCGCCCGCGCGGCCACCGACCCGCCCGACCGGCGCGAGCCCTGCGAGGACGCCGAGTTCCTCACCATCGCCCTCGACGGTCAGGAGGCGAGCGGGTTCGTCGAGCACCTGAAGCTGCCCCACCACGTCACCTTCACATCGGAGCTCGACCGCATCCGCCAGGCGCGGTCGGCAAGGAGGGTAGAGCCATCAGCGAGCTGACCGGCCTCCTGGAGACGCGGCCCGCGACCGGCTACGGCTTCGCCTACCTGGATGCCGCCTCCAAGCGTGAGATCCGGCGGGCGCTGCTCAAGTCGGTCTGCCTGCCCGGTCACCTGGTCCCCTTCGCCTCCCGGGAGATGCCGGTGGCGCGGGGGTGGGGGAGCGGCGGGCTCCAGGTCTCGCTGGCCACGGTCGTCCCCGAGGACACGGTCAAGGTGATCGACCAGGGCAGTGACTCGAGCATGAACGCGATCGCCCTGCGCGACCTCATCCAGCGGACGACCGGGGTCGAGACGACCACCGACGCCAGGGAGGCGACGCTGATCCAGACCCGCCACCGGATTCCCGAGGACGAGCTCGGGGAGGGCCAGGTCATGGTCTTCCAGGTCCCGATCTCGGACCCGCTGCGCCGGGTCGACCCGAGGCCCACGGTCACCCGCCGGCTCCACGCCGAGCGCGACTACGCGCCGATCTGGCTCTACCTCTATGAGGACCACGCCCAGACCGGGCACTCCACCTTCGCCTCCGCCCACCCGGTCGAGGTCGAGGGCGGCTACATCATGACCCCGAGCCCGATCCCGCGCCACGACGTGCCCCGCCTCGACGGCGCGCCCTTTCTCTCCCTGTTCGGCGCCGGCCGGGAGGCGGTGGTCTACGCCGTGCCGCCCTACACCGAGGTGAGGCCGCTCGCCTTCACCGACCGCCCCTTCGAGCGGGAGCACTTCGACGGCAGCTGTGCCCTCTGCGGCGCCGCCGACACCTTCCTCGTCGAGGACGAGGAGGCGGACAGCCTGCGCCTGATCTGCTCCGACACCGACCACTGCCGGAGGGGGCGGTCGTGAGCGCGGTGCTCGAGCTCGACGCTCTGACCGTGCGGTACGGCGAGGGCTGCCCCGAGTGTGAGGGGAGCGGCCCCGGCTCGCCCGCCCGCTGCACCCGCTGCGGCACGGTCTGGGCCTGCCGCGACGTCTCCCTCGAGGTGGAGGCGGGCGACACCGTCGGCATCGTCGGCGAATCCGGCTCGGGCAAGTCGACGGTGCTCGCCTGCGCCAACCTCGACCGCCCGCCGACCTCGGGCAGGGTCCTCCTCCAGGGCGAGGACGTGACCGAGGTCAGGGGCGGGGCCAGGCGCCGCCTCCGGGCGGAGCGCCTGGGCATCGTCTACCAGGCCCCGGCGCAGGGGCTCGACCTCAGCGTGACCGCGGGGGGCAACGTCGCCGACCGGCTGCTCGCCGCGGGGGGCCGCGCCTACGCACCGCTGCGGGAGCGGGCGCTCGACCTGCACCAGCAGATGGAGCTGCCCGCCGGCCGCCTCGACGACCGCGCCCGATCCTTCAGCGGCGGCATGCAGCAGCGGGTCCAGCTCTCCCGGGCGCTCGCGACCGAGCCTCCCATCCTCCTGCTCGACGAGCCGACCTCGGGCCTCGACGTGTCGGTCCAGGCCCGGCTCCTCGACCTCATCCGGCGGGTCCAGCTGGAGCGGGCGGTGGCGATGGTCATCGTCTCCCACGACCTCGCCGTGATCCGGATGCTGGCCGACCGGCTGCTGGTGATGCAGCAGGGCCGGGTGGTCGAGCAGGGCGTCACCGACCAGGTGCTGGGCGATCCCCAGCACGCCTACTCCCAACTGCTTGTGAGCTCGCAACTGCAATGACGCTCGAGATCCGGGAACTCCGCAAGTCCTTCACCCAGCACGCGCTGGGCCGCCGGATCGACGTGCTCGAAGGCGTCAGCCTCAGCGTCGCCCCTGGCGAGTGCGTCGTCCTCAGCGGCCCCAGCGGCTCCGGCAAGACCACGCTCCTCCGCTGCGTCTACGGCCAGGCGCTGCCCGACGCCGGCTCGATCCGGATCGAGGCCGGCGGGGAGGAGCGGGAGATGGTCGGGGCCGGGCCGAGCACGGTTCTCGCCGCCCGGCGCCGGCTGGTCGGCCTGGCCACCCAGTTCCTCGACGTGGTGCCGCGCGTGCCGGCCCTCGAGCTTCTGCGCCAGCGCGGCCAGGAGCGGGCCGCCGCCGGCCGCCTGCTGAGCCGGCTCGGGCTGGCCGAGGAGCTGCACGACATGCCGCCGGCGACCTTCTCCGGCGGGCAGCGCCAGATCGTCAACCTGGCCCTGGCCCTCTCCAGCCGGCGGCCGCTGCTGCTCCTCGACGAGGTCACCGCGTCGCTCGACCCGGCCCGGCGGCGGGCGGCCCTGGAGCTGATCCAGGAACGCAAGCAGGAGGGAGTGGCCATGCTCGCCGTCTTCCACGACGTGCCCACCCAGAGCGGGCTGGTGGACCGCGTCCTGACCGTCCGCCAGGGCCAGCTGGTGGCCGCCTGATGGGCACCGCACCCGAGACCGCGCGGACCGAGCGCCGCCACGGGCGCCCGGTGGCGCTGCGCGCCGCCCGCGCCCTGATCGGCGGGGTCGCCCGCCAGGACTGGTGGGTGGTCGTGCGCGACGGCTTGATCGAGGAGGCGAGGCCGAGCCGCCCGGGCGGGGTGGAGGAGATCGAGCTGGCGGGGATGGACCTGATCCCGGGCCTGGTCGACCTCCACTCCGACTGCCTGGAGCTGAAGACGCGTCCGCGTCCTGGCATGGTGCTGCCCCTGGAGGCGGGCATCCTGGAGCTGGACACGGAGGCCGCCTCCAACGGCATCACCACCCACCACCTCTGCGTCTGCGTCGACGAGGACCCCTCCAAGTTCCGGAACGTCGGCCGGACGGCGGCGACGGTCAGGGCCCTGGAGAGCATCCATGACGAGCTCCGCGTCGAGCACCGGATTCACCTCCGGGTGGAGATGACCTGCGACGGCATGGAGGCGACGGCGGCGATGGCGGGCAGCCCGGTGGTGGGACTGCTCTCGTACATGGTCCATATCCCGGGGATGGGCCAGTTTCGTGATCGGCGGGCCTGGGAGGCCTACTACGGCCGGCGCGTGCGTGACGGCAAGAGCCCCGAGGACGAGGTGGCCCGGCGCATGGCCGACCTCGACAAGATCGCCGGGCGGCGGCGGCGGGTGGCCGAGATCGCTCGCGAGCACGGCCTCGTCCTCGCCGCCCACGACGACGACAGCGAGGAGGCGGCCCGGCTCTCGCTGGAGCTGGGGGCGACGATCTCGGAGTTCCCGGTCATCGCCGAGGCGGCGGCGACGGCGCGCTCGCTCGGGCTGGGTACGGTGATGGGCGCTCCCAACGCGAGGCGGGGGCGCTCCCAGCACGAGGGCAACCTCTCCGCCCGCGAGGCGCTGCGGGCGGGCCTGCTCAGCGGCCTGGCCTCCGACTACCATCCGGCGTCGCTCATCGCCGCCGCCTACCAGCTGTCGGACGAGCGGGAGTGCTCCTGGACGGAGGCGGTGGCGCTGGTCACCAGCGGGCCGGCCGACATGGCCCGGCTGGCCGATCGGGGACGCATCGATCTCGGGGCCAGGGCGGACCTGGCGGCGGTCGGCCGGCGGGCCGGCCAGCCCTCGGTGGCGCAGGTCTGGGTCGCCGGTCGCGAGGTGTTCGGGCCCGGCCGCTGAGGAGGCCCACGCCCGGCCGGCGCCACCGGGTGCTGCGAACGTCGGCTGAGTCCGACTCGGCCCCGTCAGCCCGTGAAGTCAAACCTATCGGTTGCCTGTTGGCGGTGCCGGGTGTCCTCCTGGAGGAGCTGCACGGCCTGAGCGCGTTCGCTCTGGACGAGGGCACGGTCTACCACCGTATTCGCCCTACGCCCGCGGCACCGACGTCCTGCTCGGCGCCTTCCCGCTCCTCGACCGCGCTCCCAACGGCCGTGCCGGGGCCTGATCGCCCCGGCCGCGAGTCGCTCCACTCGGAGCCGGGATCGAGCGCACCTCGCCCGGCTCTATGCTCTGGGCCGATGGCGGCTCGAAACCAGTCCGAGGGAGGGTGCCCGACCATGGGCCGACTGATCTACACCACGATCGCGTCGCTGGACGGCTACGTCGAGGACGTCGGCGGAAACTTCGACTGGGCGGCGCCCGACCCCGAGGTGTTCGCGTTCATCAACGACCTCGAGCGCCCGATTGGCACCTACCTCTACGGGCGGGGGATGTACGAGACGATGAGGTTCTGGGAGACCGCCGACCAGCAGCCGGGGCAGTCCGCCGAGGAGGCCGACTTCACGCGGCTGTGGCAGGCGGCGGACAAGGTCGTTTACTCCAGGACCCTGGACGGCGTGACCACGTCGCGGACCCGGATCGAGCGCGACTTCGACCCCGAGACGGTGCGGCGGATGAAGGCGTCGTCCGACCGGGACCTCAGCGTCGGCGGCGCGGCTCTGGGCGCGTCCGCGTTCCTGGCCGACCTGGTCGACGAACTGGGTCTGCTGGTCCTGCCGGTCCTGGTCGGAGGCGGCAAGCGCTCGCTGCCGGACGGCGTCAGGCTCGACCTCCTGCTGCTCGACGAGATGCGCTTCGACGGCGGCGTCGTCTACCTCAGGTACGAGGTTCGGAAGGCGGCGGCGTAGGTTCCACCTCGCCCGCCGACAGCAGCCGTCGGCCGACGGCGCGCGCCGCGTCCCGGAGCTCGGGACCGGCGGCGATCCGGTACGCGTAGGGGATCATGGCCAGCTGCACGACATACCAGTCGGGGTTGCTGGTGGTGCCGACCAGACGGGCGGTTCCGGCGCCGAGGGCCTCGAGGTGCCCGATGGCCCTCGGCACCCAGCGCCTGACGTCCTCGACCGGGGCCTCGATGACGACGTCGGCGTCGAACTCCCAGCCCACGGCGAGGTGCTCCTCGAGGACGGCGACGGGATCGAGGTCGGCGGGCGGTCTGAAGGTTCGATCGAGCTCATCGACCGCCTGGATCCGGTCGACGCGGTACGCCCGCACCGCCCTGGCCGCGTGGTTCCAGCAGAGCAGGTACCAGCGGCCGTGGCGAACGACGACCGCCCAGGGATCGACCTCGGGCGTCCATTCCGAGCCCGCCTCGGAGCGGTAGCCGATCCGCACCGTCCGCTGGTTCGAGCAGGCCTGAACCAGCGCCGTGGTGATCTCCGGATCGGGCCGGGCCGCAGCCCGGTCGGGTGCCGGCGCGGTGGCCCGCCGGACCGCCTCGGCCTGGACGGCGACCGGCTCGGGGAGGGCCCGGACGATCTTGCCCAGGGCGCCGCCGACGAGGCTCGCCGGATCGCCCGCGTCGTGGTGGCCGTCGAGCACCGCCATGACCAGGCCGAGGGCCTCTGAGGCGCTGAACATCAGGGGCGGGAGGCGGAGACCGCGGCCGAGGTGGAAGCCGCCGTACGGTCCACGCGTCGACCCGACCGGGATGCCCGCCTCGCGGAGGATGCCGACGTACCGTCGGGCCGCCCGCTCCGAGACGCCGAGCCTGGAGGCCAGGCTCTCCGCGGTGATGCCCGGGTTGCCCTGGAGCAGCTCGAGGGCGAGCAGCGCGCGAGCGGTCGGACTGGTTTCGGAGTTCATTGCAGTGTTGGGTCGTGACCCGGAAGTAGAACGTCCGGAAAATACGGACCCTACCATGCTGTCCCCGATTCCCGCGACAAGCACCCGGCGCATCGTCCCCAGCCGATGTGCATACAATATGCGCAAGTCGTATGGGCAAGCGCCATGCGTGGCCTCGGCAGCTTCAACGGTGGGAGATGATGATGCGTCGGAACCAAGGGTCGGTCGGTGGCTGGAATGGGTGGGAGGGCCGCCGATGGCCGGTGTCCACCGCGCGCCTCATCGCCATGGCGGTGGCGATGGCGGCGGTGGTGCTGGCGGTCGCCGGCTGCGCCGGCGCGTCAGCGGACGCGGGGAATGGCACTATAGTCGCCGTCGGTGCCGAGAACGAGTACGCGAACGTCATCGGCCAGATCGGCGGCAAGTACGTGAGCGTGACCGCGATCATGAGCAACCCAAACACCGATCCGCACACGTTCGAGGCGAGCCCAAAGGTGGCCCAGGAGGTGAGCGCTGCGCAGCTCGTCGTTCAGAACGGGGTCGGGTACGACGGCTTCATGAACAAGATCGAGTCCTCCGCATCCGGGTCCGACCGCAAGGTGATCGACGTTCAGAACCTGCTCGGATTGCCCGACAGCACGTCCAATCCGCACCTCTGGTACAAGCCCCAGACGATGCTCAAGGTCGCCGCGGCGATTGCCTCCGACCTGTCAAAGCTGGCCCCGTCGCATGCGTCCTACTTCCAGTCCGCGGCGCGCGCCTTCGACCGCTCGCTGAACCCCTGGCAGCAGGCCCTCGCCTCGTTCAAGGCGGCCTACCCGGGCACCCCGGTGGCCACGACGGAGCCGGTCGCCGACTACATGCTGCAGGCGGCGGGCACCGACAACCTGACGCCGTGGAGCCTTCAGGCCGCGATCATGAACGGGGTCGACCCGTCACCGCAGGACGTCACCCTGCAACAGCAGCTCTTCAGCCAGCATCGGGTCAAGGTCTTCCTCTACAACCAGCAGGTGACCGACTCGCTGACCGAGACCTTCCTGGCCGCCGCCAAGCGCAATGACGTACCCGTGGTCGGCGTCTACGAAACGATGCCGGTCCCCGGCTACACCTACCAGTCCTGGATGCTGGCCGAGGTCCGGGCCCTGCGCGCCGCGGTCGCCGACGGGACGTCGGAGCAGAGGCTTACATGACCGAGCCGGCACGGGACCCCGGCGGCGAGGAGATCCTCGCCGTCGACGGTGTCGGCGTCTGGCTCTCCGGGCGCGAGGTGTTGCGCGACGTCAGCTTCACGATCAGGGCCGGAGAGTTCACCGGGCTGATAGGTCCCAACGGCGCCGGCAAGACCACGATCCTCCGCGTGATCCTCGGCCTCCAGGCTCCGTCGTCGGGACGGATCACGATCGCCGGCCGCACTCGCGGCCGGCGCGATGGGCTGGTCGGCTACGTCCCCCAGAAGGTACTGCTCGAGCCTGACGTTCCGCTCCGGGCGCGCGATCTGGTCGGCCTCGGCCTGGACGGACACCGTCTCGGCATCTCGCTTCCCTCGCGTCGCCGCCGGCAGGCGGTGGACGAGATGCTGGCGGCCGTCAGTGCCGAGCGGTTCGCCGACCAGCGGGTGGGCGACCTGTCGGGCGGCGAGCAGCAGCGGGTCCTCATCGCACACGCGCTGATCAGCCGCCCGCGGCTTCTCCTCCTCGACGAACCGCTGGCCAATCTCGACGTCCGCAGCGAGAGCGCGACGGTGGCGCTCCTCCACCGGATCGCCGGCGAGCAGGGCGTGGCGGTGCTGATCTCCGCGCACGACATGAACCCGCTGCTCCCGGTGATGGACCGGATCGTCTACCTCGCCCGCGGCCGCGCCGCCAGCGGCACCACGGACGAGGTGGTCCGCCCCGAGGTGCTCGGCGACCTCTACGGTCAGCATGTCGACGTCCTCCACGTCCATGACCGGGTCCTGGTCGTGGCCGGCCCGGCATCGCGGTCGGACGTCGCCCTGGAGCGGGAGGACGTGGTCGCCCCGGCCGAGGTCGACTGCGAGGACGTCGTCGGCGGCCGCCGGTGAGCGATCTCCTCCAGACCGCGCTCGTCTCCGGCCTGCTCGGCAGCTCCTCCGTCCGCATCGCCGCCCTCGTCGGCACCGCCGTCGCCCTGGTCTCGGGCGTGGTCGGCGTCCATACGGTGATGCGCGGGCAGTCCTTCGTCGGGCACTCGCTGTCCGACATCGGCGCCACCGGCGGCTCGGGCGCGCTCTTCATCGGCGTCAACCCACTGTGGGGGTTCCTGGCAATGGGCGCCGTCGCCGGCGGCGTGCTCGAGCTGATGGGCCTGCGCCGGCCCAGGGGTAGGGACGTCGCCACCGGTATCGTCCTCGGCGCCGAGCTGGGCCTGGCCGCGCTGTTCCTCTATTGGGATGCCAGCTTCCGGAGCACGACCGGGGCCTCGATCTCGATCCTCTTCGGGTCGATCTTTGTCATCAACCCAGCGATCGTCCCCGTCGTCATTGGCTTCTGCGCCGCCGCCATGGCGACGCTGCTGCTCCTCCAGCGGACGCTGCTGCTGTGCTCGGTGAGCACCGACATCGCCTCCGCCCGCGGGGTGCCCGTGCGGCTGGTCGGTGTCGCCCACCTGATGGTCATGGTGCTCGCCGTCTCCCTCTCCGCGCTGACCATCGGCGCCATCCTCAGCACGGCCCTCCTGATCGGACCGGCCGCCGCCGCGCTGCGCGTGACTAGGCGGCCGGGCCTGGCCCTGATCATCGCGGCCGGGATCGGCGTGGCCGCAACGTGGGCCGGGATCGCGCTCGCCTATGAGAGCTACTACTGGCCGCCGGCCGGGCACGGCTGGCCGGTTAGCTTCTTCATCGTCACCCTGATCTTCCTGTTCTATCTCGGCGCCGACGCGCTGTCCGTGCTCCGCGGGAGGCGCAAGGCACGGGTGCGGGCGCCCTCGCTGGCGGCAGCCGAGCGGGTCTGAGGCGATGTTCGACAGCTTTATGATCAACACCTGGCTGGCGGCGACGATCGTCGCCGCGACCGCTGGCGTGGTCGGCTTCTTCGCCGTCCTCAGGGGCTCCGCATTCGCCGCCCACGCCGTCCCCCAGGGGGCATTCGCGGGAGCCGCCGGGGCCGCGCTGCTCGGGATCAACCCGATCCTGGGGCTGGGCGTCTTCTCCCTGGCCGGCGCCCTCGGCATCGGCTGGCTGGGCCGCCGGGCCCGGACCGACGTGGCCACCGCTCTCGGCCTGGTCGTGATGCTCGGGCTGGGCGCCCTGTTCCTCAGCTGGAGCGTCGAGTACGCGCCCGAGATCTTCTCGCTGCTCTTCGGCGAGGTCCTGGGCGTGAGCAGCGACGAGGTCCTGCCCATCGCCGGGCTGGGGGCGGTCAGCCTCGCCGCCATCGTCGTGCTCTACCGGCCGCTGATGCTCTCGTCGGTGGTCGGCGAGGTCGGGGAGGCCCGCGGGGTGGGGCGCCGTCGCATGGAGATGTGCTTCCTGGCCGTGGTCGCCCTGACCACGAGCATGACCGTCCCCGTGGTCGGGGCCTTCCTGATGTTCAGCCTGATGATCGCGCCGGCGGCGGCCGCCCGCTGCTACACCAGCCGGCCGGGAGTGGCGATCGGCCTCTCCGCCGGCATCGCGGTGGTGACGATCTGGGTCTCGATCGCGGCCTCCTACGAGTCGGGCTGGCCGGTCGGCTTCTTCGTCGGTGCGCTCGGCGCCGTGAGCTACGCGGGAGGCCGCGGCTACGCCGCCTGGCGGCGCGCCCGGAGGCCGGCCCCCGCCGCCGCATAGTCCCGAATCGCTCGCAAGTAGGTTGCGCAAATCGATTTCATAACTGCTATCCTCCGCCCATGCGAGTTGCGTTCGTGGGCAAGGGCGGAAGCGGCAAGACGACCGTCGCCGCTCTCTTCGCGCGACGTCTGGCCGGCGCGGAAGCGCCGGTGCTGGCCATCGACGCGGACATCAACCAGAACCTGGGCGAGGCCCTCGGCCTGAGCCGGGAGGAGGCCGGGGCGCTGCCGGCGATGGGCGCCGAGCTGCCCTTCCTCAAGGAATGGCTGCGGGGATCCAACCCGCGGATCCGCTCGGCGTCGGTGATGACCAAGACCACCCCTCCCGGCCGGGGATCGCGCCTGCTCCACCTCTCCCGGCCGGACCCCGCGTTCGACCGCCTCGAGCGGCGGGTGGCCGGGGTACGGCTGATGGTGGCCGGACCGATGGAGGAGGAGGACCTCGGCGTCGCCTGCTACCACTCCAAGACCGGGGCGGTGGAACTGCTGCTCAACCACCTGATCGATGGGGCGGGGGAGTACGTCGTGGTCGACATGACGGCCGGGGCCGACGCCTTCGCGTCGGGCCTCTTCTCGCGCTTCGACCTGACCGTCGTCGTGGTCGAGCCGACGGTCAGGTCGGTCTCCGTTCACCGCCAGTACGTCGCCGGAGCCGAGGGCTTCGGCGTTCCCGTCGTCGCCCTCGGCAACAAGGTCGACGGTGAGGAGGATCGCTCCTTCCTGGAGAGGGAGCTGGGCGGCGCGCTGCTGGCGAGCCTCGACCGCTCCGCCTATGTGCGCTCGATGGAGCGAGGGAGAGTGGGGCCGATCGAGGAGCTGGAGGGAGGCTGCGCGGCCGCCCTCGACGCCGTCCGGCGGCGGCTCGACCGGCAGCGGCGCGACTGGCGCCGCTCCCACGAGCTCGCCGTCGAGTTCCACCGCCGCAACGCCACCGCCTGGGCCAACGCGACGATCGGCGAGGACGTCGCCGCCCAGATCGACCCCGATTTCGTGCTCGATCCTCGCCAGCTGACGGTTTCCTGAACAAGGAGTGGCTGCATGTCCCTGGATGTCTCCCCTGAGCTCATCGCCGATGCCGAACATGGCGAGATCGACGACGATCGCTTCCTGGCCGCCGTGGAGCGGTCTCTGCCCTACGCCTGGAGCGTGATGAGCCGCGTCGCCGGCGAGCTCAAAATGTCGCTCTCCGCCGGGCGGGCCTTCGCCGACGATGCCACGCCGCCGACCGAGGAGGAGCGCGGGCAGCTGCTCAGGGCGCTGGCCAGCACCTCGATCCGGGCGGCCATGGAGCGCCGCTTCGGGGTGCGCTTCGCCTTTCAGAACTGCCATCGCGTCGCCGCTTTCCCGGCGAGCGGCATGGAGCGGGAGTACCGGGACTTCTGCTCCTCGCGGGCCCAGGTCCTGAACCAGACTCCGGAGCTCCGCCACTGCTGAGAGCCGCGGGCGGGTGCGGGACGCCGGGGCGTCCCGCACCGTTCGCCGCCGCCTCCCGGTGCCGGATCGTGCTATGGAGTAGGGAGAGTTTCGTGCCGTGGCGAAAGCTGGGTGGGCCTCGCCGCCACCCTGGGGAGGCATCGATGTCCGAATCGAGACCGGGCGGCTCCGGCCCCCGCAGCGAGCAGTTCCTGAGGGATCCCTATCCCGTCTACGCCAGGCTGCGCGCGGACGCCGCCGTGCACCGCTTCGGTGACCTCAACGGCATGCAGTCCTGGTTCGTCGCCGGCTACGGCGACGTCCGCGAGGCGCTGTCCGACAGGCGCCTGGCCAAGGATCCGCGACGGCCGGGGGCGCCCCGGCGCCGGCAGCTTTCCGGCCGCACCCACCCGCTCGCCCGGAACATGCTCTCCACCGATCCTCCCGACCACACCCGGCTGCGCCGCCTGGTCAGCCGGGCCTTCACCCCCCGCCGCATCGAGGAGCGTCTGCGGCCGCGGGTGCAGCAGATCACCGACCGGCTGCTCGACGCGATCGGAGCCGGCGGTGAGGTGGACCTGATCGACGGCCTCGCCTTCCCGCTGCCGGTGACCGTGATCTGCGAGCTGCTCGGCGTGCCCAGCGAGGATCGGGACCAGTTCCGAGCCTGGTCCGACACCATGATCACCCCCGATGTCAGCCCCGGTGCCGACGAGCGGCGGATGGCCGCCGGTGCGGCCATGCGCGGCTACCTCTCGGATCTGACCGCCGCACGTCGGCCCGGCGTCCGCGCCGACCTGCCCGAGGACGAGCAGCCCGACCTCATCAGCGTGCTGATCGCGGCCCGGGACGGGGCCGACGCGCTCAGCGAGGTGGAGCTGATCAGCACCCTGGTGCTGCTCCTCATCGCCGGCCACGAGACCACCGTCAACCTGATCTCGGTGGGCATGCTGGCGCTGCTCCAGCACCCCGACCAGCTGCGGCTGCTGAGGGAGCGGCCCGAGCTCGGCGCGGTGGCGGTGGAGGAGCTGCTCCGGTTCACCAGTCCGGTCCAGCGGGCGTCATTCCGCTACGCCAGCGAGGAGATCGAGATCGGCGGCGTCACCATCCCCTCCGGCGCGATGGTGAGCCTGGGCATCGCCTCCGGCAACCGCGACGGATCCCACTTTGCCGAGCCCGATCGCCTCGACATCACCCGCGCCGACAACCCTCATCTCGCCTTCGGTCACGGCATCCACTTCTGCCTGGGCGCGCCGCTGGCCCGGCAGGAGGGCCAGATCGCGTTCGCCTCCCTGCTCCGCCAGTTCTCCGGCATCGAGCTCGCCGTGCCCGCCGCCGAGCTGCGGTGGCGGCCGGGGCTCCTCCGCGGACTGATCGAGCTCCCCCTGCGCCTGACCGTGTAGCCGAACCGGGGGACCGGTCAGGCAGCCCCCGAGGCGCGGATCTCCTCCAAGGACCGGCCGCCCGCAGCTCCGCGGCACCTGGCGAGGCCAGTCATCCTGCCCCTGGCGTCCCTGGGCGCGGTCTCGACGATCGGCGTGCACCTCGTCGCCGACGGTGAGCTCGAGCGCCCGAACAGGTCGCGGACCCGCCCTCCGATCAGGGCGCCCACCCCGGCCGAGATGGCGTTGGAGCTGAAGGCGCCGAGACCTGACGCCCGGAGACCATCGATCCGGCGTCGACGTAATTGGCGATCGCCGCCAGGAGGGTTTCCCGCGAGTAGCGGCGGGACTCCTCGACCTCCTTCCCTGGTTTCTGCATTACTGGCCTCCGATCGCTTGCGATTGCTTTCGGGCCGTACGGCGTCCGGCGGATCGCCAGTGCAGGGCCAACGGGGGCCGTCGAACGCGTCGCTCGCCATTCGCCCGAAAGGCGCATACGATGCCACCGTGCTGTTCGAACGGCGCCTTCGGGAGGGGATCCATCGTGGCGACGTGACCGTCGCCTTTCGCCGCTGGCGGCGCCGCCAGGTGGTGCCGGGCAACCGCTACCGGACCGGCGCGGAGCTGATCGAGGTCACCGCCCTCAGCGAGGTCGAGCCGGAGGTGTTGACGCAACCAGACGCACGGCGGGCCGGCTACGCCTCGCTCCCCGAGCTGCTGGCCGAGCTCAAGGGCAGCCCCGAGGTCACGCTCTACCGGGTCGACTTCCGCCGTATCGACGGGCCCGACCCCAAGGACGTGCTCGCCTCCGAGGGCACGCTCAAGGGAGAGGACCTGGAGGGCGTCGGCTCCCGGCTGGCGCGCCTCGACGAGCGTGCTCCGGCGCCCTGGACGAGGGCCGCGCTCGAGCTGATCGGTCGCCGCGAGGGCGTTCGCGCCGCCGAGCTCGCGGCCGAGATGGGCAGCGAGCAGCTCGACTTCAAGCGCGACGTGCGCCGGCTGAAGGCGATGGGCCTGACCATCTCGCTGCAGGTCGGTTACCGCCTCTCGCCGAGGGGAAGGGCCTACCTGGCCGTGGGCGGCGACTAGCCTCAGAGTTCGCGAAGCCCCAGCCGCTGCTCGGACTCGGCGCGCTCGGCGGCCAGCCCCTCGGGCGTGCCCAGCGGCGTTCCGTACTCCTTCCAGGCCCGTGGGGTGGACAGCTCCAGGAGAAGGGGCTGGAGGCGGTCGGCCGGGACCTCGGCGAGGTAGTTGTTGGACCGGGGATTTCCATGCTGATCGGTCGGGTGCGCGTACCCGTCGTCGGCCCTGACCAGCCGCCCGCCGATCTCCCGCAGCCTCGCGTCGAGGTTCTCAGGTACGAAGGTCCGGAACACATACCGGACAGGTGTGGTTTCGGAGGACACGGTCCGATGCTACGGCGGTCGCGGGGCAGCGGGCGGAGCCGACAAGGAGAGGAAGTTTGGACCCCACAAACGTTCGGGGTCGGATACCATCGAGCCTTGGTTTTCGACTTCACGCGGCTGAGGGTCTCCCAAGCGAGAGGTCATCTCGGAGGGTAACTACTTATGGACGACGAGCAGAGCCGAATCGACGCGCTGCGGCGGAAGCAATCGGAGATCGGCAACCACGTAATCGACGAGTACTTCTCCGGGCACATCAGCCGCCGCAACTTCCTGCGCGCCGGATCGGTGGCCGGGATCAGCATCCCGGTGCTGTCGTTCCTCGCCGCCTGCGGTCCGGCCCCGGCCCCCTCGACACCCTCGGGTTCGAGCTCGGTCAAGATCAAGCGCGGCGGCCACGCGGCGGTCGGCTGCCTGCCACCGGCCACGGCACTCGATCCCCTCAAGGTCGACGACGAGGGCGGCCTGCTCCTGCTCAGCCAGGTCGGTGAGTTCCTCTCCTGGTCCGGCTCCAGCCTGGTCCTGCAGCCAAGGGTGGCGCAGAGCTGGTCCTCGAGCTCGGACGCCAAGACGTGGACCTTCAAGATCCGTAAGGGGATCACGTTCCACGACGGGACGCCGCTCACGGCAAAGGACGTCGCCGCCACCATCAACCTGCACGCGGACCCGGCCAACGGCTCCAACGCCCTCTCCGTCTTCAAGGGTGTCCTCGCCGCCGGCGCCGCCACCGCCGTCGACGACGTCACCCTCCGCGTCGAGCTGGAGGCGGCGAGCGGCAACTTCCCCTACCTGCTCAGCTCCGACAACTACAACCTGATCATCCTGCCGGCGAACTACGGCGGCGACTTCAGCAAGACCTTCAACAGCTGTGGACCCTTCAGGGTGACCAGCTACCAGACCGGCCAGCGGATGTCGGTGCAGCGCAACGCCACCTACTGGGACAAGAACTTCATCCCTCCCCTGGACACGGTCGACTACGACTTCTACACGGACGATCAGTCCCGGATCCTCGCCCTCCAGGGCAAGACGGTCCAGATCGTCAGCCACTTCGCCGCGTCCGACGGCCAGGCCCTGTTCAAGGACCCCAACGTCAAGATCATCGACTCGCGGTCGGCCAACCACCGCCAAGTCCACATGCGCAACGACATGGAGCCCTTCACCGACAAGCGGGTGCGCCAGGCCATGGCCTTGGCGCTGAACCGCCCGGACCTGGTTCAGGGCCTGCTCAACGGGAAGGCCCAGGTCGCCAACGACTCGCCCTTCTTCAAGGTCTACCCCTCGACCAACACCTCCGTTGCCCAGCGTGAGCAGAACCTGACCAAGGCCAAGCAGCTGCTTCAGGCGGCGGGCAAGGGCAGCGGATTTACGGTGCAGCTGTCGACCTGGCGAGGCTTCGAGATCCCCGACTACGCCCAGCTGATCCAGAGCTCGGCCAAGAAGATCGGGGTCACCATCAACCTCAACATCGTCGATGAGGCGACCTATTACGGCAACGCCGTCTTCGGGCAGTCGATCTGGCTCGACTCGCTGATGGGTATCACCGACTACGGGCACCGGGCCGTGCCCAACGTCTTCCTCGGTGCGCCGCTGGTGAGCGATGGCCCCTGGAACGCCGCCCATTTCAAGAACTCGACCTACGACGGCCTGGTCGCTCAGTACGTGGCCACCGCCGACCTCTCCACCCAGCGGAGGATCGCCGGCCAGATCGAGACGCTCCTGCTCGACGAGACGCCGATCATCTTCGCCTACAACTACGACGCGACCGGTGCGACGCTGCCCAACATCGGCAACGTGAGGATGACCGGCGACTTCCAGCTCGACCTGCGCAGCGCCGGCTTCACCTCCTGAGGCCAGGGTGGCGAGATTTCTGATCCGGCGGATCGCGTTCGCCGTGATCACGCTGTGGCTACTGTCGGTGCTGGTGTTCCTGGGCGCGCACGTGCTTCCGGGTGACGTCGGCCGGCGCATCCTCGGCGCCTTCGCCAGCCCCCGCGCCGTCGCCAACCTCGACCGCCAGCTCGGTGTCGACAAGCCGCTCCCGGTCCAGTACCTGAACTGGCTCTCGGGAGCGGTCCGCTTCAACTTCGGCAGCTCGCTGGCCTACCGCCAGCCGGTCTCGAGCCTGCTCGGTCCGGCGCTGCTCAACTCGCTCAAGCTGGCCGCGGTCGCCTTCGTCATCGTCGTCCCCCTCGGCGTCGTCGGCGGCGTCATCGCCGCCCTCAACCGGGGGCGGCCGCTGGACCGCATCATCACCGTCAGCGGTCTCTCGGGGACGGTGGTGCCCGAGTTCGTCTCCGGGATCGTCCTGATCCTCCTCCTCGGGATCGTGATCAGGCTATTCCCAGTCACCGCCACGGCGCCGCCTGGGAGCGGCGCTCTGACCCAGCTCTACTATTTGATCCTGCCGGCGCTGCCGCTGGTGCTCGTACTCTTCGGCTACATCGCGAGGATCGCCAGGGCGGGGATGATCGACGCCCTCGACGCCGACTACACCCGGACCGCCTACCTCAAGGGCCTCTCCCGGAGAACGGTGATCTGGCGACACGTCCTACGCAACGCGCTCCTACCCACGATCGCGGTCATCGCCACGCAGACCGGGTACCTGATCGGCGGGCTGGTCGTGATCGAGACGATTTTCAACTACCACGGGATCGGCCAGCTTCTCTTCACCGCCGCTCAGCAGAAGGACTTCCCGCTGATCCAGGCGACGGTGATGGTGATCGGAGTCGTCTACCTGGTGGCGACACTGCTGGCCGACATCACCTATTCGCTGCTCAATCCCCGGATCCGCCTGGGAGGGGCCAGATGAGCACCGCCAGCGTCCCCGTCGCACGCCCCCGCCGGGTGGACGCGAGGCGCAGCGCCCTGGCCGAGCGCCTGACCCTGCTGCTGCACTCGCCGACCTTCCTGATCGGCGCCGTGATCGTTCTCTTCTGGATCGTTTGCGCCATCGGCAACACGCACCTCACGCCCTACGACCCCCTCGCCACCAACCCACTGGGCAAGCTGCGGGGGCCCAGCCCTCAGCACCTGCTGGGCACCGACTCGCTGGGTCGTGACGAGCTCTCACGGGTTATCGCCGGGGCCAGGGGCATCCTCGTTGTGGCGCCGCTGGCGACGGTCCTGGGGACCGCCGTCGGCACTGCGCTGGGGCTGGTCACGGGCTACTTCGGCGGCCTCGTCGACGAGAGTCTGATGCGGCTGGTCGACGCCTTCCTGGCGGTGCCGGTGGTGGTGGTCGGCCTGGTCGCCCTGGTCGCCCTCGGCCCGTCGACCATCACCGTGATCCTGGTCATCGGCGTCGTCTTCGCGCCGATCATCGCCCGGACGGTCAGGGCTGCAGTCCTCTCCGAGCGCGACAAGGAGTACATCCAGGCCGCCCGGCTCCGGCGGGAGCGAACGCCCTACATCCTCTTCGTCGAATTGCTGCCCAACGTGATGGGGCCGATCCTGGTCGAGTTCACGGTCCGGCTCGGCTACGCCATCTTCACCATCGCCACCCTGTCCTTCCTCGGCTTCGGCATCCAGCCGCCGGCGCCGGACTGGGGGCTGAGCATCTACGAGAACTACGTCTACATCACGGGCGGCTACTGGTGGCCCGTGCTCTTCCCGGCCATCGCCATCGCCAGTCTGGTGGTCGGGGTCAACCTGGTCTCCGACGCGATCTCCCAGGTGCTCGACCGATGACCGTGGACGCGGTGGCGGCCGAGCCGGTTGTCGAGTTCGACCATCTCGACCTCGCCTTCCGGGTGAGGGGCCGGTGGCGGCAGGCGATAAGGGACGTCTCCTTCCGGGTCGAGCCGCACCGTTCGTTCGGGCTGGTCGGCGAGTCGGGCAGCGGGAAGTCGACCCTGGCTATGTGCGCGGTCCGCTACCTGGCCCGGAACGCCCGCATCACCGGCGGGACGGTGCGGGTCGCGGGTCGCGACCTGAGGACGATGGACGAGGCCGAGCTGCGCCGCTTCCGGGCGTCGACGGTCTCGATGGTCTATCAGAATCCGGCGTCCGCGCTGAACCCCTCGATCCGCGTCGGCGACCAGGTCGCCGAGGTCTTCCGGGTCTCGGGGATGGCGGCGTCGGAGGCTTCGGACCAGGCGCGGACGATGCTGGAGACGGTCCGGATCGCCGACGCCGGCCAGGTCATGCGCCGCTTCCCGCACCAGCTCTCCGGGGGGATGCTGCAGCGGGTCGTGATCGGCATGGCCCTCGCCCCCCGGCCCCAGCTCCTGATCCTGGACGAGCCGACGACAGCGCTCGACGCGACCGTCGAGGCGGAGGTGCTGGACCTGATCCAGGGGCTGCGCCGGGAGCTCGGCACCACGGTCCTCTTCATCAGCCACAACCTGGCCGTGATCGACCGGATGTGCGACCGGGTCGGCGTCCTCTACGCGGGCCGGCTGGTGGAGGAGGGGGAGACGGCGACCGTCTTCGAGAAGCCGCGCCACCCGTACACGGTGGGTCTGCTCCGCTGCGTCCCTCGCTGGGGCCTGCGCAAGGACGAGGGTGCGCTGGACACGATCCCCGGCCTGCCGCCCTCGATCGGGGCCGCCCTCACCGGTTGCGCCTTCGCCGACCGCTGCGCGCTGGCCATAGATCGCTGCCGCCAGGAGCCGCCGCCGCTGTACGAGGTCGGCACCGACCACACCAGCCGCTGCTTCCGCCACGAGGAGGCGGATCAGCTGCCCTCGGCGCCGGCTCCGGGCGCGTCCCCGCCCCGGGAGCGCGAGCAGGGCGCGCCGCTCCTGCAGCTGGAGCAGGTCTCCAAGACGTTCCACCAGGACGGGCACGACATCCACGGCCTGGTCGACGTGTCGCTGAAGCTCGGCCACGGCGAGGCTCTGGGCCTGGTCGGCGAGTCGGGCAGCGGGAAGTCGACGCTGGCCAAGGTGCTGCTCGGGCTGCTCGAGCCGGACGCCGGGGCGACGCTCGAATACGAGGGGGCGCCGCTCGCCGCCGCCGTCGGCCACCGCCGCTCCGACCAGGTGCGATCGCTGTCGATCGTGTTCCAGGACCCGGGATCCTCGCTCAACCGGCGCCACTCGATCCGCCGCATCGTCGGCCGGGTCATGACCAAGCTGCTCGGGATCAGGGGCCGGCGCCGCGAGCAGCGCCTGGAGGACCTGGTCGACTCGGTGCGGCTCGACAAGTCGGTGCTCGACGCCCGCCCGCCCGAACTCTCCGGCGGGCTGATGCAGCGGGCCGCCATCGCCCGTGCCTTCGCCGGCGACCCCCAGGTGGTCGTCTGCGACGAACCGACCTCGGCGCTCGACGTCTCCGTGCAGGCGGCCATCCTGAACCTGCTCGCCGAGCTGCAGCGCACGCGGCAGGTCAGCTACCTCTTCATCTCCCACGACCTCGGCGTCGTGCGCTTCCTGGCCGACCGCATCGCCGTGCTCTACCTGGGCCGGGTGATGGAGGTCGGCGACGCCGACGTCGTCTTCCGAGGACCCCACCATCCCTACACCGAGGCACTGCTCTCGGCGGCGCCCATCCTGCACGGCGAGGCCCGCACCCGGATCCGGCTGGAGGGGGAGGTGCCCAGCGCCGCCTCGCCGCCCTCCGGCTGCGTCTTCCACACGCGGTGCCCGCGCAAGCTGGGCGAGATCTGCGAGCGCCAGGAGCCGGAGCTGCTCGAGGTCGAGCCCGGCCACCAGATCCGCTGCCACATCCCGATCGAGGATCTGCGGCGGATCCTGACCGAGCCGGAGCCGCCGGCCGTGGCCGGATCCCGGCCCGACTGAGCCGGGGCCGGCCTCAGACCTGGAGTCCGGCCGGGTGGGCGTCGAGGACCAGGTTGAGCTCGACGTCCTGCTCGACCAGCGCCTTGAGCGAGGAGAGCAGGAAGGTGAAGCCCTGGGTCGAGTCGGCGACGCGCTGCACCTGCGTGTCGCCGTCGCCGGTGAATCCGGTCTCGGTGACCTCGACGTAGGTGGTGCCGTCCTTCCAGGGGACGAAGAGGAACTCGACCGTGGTCGGGTGCTCGGGGTCGTAGCCGCTCCAGGTGAGGCGGATCCGGCGGTTCTCCTCGACCTCGAGGACGGAGACTTCGGAGGAGGCGCCGTACATCTCCCACTCCCATCGCAGCGTCGCCCCGGCGACCATCCGGCCGCTGCTCTTCGTGAACCAGATGCGGGTCGTGATGGCGGGGTCGGCGATCGCCGAGAAGACCAGCTCGGGCGGACGGCGGACGAGCATCCCGGTCCTGGTCGAGGGCGGGCGCGTCAGCTGCAGGGACTCGGTAGGCATGGGACCTCCTTCACTGGATCAATAGCAACCGGCGGGTTGCGCATGAATATAGGCAACCGAAAGGATGCATGTCAAGTGGCGGGATCTGCACGACATGCAGGTTTCTGCGCTGTGGGCGTCCTACCATGCAGACATGGCCGCAGGAGAGGAGAGCGCGACACACCCACCGGGTTCGACCTGGCGCGAGGAACGCCGCTCGCAGGCGCGGCGCGCGATCCAGCTGGCGGCGCTCCGCGTCGCCGCCGAGCACGGCCTGAAGGGCCTGACCGTCCAGGCCATCAGCGAGGCGGCGGGCATCGCCCCGCGCACCTTCTTCACCTACTTCTCCTCCAAGGAGGAGGCGCTGATGGTCGATCTGCCCTGGGAGGAGACCCGTCTGCGCGCCGCCCTGTCGGGCCGGCCGGATGGGGAGACGGCGCTGCAGACGCTCCGGGCGCTGATCGGCGACGCGGTGGGGGACATCGCCTCCCGGTGGGAGGAGGTCGGGCTCTGGCGCCGGCTGGCGAGCAGCGAGCCGGAGGCCATCCGGCGCTATGTGGTCCACCAGCGCGATCTCCGGCGGACGCTGATCCGCCTCATCGCCGAGCGGATGAGCCTGGACCCGGAGCGGGACCTCTACCCGGAGCTCGTGGTCGGCGCCTCGCTGGTCGCGCTGCGCGCCGCCATCTACCGGTGGTGGGACTCGCGATCGGCCGACGGTGGGGGATCCGACCTGCGCCGCCTCGTCGACGAGGCCTTCGATGTGCTCGAGCGTGGCCTCTAACCTGCACGGCGCGCACATATCTGCGCTCCCTGCCGGTCATGCCGTATATTCGGCGAGCGTGAAGCGGCCCCCAGCCGGGGGCCGAGCCCGCCCGTAGGAGGGACCCGCTGCCGATGTCCGTGCTGACGCGCCTCTCGCTTCGACTAGGGCCCGTGGTGGTGATCATCGTCCTGATGCTGTTCGCCGGCGGGG
>DATAXV010000002.1:0-23806 GCA_036272915.1 Candidatus Dormiibacterota bacterium
GCGGCTTCCGCCGCCCCGGAACCTTCAGCGAGGACGACATCTTCGACGTCCAATCGGTGGCGCTGCTCTTCGAGTCGGGCGCCGCCGGCACGTTCACCTGCAACATGCTCTCCCCTCACCGCTATCGCTGGGGGGTCAGCGTCACCTGCGAGGGCTTCGACCTCTCGTTCGGCCAGGATCAGCGGCTGAGGGTCGTGGAGGACGAGAGCGAGACCGACGAGCCCATGGAGGGCGACCCCCTGCTCGAGGAGAGCGCCGGCTTCGTGCGGGCGGTCGCCGAGGGACGTCCTGAGCTGGTCCTGTCCAGCTATGAGAGCGGCCTGCGGACGCTGGCCGTCACGCTCGCCGCCGACCGCTCCGAGCGCAACGGTCAGCCGATCGACATACCCACCTTCCTTCGCGAGGAGGCCGGGCTGGAGTAGCTCCCCGGAGCACCGCGCCCGAGACGTTCATTCAGGTGAATTGGGTCGGCGGTCAGGGCATCGTCCGCGTCCTGGCCGCCGTACCTGACCAGCATCAGGTGGGCTACGGCCGGGCCGGGCGAGCGGCTGCACGTGGGCCAGCGGACGCCGTGCGAAGAGCTGACCACGGCCGCGAGCCTCCGCAACCGGGGATGCCACCTGATGGATTCTGGGAGGGGGAACGGCCCGGCGGTCGACGTCGGCCAGGGTCCTACCACCCTCGGCGAGATCGAGCTCCGCGGGAGGTACCGTCCGCCCAGGGCACGATGCCGTCAGCGCTGAGGGCGCTCCCCCTCAGTGCTGACGGACGGAGTCCTCAGGGCCGTCGTGCCCAGAGGTGGTGAAGGTCGTCGCGAGGCCTCCATTCGAGGAGGCGCTCCGCCTTCCCGCCCGGGTACTTGCCCTGCGGAAGCCGGGTCGTGATGTGGAAGAGTTCGAACGACGTGGGCAGCGTCGGGATCTCCAGCGCATGCCGCATCGCCTCGCCGGCGTCGGCCCACGAGATCGACATCGGGTGGAGGCCGCCGGTCTCGGCTCGGGCCGTGGCCGGATCGACGAACTTGGTGAAGAGCAGGACCGGGACCTCGAGGTCGTAGGCGTCGGCGAAGAGCCTGACGATCTCCTGGCCGAGGATCTTGCTGTGGCCGTAGAGCCGCCCGCCGGAGCGGCCGGGAGCGTCGGGAGGGACGTCGAAATCGAGCCCGTAGCCGGCCGGCCACTCGCTGGCGACCTGCAGAGGACCGGTGTGGACGACCCGGCGAATCCCGTGGGCGACCGCCGCACGCATCACGTTGTAGGCGCCGATGAAGTTGACCAGGAAGGCGGGATCGTGCACGTGCCGGAGGACGGTGCAGTTGATGACCGCGTCGGCGCCCTCGGTGGCGCGCATGACCTGATCGAAGTCGGTCACGTCGACCTCGGACCAGCTGTGAGGCGGCGTCGGCGGCACGGGCAGGGGGGCTCCCTCGGACTGCGGCCCGGCGGCGATCACGTCGTAGACCGAGCGCAGGTCGGTCAGGTGCAGCTGGTAGGACGGCGCCAGGACCGGGATAGCGGATGCCGCCAGAGGGCCTCCGGCGCCGAAGATGACGACCTTGCGGACGGTCCGAGAGGGGATCCTCTGACGAGGCCCGATCAGGCTCAGGTCGCCGGCCTCCTCGGCCGGAGACGGCTCCGGCAGCGGGTCGGGAGCCAGGTCGTGCTGGGGCTCGTAGCCGAGCCCGCCGCGCGCCTCCGCCAGCGGGATCCGGGTGTTGCCCGCGCCGGGGATGTGGTAGACGCGCCAGCCGTGATCCAGGCCGGAGCCCGAGCCGAAGCCCTCCGGCCCGAAGTCGTCGCCGAGGCTCAGCGGCGCGATCAGCGCCTTCTCGACCGCGGTCACGGCGTCGGCGACGTGGAGCGCCCTCCAGTCGGAGGGAGCCGGCTCGGAGCCGGGATCGACGATCTCGCCGAAGCGGAGGCAGACGACCTGGAGCGGCGAGAAGAAGACGAACTGCCTGGCCGCCTGCTCGGCGATGTGGATGGAGAGCTGGCGCGCGTCGGTCACGTCGGGCCTCGGCCGCCAGGTCTCGCTGACCGCCCATGAGGCCGGGTACCGGTCGAGGAGCGAGAGGCTGGAGCCCAGGATCACCCGCTTGACCCGATGCTCGACGGCGGAGGTGAGAAGGACGTAGGTGCCGCGGCCGGCCCGATCGAGCAGGTCCTGGTCCGTGCTGTCGTCGGGCGGCGGCGCGATCGGGTCGAGATGAATGAGCGCGTCGGCACCCTTGAGCAGGTCGCTGGCGGTGACGCGGTCCCTGGGGTCGGCCGGAAGCGAAACGACCTCGTTCTCTCCGCTCAGCGCCACCGACAACGCGCCGGCCAGAACGCTCTCCGATCCGGTGATGGCGATCCTCATCAGTACTCCTATCGCGAACTGGCCGGGGTGTCCCATCAATGTACGCAATCGACGTCCTCGACCAGATGCACGCGGCACGGGGGGGGGTCGACGCGTAGAACACGGCGCAGCGGGTTCGACCGAGGTCCCTGGGTCGGCTCGCCGGCCCTGGCCGGGACACACGACGCGCGCGGCCTCCCACTGACAGGAAGGGAGATCTGTTCGTTGACTCGCATCGCACTCATCACGGGCGGGAACCGAGGGTTGGGCCGCGCGTCCGCGCAGGCCCTGGCCGACGACGGAACGGATATCGTCGTGACCTACCGCTCCAATCCCGAGGAGGCCGGCTCCGTCGTCGCCGAGCTCTCGGAGCGCGGCCGGACGGTGATCGCGCTACGTCTCGACGTCACCGACCACGACAGCTTTCCCGCCTTCGCCGACGAGCTGCGCGGTCAGCTGCGGGAGCGGTGGGCGCGGGACCAGTTCGACATCCTGGTGAACAACGCCGGTTTCGACGGTCTCACCCCGTTCGGGCAGACCGACGCGGCGACCATGGACGCCCTCTACGCGGTCCACGTGAAGGGCCCGGTTCTGCTGACCGAGCTTCTCGCTCCGATGATTCACGACGGCGGTCGCGTGTTGTTCGTCTCGACTGGGCTCACGCGGTACGTGGCGAATCCCGCCTACTCCGTGTACGCGTCCATGAAAGGTGCCATCGAGGTCTACACGAGGTACGCGGCGAGGACGCTCGGCAGTCGAGCGATCACCGTGAACGTCCTCGCCCCCGGGGCGACCGCGACCGATTTCGCGGGCGGCAGGATTCGAGACGACGAAACGTATCGCGCGATGCTGACGGCCAATCACGCCTTCGGCCGCGTCGGAGAACCGGATGACATCGGCGCCGCCGTGCGCGCCATCGTGTCGGAGAGCGCCGGATGGATCACCGCGCAGCGGATAGAGGCCTCCGGAGGACAGGGGCTCTGATCCAGGACGCGATTCGCCGGATGCGGCCGACCCGACCGGCCACGCGCCGGGGCGAGCGCGCCGGGCGGGCGTCGCACACGGGTTGATCCGGAGGCCCGAGGTGGGACCGATCCAGGAGCCTCCAGGAACTCAGCTCACGGCGGCCGTCAACCGCGGTTCGATCTCCTCCCATTCGATCGCCGTCTGGCGGCCGGCCTCGAACTGCTCGTCCATCCAGGCGGCCAGGCGGCGCAGGCGTGGATCGTCCTTGGCCATCTCCTCGCCGGTGTGCTGGCGGATGACGAAGATGAGCCCGGCCAGGCCCGACTCCTTGGTCAGGGAGACCTCCAGCGGCCGTCCCAGCAGGGCCGGCACGTCGAAGGGCGCGTACATCGCCCAGAACTTGTTCAGCCCGTCGGCGTGGATCCCGGCCCGGGTCCGGTGGGCGTCCCGGCCGTACAGGGGGTAGCTCGGCGCCAGCTCCCTGCCCATCTCCAGGTAGAGGCGGGCGAGGTCGTTGAGGGCGGCGAAGTCGGGTCCGTTCGCGTCGAAGTAGCCCATCCCGCTGAGGTGCAGCAGCACCCCCTCCAGGGGCGCGTTGCCGGTCCGCTCGCCGATGCCGAGCAGGGTGCCGTTGACGGCGGCGCAGCCGGCCCGCACCGCGGCCAGGCAGTTGGCCACGACCAGGTGGGTGTCGTTGTGGGGGTGGAACTCGAGATCGGCGCTGCGGAGGCCGGCGGCGCGGAGCTCGCGGACCAGGCGCGGCACCGATCGCGGCCAGGCGACGTCGTCGTAGGGCAGGCCCAGGCCCATCGTGTCGCAGATCCGGAAGCGGGGCCGGAGGTCCTCGCCGTAGGGCGCGCACCGCTCGATCACGGCCTCGACGAAGGGGAGGATGAAGTCCCGGGGAGCCCGGGTCGCGTCCTCCAGGTGAAGGCGCGGCCGGATCCCCGACTCCAGTACCAGCTGGACCGCGTCGAGGTAGGCGTGCGCGGCTTGCACGCGGCCGCCGGGCCGGAACTTGTGGAACGTGTGGTAGTCGCTGGCCGAGGCGAGCATCCCGGTCTCGGCCACGCCCAGGGAGCGGATCAGCTCGACATCCTTGCTGCTGGCGCGGATCCACGTCGTCGGCTCGACCGGCGCTCCGCCCCGGTAGCGCTCAACCGCCGCCTCCAGCATCGCCCGGTCGGAGGGGTGATAGACGAAGAACTCGGCCTGGCGGAGGGCGCCGCTGGTGCCGGTGAACGCGCACATCAGCTCGTAGATGCGAACGCCCTGGTCCACGGTCAGCGGCAGCCCGCCCTGCTGCCCGTCGCGGTGCGTGGTCTCGGTCGTCCACGCCTGCTCCGGCAGCGACGGCCGGCCGTCAGCCCACACCCACCGAGGAAAGCCCTCGTGCGGGTACGCGTCCTCGAAGTACTCGGGCCGCGCCGGATCACGTATCTCGCTCATGGCGGCGACGCTACGCAGGTACTGTACAGGGCGTCAATCTTGATCTATATATCAATGTATTGAGCATGAGCAGACTCATCGGGGCGGCCGAGGCGACCGCCCGGCTGGGCGTTACGCGCGCGACGCTCTACGCCTACGTCAGTCGGGGACTGGTCCGCTCCGAAGCCGAGGCGGGCGGCGGTCGGGAGCGCCTGTACCGGCTCGAGGACGTGGAGCGCCTGGTCGCCCGCCGCGCGCTGCACCGAGATCCCAGCCGCGCCCTGCGCGAGGCCCTGCACTGGGGCGAGCCGGTCCTGGATTCATCGCTGACGCTGATCCGCGAGGGGCGCCTCTACTACCGCGGACGCGATGCCGCCGCCCTGGCCGGCCACCACCCGTTCGAGGCCATCGCCCGCCTGCTCTGGTGTGGCCGGCTGGGACCGGGCGCCCCCTTCGCCAGCCTGCCCTCGCCGCCCTCACTGACCGGCATCGGCCCTCCCCGGCGCGGGCTGGGCCCGCTGGAGCGGCTCTCCGCGACGCTGCCCCTGCTCGGCGGGGTGGACGACGGGGTGGATGGAGGCGGCCGCCTCCTCTCCGGCCTGACCACGGCCCTCGCCGGCATGAACCCGGAACCGGCACCGATCGCCGTCCGTCTGAGCCGGGCCTGGACCGGCGGCGCCGACGGCGCCCCGGTCATCGATCGCGCCCTGATCCTCTGTGCCGACCACGAGCTCAACGTCTCCGCGTTCAGCGTTCGCTGCGCGGCGTCCACCGGCGCCGGCCTCCACGCCGCCCTGGCGGCGGGCCTCGCCGCTCTCTCCGGCCCCCTCCACGGGGGCGCCGTCGCGGCGGCGGCTGACCTGATCGCCGAGGCCGGGCGGGTGGGAGCGGAAGCGGCCGTCGCCGGCCGGCTGGCGCGCGGGGAGCACCTGCCCGGCTTCGGTCACCCGCTCTACCCGGAGGGCGACCCCAGGGCCCGCTCGCTCCTCGAGTCCCTGCCGAGGGTGTCGCCGACGCGGGACGTGGTCCGGAGCCTGGCCGCCGCCGCGGCGGAGGCGGGCGGCGGCGCTCCGACGCTCGACCTCGGGCTGGCCGCGATCAGCGGGTGGCTGGGCGTCGGGGAGGCCGGCCTCGGCATCTTCGCCCTCGGTCGCAGCGCCGGCTGGATCGCCCACGCCCTGGAGCAGCGCCGGGCCGGGCGGCTGATCAGACCCCGCGCCCGCTACACCGGGCCGGCACCGGAGGAAATCTGACCGTCCTCCCCGGCGAGCCCGGTGTCAGCCCTCGTCGCCGGCGTCGGTGATGCCGGAGGAGGAGGCGAACCGGCGCGTGAGGCCCAGGTGCAGGACCCCTGGGAAGGCCATGGGGATGCGCGCCCCCAGGCGCAGCGGAAACGGTGCCACGGTGACCTCGCCGCGGTCGTTGCGAATGGCCTCGACCACCGCCCTGGCGACGCGGGAGGGCGATACCGCTCCGGGGGCGTGGCCTCCGGCGCGCGCGAAGAGACCCTCCTCGGAGACGTAGTAGGGGCTGATCAGGCTGACACCGACGCCGCGGCCCGCCACCTCGTCACGGAGGGCATGGCCGAAGGCGCGGAGACCGGACTTGGTGGCGCTGTAGAGCGCCGCCCCCGCCCCCGTCACCTGGCCCGCCATGGAGGCCATGAGCACGACCTGACCCTCCCCCCTCTCGACCATCCCGGGGAGAAGAAGCCGGCTGAGCATGATCGGGGCCCGGAGGTTGACCTCGAGCATCGAGTCGATCGTGGCCGGGTCCATGCGCCGCACCGTCCCGGTCGAGCCGATGCCGGCGTTGGCGACGAGGATGCCGACCTCGCCCGCCTCCGCCGCCAGGCTCTCCACGTCCTCTCGCCGCCCGAGGTCGGCGACGACGACCCGGGAGCCGAACAGCTCCCGGGCGAGCTCGCTGAGCAGATCCTCGCGGCGGGCGCTGAGAACGAGGTGGACGCCCTCCAGGTGGAGGTGCCGGGCGATGTGGGGCCCGATCCCCGAGGAGGCTCCCGTGACCAGGGCGGTCCGGCCCTTCAGCATCCTCATCGCCCGGCCCTATCGTCAGTCGAAGATGGGGTGGCGGTCGCGGGTCCGCTTGAGCTCGAAGAAGCCGTCGGTGCCCGCCACCAGGCGCACGCCGTCCCAGAGCTTGCCCGCCGACTCGGCGCGCGGGATCGGGGTGACCACGGGCCCGAAGAAGGCGATGCGGTCCTCGGTCGCCCCCTTGATGTGGATGACCGGGGTGCCGACCTCGTAGCCGACCGGGTCCATGCCCTCGTGGTGGCTCTTGCGAAGGGCCTCGTCATACTCGGTCGCCTCGCCGGCGTCGGCCAGCTCGCGGGGCAGCCCCGCCTCGTCGAGGGCGGCGAGGAAGGTCTCCCGGGTCCGCTCCTGCTTCTCGTCGTGGAACTTGGTGCCGAGAGCGGTGTAGAGGTTGCGCAGGACATCGCTGCCGCAGCGCTGCTCGGCGGCGATGCAGATCCGGACCGGGGCCCAGGCGCTCTGCATGCTCTTGCGGTAGCTCTCCGAGATGTCCTTGTCCTTGTCCTCGTTGAGGACGGCGAGGCTCATGACGTGGAAGTTGAGGTCGATGGAACGAACCTTCTCCACCTCGAGCAGCCATCGCGAGGTGATCCACGCCCACGGGCAGAGCGGATCGAACCACATGTCGACGCGGGCGCTGTCGTCCTGGCTCATTTCTCTCTCCTTCTGGCATCTGGGGCAGGCGGCCTCAGTCTGCGCCTCTGTGGCGTACGGGCACGCCAGCAGGCACCCCGGCCGTACTCAGTTCAACCGTCCCGCCATGCCCGCGCTTCCCTCGGCTGGTCAATGATCGCCTGGCTGGAATCTCTCGACCAGGCCGGCACGATCCGACGGCGGCTCATAGGGCTGTGGCCAGGCGTCGCTGACGCGCGCGATCCGGCCGTCGGCGTCGAGCTCGAAGAAGCAGAGCCCGGTCTCGGTCACGCCTTCCTCCGAGAAATCGATCCAGCTGGCCGCGGCCGATCCCTCGGCCACGATCCGACGCACGGCGAGGTGCCAGTCGCCGGGGAAGCCGTCGCGGTTGAAGCGGACATACGCGTCGCGTCCGCGCACCCGCTCACCGGTCTGGGCCATCTCGTAGACGACGTCCTCGGCGATCAGCTCGCCGAAAGTGTCCCAGTCCCTAGCCTCCGCCGCGGCCCAGTAGGCGGCCACGACCTCGTGCGCAGACACGGCCGGAGTCTACGCGCGAGCGGTCGGGACCGCTATCGCCCGGTGCCCAGGTCGCCCGGCGGCGGCGGTTCACCGTGACCGGGGCCGCCGACGCCCACGCCGACCCGCCCCTCGTCGCTCGGCCCGGCGGGGCCCAGGCCCTGGACGGCGGCAGAGAGCCCGTTGAGGCGGGACTCCATCTGGGCCCCCCTCGGGGCGCCGCCACTCGCCCGCTTGCGGAGGGCGTCAAGCGCCTTCTGGAGCGGAGCGCCGATGCGGCGCAGGAGCCAGTGGGTGAAAAGTTCCTCCTCGGGCCCGTGATGCACGAGCGTGATCATCGCGCAATGGCGAGGACGGCGGGCGGACAGTGGCGCAGCGGGGGCGCTCAGACCGGCTGCAGGCGGCGGGCGGGGACCAGCTCCCGGTAGACATCGAGAAGGGTGTCGAGGTTGGCCCGCAGCGAGTAGCGGGCGAGCACCCGCTGCCGGGCGAGGCGGCCCAGCTCGGCGGCGAGGGCAGGCGAGTCGATCAGGCGCGTCATCGCCCGCCCGAGCTCGCCGGCGAGGTCGAGCGGATCGAGCGTGATCCCGGCGCCGCGCACCACGTCCCCGTCGCAACCGACGTCGGTCGCGACCGGGCAGGCCCCGCAGGCCATCGCCTCGAGCAGCGCCAGCGAGAGCCCCTCGATCGAGGAGGGCAGGAAGAACGCCTCGGCGGCGCGGAGCAGTGCGACCCGCCGGCGCTCCTCGGTGATGAGGCCCAGGAAGGCGACCCTGCCGTCCCGGTGGCGCCGCTCCAGATGATCGCGCTCCCTGCCCGACCCGGCAACGGCCAGCCGGAGCGTCGGCGGGGGCGAGGAGTCGAGGAAGGCATCGATCAGGAGTGCGACGTTCTTCTCCGCGTCGAGCCGGCCGAGGTAGACGAAAAGGCGTTCGGCACCGAGGTCATGGGCGAAGGTCGAGGATCCGGGGCGGAAGTGGCCGACGTCGACGCCGTTGGGGATGACCCGAAGCCGCCCCGATGGAACGCCCATGCTCTCGAGCAGGCGGGCCTGGGCGGCCCCGAAGACGATGACGCGGTCGCAGCGGCAGAGGAGCGCGGCGTAGATGCGGTAGAGGACGTGGGAGAGCCCGCCCCACCAGGTGAGCCGCACGTCGAAGGGGGCGTGCATGGTCGCCACCAGGGGGAGCCCCAATCCGTGGCAGAGCTCGGGCAACCCGAAGTCGTCGGAGGAGAAGGCGAGCGAGACGTGGACGACATCGATGCGATGCTCGACCAGCGCCCGGCGCAGCCGGGAGCGGGTCCCGGGCCCGGCGATGGTCCATCCCTGTGAGATCCTCAGCGAGGGAAGCTCGACCGAGTCGAGTCCGGCCGAACCCGGATCGTGATGGAAGAAGACGACCTCGACGCCGCGCTCGTCGAGACCCCTCGTGACCTCTCTCGAATAGACAGTGAGCCCGTCTCCGGCCATCGCCCCACGCCGACCAAGCCAGGCCACCCTCAACGGGCCAGCCACACGCCGAGTCTATGCGCATTCTGCCCGCCGGTCTCCGATTTCACCTCGCCCGCGGTAGGATCGCCGTGGGGTGCGCTGCACCTGAGGCGACGGTTGATACAAGAAGGGGTGCTGGATCGCGTGCGATGCTGACCTGGCCAATGAATCTGCCGGCATTCTTCCTGCTCGGCTACCTGATGGGCTCGATACCGGTGGGCGTGGTCGTCGGGCATCTCGGCGGCATCGACATCCGCCGCTACGGCACCGGCAACATCGGCGCCTCCAACATCTTCCACAACCTCGGCTTCCTGCCCGCCGCGGTGGTCGGACTCGGCAGCTTCCTGCAGGGCTTCGCCCCACCCGCCATCGCCGGATGGGCGACCGGGTCGATGACCGTCGCCGCGGCCGCCGCCACCGGATCGGTCGTCGGCTACGCTTGGTCCGGGTTCCTCCGGCTGCACGGCGGCAGCGCGGTCGGCACCGCAACCGGAGCCGTCGCCGCGCTCGCCCCCTGGGGCCTGGTGCCGCTGCTCCTCTTCTATGCGATCGGCGGCCTCATCCACCAGTCCGCGCCCTCGGTGCTGCTGGGGCTGTTCTCCTACATCGTCTACACCGTGGTCGCGGCGCTCCCGCTGGCCGTGGTGGTGGCGGGGAGCGTGATCGTCTTCGTGGTCGTGATCAAGCGTCTCGACGGCGTCCGCCGCGACCTGCACGGCCATCGCGAACGGACCGCCTCCGTCATCCTCGGCCGCCTCATCAACGACCGCAAGCCCGGCCAGCACCTGGCCGGGCCGCGCGAGGAGCACGGCGGCGCCTGATCAGGGGGCCTCAAACCCTGGTGTCCGGCGGAGGAAAAAGCTTATCCTCGGATAATGGTTGCCTCTGGTAAACCGTTGTCAGAGGAGCGGGGAGTGACAGATCGGGCGGCGGGTGCGGGCGGCGTTCCGCCGGCGCTCAGCAGATGGACCGCTGAGGTCGACAGCGAGCTGCGCCGTCTCGTGCTCGGTCGCGACTCCCTGCTCGGCCGCATGGCCTCCTATCAGATGGGGTGGGTCGACGCCGAAGGCGCGCCCGCCAGGGCCGGCGGCAAGTACCTACGCCCCAACCTCTGCCTGTGGGCGGCGGAGGCCAGGGGAGAGCCGGCCAGCTCGGCGCTCGCCGCCGCCTGCGCCATCGAGCTGGGGCACAACTTCACCCTCGTCCACGACGACGTCCAGGACGGCGACGAGCTGCGCCGCGGACGTCCGACGGTTTGGGCGGTCTGGGGCGAGGCCCAGGCCATCAACGGCGGCGACGGCCTCTTCGCCATCGCCCTCGGCACGCTGCTCCAGGGGGAGCCCGACGCCAGGCGCGCCGCCGCGGCGCGGATCATCATCGAGGCGCTGCTCGAGGTCATCGAGGGCCAGTGCCTGGACCTCCAGAACGAGTGCCGGCCGGACACCGGGCCCGAGACCTACCTGCGGATGGTCGAGGCGAAAACCGGCGCCCTCTTCGGCGCCTGCCTCGAGGCCGGTGCGGCGATGAGCGGCGCCGACCCCGACGAGGCGGGTCATTTCCGCCGGGCCGGGCGGCTGCTCGGCATCGCCTTCCAGCTGCGCGACGACTGGCTCGGGGTCTGGGGACAGCCGGAGCTGACCGGCAAGTCCAAGGCCAACGACCTGGTCCGCCGCAAGGGGTCACACCCCGTCATCGCCGCCTATGACGCGGCCGATCCCTCCGGCAAGGAGGAGCTCCGACGGCTCTATCAGAGCCGAGGTCCCGAGGATGAGCCACGGATCCGCCACCTGCTGATGGAGCTTGGTGGTCCGGATCTGACCGTGGACGCCGCCACCACCCGAGCCCGGGAGGCGGTCACCGAGATCCAGCGCACCGGGCTCGAGGCCGACCGCGTCGAGGAGTTTGCCCATGTCGCGCACCACGTCGCCCAAAGGAATCGCTGACACCACGGCTCCGGCCCTACCCACCTCGAACGGGAACGGGAACGGAGCCGGGCACAGCAACGGAAGCGGGCCGCGGACGGTTGCGCGCAAAGCCGATCACATCCGCATCAACCTGGAGGAGGACGTCGCCGCCAAGGGCGTCGACACCGGGTTCGACGACTACCGCTTCCTGCATCGCGCCCTGCCCGAGATAGACCTCGACCAGGTGTCGACCGCGACGACCGTCTTCGGCCGCCGGCTGGCCGCCCCCATCCTCGCCTCCTGCATGACCGGGGGCACCGAGGAGGCGGGCCGGATCAACGCCACCCTGGCGGAGGCGGTGGCCGACCTCGGCCTGGCCATGGGCCTGGGCTCCGGACGCGTGTTGCTCGAGCATCCCGAGGTGCTGCCCTCGTTTCGGGTCAGGCACCGGGCGCCGGACGCGCTGCTGCTCGCCAACCTGGGTGCTGTGCAGCTCAACCGCGGCGTCACCGCCGACGACTGCCGGCGGCTGCTCGACCTGCTCGAGGCGGACGCGCTGGTGCTCCACCTCAATCCCCTCCAGGAGGCCCTCCAGGCGGAGGGCGACACCTGCTTCGCGAACCTGATCCCCCGCATCGCCGAGCTCTGCGAGGGGCTGGAGCGCCCGGTCGTGGTCAAGGAGGTGGGCTGGGGGATGGCCGCCGACATGGTCCAGGCCCTCCTCGAGGTGGGCGTCGCCGCGGTCGACGTCGCCGGCGCCGGAGGCACCTCCTGGAGCGAGGTCGAGCGGCACCGCCTCGATGGCTGGCGCAGCCGCGTGGCGGGCGCCTTCGCCGACTGGGGCATCCCCACCGCCGAGGCGATTCGCGCGGCGCGGCGGGTCGCCCCGGGGGCCGTGCTCTTCGCCAGCGGCGGCGTCCGCGACGGCGTCGAGGTGGCCAAGGCGGTCGCCCTCGGCGCCGACCTGGTCGGCCTGGCCGGGCCCTTCCTGCGGGCCGCGGCGGGCGGCGCCGATTCCGCCAGGGAACTGGGCACGGAGCTGGTCCAGGCCCTGAAGCTGACGATGTTCTGCACCGGATGCGCCTCGCTCAACGAGCTCAGGGGCACGCCGCGTCTCCAGACTCGTGGCGCGCCCCAGTCGATGCTCCACTCCGAGGTGCAGCGGTACGAGACGCCCGGTCCCGGCCAGTTCGTCGACATCACCGACGACATCGAGTCGGTGATCGCGCGCTCCGGCGTGCTCGAGGGCCAGGTCCACGTCTTCTCCAACCACACCACCGCCGCGATCCGGATCAACGAGAACGAGCCCCTGCTGCTCAACGATTTCCGCGGCCTGCTGCAGCGGCTGGTCCCGCCCGGCGGATACCGGCACGACAACATGGCCGAGCGGGTCGATGTTCCCGACGACGAGCCGATCAACGGCCACGCCCACTGCCAGCACCTGCTCCTCTCCTCGAGCGAGACGGTGCCGGTCAGCGCCGGGCGTCTGGCCATCGGCGCGTGGCAGCGCCTCTTCCTGATCGAGCTCTGCTCGCCCCGCGTCCGCCAGGTCACGATCCAGGTCAGCGGCCGGGGTTGGTGAGGGCCTGAGATGAAGGCGATGGCCGACGCCGATCGATGGTGCCGCACGCTGCTCAAGGGGCACTACGAGAACTTCTGGGTCTCGTCGCCCCTGGTGCCGCGGCGCCTGCGTCCGCACATGGCCCGCGTCTACGCCTACTGCCGGAGCGTCGACGACCTCGGCGACGAGTCGAGGGACCAGGCGGACGCGCTCGGCCGGCTCGACCTCTGGCGGCGGGACGTCGAGCGCCTCTTCGCCGGCAACACGCCGGCCCATCCGGTGCTGATGGCCCTCTCCACCTCGGTCCGGGAGCTGCACCTCGAGGCCAGGCCCTTCCTCGACCTGATCGACGCCAACGTCCAGGACCAGCGGGTCCAGAGCTACCAGGAGTGGGCGGACGTCATCGCCTACTGCCGGCTCTCCGCCTCGCCGGTGGGCCGGATCGTGCTCGCCGTCTTCGGCGTCGCCGACGAGAGCCTGGTCCGCTTCTCCGACGACGTCTGCAACGGCCTGCAGCTGGCCAACTTCGCCCAGGACGTGCGCGTCGACGAGGGCAAGGGTCGGTGCTACCTGCCCCAGGCCGAGATCGCCGCCGAGGGCACTCGAGGGGCGATCAGGGCGATGTGCGAGCAGGCCCGCACCCTGCTCGGCTCGGGCCACCAGCTGGAGGCCGCGGTTCCGGGCCGGCTCGGTCTGCAGCTGGCCATGTACCGCCTCGGCGGGGAGGCGATCGTCGCCGCCGTCGAGCGCGGAGGGTACCGGACCGACGAGGTCCGGCCCAGCGTGCCCATGTCGGCCAAGGTGCGCATCATGCTCGGTGCGCTCTGGCGGACCCGGGGCGGCGGCATGCCGCCCGCCCAGGAGGTGCGATCGTGAGCGATCTCGGCGCGACCAGGGCGGCGGCCTCACGGCGCAGCCGGCTGCGGCGAGCACAGCGCGAGTGCGCGCGCATCGCGCGCCAGGAGGCGACCAACTTCTACTGGGGCTTCATCGCCCTTCCCCACGAGAAGCGGACGGCGATCTACGCGCTCTACAGCTTCGCCCGGCAGGTCGACGACGAGGCCGACAGCGGCCTCGGCGGCGCCGAGGCCGGCATCCAGCGCCAGCGGGAGCGGCTGCGCTCCTGCCTGCGCGGGACCCGCGACGACGCCGTGACCGTGATCCTCGGCGAGGCGGTCGACCGCTACGGCATCCAGGCCTCCGAGCTGGAGGAGGTGATCGACGGGGTGGCCATGGACCTGACCCCGCCCCGCTTCGCCGACTGGGACGAGCTCCAGGCCTACTGCCGGCGGGTGGCCGGAGCGGTGGGCCGGATGTGCGTGCGCATCTTCGGCGACTCCAGCCCCGAAGGTCTGGACCGGGCCAACCGGCTGGGCCTGGCCCTGCAGCTGACCAACATCCTCCGCGACGTCCGCGAGGACGCCGGCATGGGCCGCTGCTACCTCCCCGAGGGGGACCTCCGGCAGTTCGGCATGAGCGTGGAGGACGTGCTGGCGCTGCGCTGCGGCGACGGCTGGGAGGGCTTCGTCGCCCACCAGGTGGATCGGGCGAGGGGTCTCTACGCCGATGGCCTCCACGTCTGCGACCACATCCCCCACTCCTCGGCCGCCTGCGTCCGGACCATGGCCGGGATCTACCGAGGCATCCTCGAGGAGATCGCCGGCAACCCGCGCCGGGTGCTGGAGGAGCGGATCTCGCTGCCCCCGTCGCGCAAGCTCTCGGTCGCCGTCGGGGCCTGGCTGCACGCATGAGCACACGCGTCGCCGTCGTCGGCGCCGGCCTGGCCGGCCTGAGCGCAGCCCTGGAGCTTCACCGCCGCGGGTTCGAGGTGGAGATCCTGGAGCGGAGCCGGCTGGTCGGCGGCAAGGCGACCTCGTTCAGCGCCGGCGGCGTCGAGGTGGACAACGGCCAGCACGTGTTCCTCGGCTGCTTCGACGCCTGGCGGCAGATGGTCCGCGACGTCGGCATGGAGCAGGAGCTCTACCTGCAGCCCCGCTTCGAGGTGCTGCTCTTGGGCGAGGGCGGGACGGCTCGCCTCCACGCCGGCCGGCTGCCGGCACCGCTGCACCTCGCCCCGGCGCTGCTCGCGCACCGGCTCCTCGGCCTGCGCGGCCGGATCGAGGTGGCGAGGGCCATGCTCGCCGCGCGCCGCCCGGCCCACTCCCGCGAGAGCATGGCCGGCTGGCTCGACGGCCACGGCCAGGGACCGGTGGCCAGAGCCGCCTTCTGGGATCCGTTCCTGGTCCCCGCCCTCAACGCGCCGCTCGAGGCGTGCTCGGCCGAGGCCGGCCAGTTCGTGCTCACCACCGCCTTCCTGGCCGGTGCCGACGCCTGCCGCATCGGGTGGTCGCGGGTCCCGCTGGCCCGGATCGCCGAGGCCGCGGCCGAGCAGGCCGGCACCCTGCGGCTGCGCACGCCGGTGACCGGGCTGGTCAGGGAGGGCGGACGGCTCCGCGCGCTGGCCACGCCGGAGGGCGAGATCGAGGTGGCGGGCGCGGTGCTGGCGGTGCCGCCCGACCGGCTGACCCGGCTGCTGCCCGAGCAGGAGGGCCTCGGCGCCTTCCGCAACCAGCCGATCGTCGACGTCCACCTCTGGTACGGCGACGAGAGCCTGGAGCTCGGCCCGGGCATCGAGTTCGCGGCCCTGGTCTCGTCGCCGGTGCAGTGGGTGTTCCGCAAGCGGCCCGGCTACCTCTGCTGCAGCCTCAGCGCGGCGGCGGAGATGGTGACCAAGCCGGAGGCGGAGCTGGTCGAGCTCTGCCACGCCGAGCTCGCCCGGCACCTGCCGGCGCTGCGCGGGCGGCGGCCGGTCGAGGGGCGCGCCACCCGCGACCCCCAGGCGACGTTCGTGCCCAGCCCGGGCCTGGTGCGGCCGGGCTCGGCGAGCCCCCTCCCCAACCTGGCCCTGGCCGGGGCCTGGACGGAGACCGGTTGGCCGGCGACGATGGAGTCGGCCGTACGCAGTGGAAGGATGGCGGCGGAGCACCTGGCCCGCTCGCTGGCCTCCCTGCCCGACGAGGTTGCGGCGTGATGAAGGTGATGACCGAGGATGCACTGGGCCGTGCCGTGCACTGGCTGCTGGAGCGGCAGGACGCCGAGGGCTGGTGGACCGGCGAGCTCGAGACCAACGTGACCATGACCGCGGAGCACGTGCTGCTCTGCCGGTTCCTCGACCTCGACCTCAACCCGATCCGGCAGGGAGCGATCGAGCACATCCTGCGCGGCCAGCGCGAGGACGGCTCGTGGGCCCTCTACCACGAGGGCCCCGCCGATCTGAGCACGACCATCGAGGCCTACGCGGCGCTGCGCGTGCTCGGGCTCGACGCCTCCGCCGAGCCGCTGGCCCGCGCCCTACGCCTGATCCACCGGCTGGGCGGCGTGGCCAGGGCCCGGATCTTCACGAAGATCTGGCTGGCGCTCTTCGGCGAATACCCCTGGGAGGGGGTCCCGAGCATGCCGCCGGAGCTGATCTGGCTGCCCAAGTGGGCTCCGCTCAACCTCTACAACTTCGCCTGCTGGGCGAGGGGGACGATCGCACCGCTGCTCCTGGTCCTGACCCGCAGACCGGTGCGCGACCTCGGCGTCTCACTCCCCGAGCTGGTCGTCGAAGGCACCGAGCCCCTCCTCCACCGGGTCCCCGGCTCGGGACCGTTCTGGTGGCTGGACCAGCTGCTCAAGCTCTATGACCGCCTCCCCCTCCATCCCGGACGGCCCCGGGCGAGGAGGGCGGTCAGCCGCTGGATCGTCGAGCGCCAGGAGGCGGACGGCGGGTGGGGCGGGATCCAGCCGCCCTGGGTCTACTCCCTGATCGGACTCCATCTGGAGGGGATGGGGACGGATCACGAGGTCATGCGCAAGGGCATCGCCGGCTTCGAGGGCTTCGCTCTCAACGATCGCGAGGGATGGCGCTTCCAGGCCTGCATGTCGCCGGTCTGGGACACCGCCTGGGTGATCCGCGCCCTCGCCCTCGCCGGCCGGACGACCGCCGACGACGCCGTCCGCCGGGCGGTGGATTGGACACTGAAGGAGCAGGTCAACGAGGTCGGGGTCGGCGACTGGCAGGTCCGCTGCCCCGGCGTGACCGAGGGCGGAGGCTGGGCCTTCGAGTTCGAGAACGATGTCTATCCGGACATCGACGACACCGCCGTCGTCGTCTGCGGCCTGCTCGAGGCGGGCCCCCACCCCGGGACCGAGGAGGCCTGCGCCCGGGCCGTCCGCTGGGTCCGGGAGATGCGCTCCAGGAACGGTGCCTGGGCCGCGTTCGACCGGGACAACACCGACCAGCTCGCCTACCGGCTGCCCTTCGCCGACTTCGGAGCCCTTCTCGACCCGCCGACCGAGGACGTCACCGCCCACGTCCTGGAGATGTTCGCCGCGGTCAGGGCGCCGCTCGACGACCCGATGGTCCAGGGCGGCCTCGACTACCTGCGGCGCGAGCAGCGGCCGGACGGGTCCTGGTTCGGCCGCTGGGGCGTCAACTACATCTACGGCACCTGGTGCTGCGTCTCCGGGCTGACCGCGCTCGGCGTCGGCCACGACATGGTCGACCGGGCCTGCGACTGGCTGGTCTCGAGGCAGAACCCCGACGGCGGCTGGGGCGAGACCTGCCATTCCTATGAGGACCCTTCGTTCGCCGGCGTCGGCGTCAGCACCGCGTCGCAGACGGCCTGGGCCCTGATCTCGCTGATGCTGTCGGGCAGAAGGGGTCACGACGCCTGTGCGCGCGGCCTGTACTTCCTTCGCGAGCGGCAGGAGGACGGCACCTGGGACGAGCCCGAGTTCACCGGAACCGGATTCCCCCGGGACTTCTACCTCAACTATCACCTCTACCGGCACGTCTTCCCGACCATGGCCCTCGCCATGGCCGATGGGATCGAGGAGGTCTGACGATGGCGATACCGATGCGGCAGGAGACGAAGGTCGCCTGGCATGTCTTCAAGAACCTGTACCTGAGGCGGACCAAGAAGTTCGCCCTCGTGCTCCAGCTGGAACCCCTGTACCAGTGCAACCTGGCCTGCGCCGGGTGCGGCAAGATTCAGCATCCGGACGACATCCTCGCCAAGCGCCTGACCGTCGAGCAGTGCGTCGCCGCGGTCGAGGAGTGCGACGCGCCGATGGTCTCCATCGCCGGCGGCGAGCCGCTGGCGCACAAGGAGATCCACCTCATCGCCAAGGCGCTGGTCGAGCGCAAGCGGTACGTCTATCTCTGCACCAACGCGCTGCTCCTGGAGCGAAAGCTGGACCTCTTCGAGCCCAGCCCCTACTTCGCCTGGTCGGTTCACATCGACGGGCTGCGCGAGCGCCACGACCAGTCGGTCTGCCGCGAGGGCGTCTTCGACAAGGCGGTGGCGGCGATCAAGGAGGCCAAGCGGCGGGGCTTCCGGGTCACCACCAACAGCACCTTCTTCGGCCCCGACAACCCCGAGTCGATCAAGGGCATCCTCAACTACCTGAACGACGAGCTCCAGGTCGACAACATGGAGATCGCACCCGGCTTCGCCTACGAGAAGGCGCCGGACCAGGAGAACTTCCTCGGGGTCAAGCGGACCCGCGAGATCTTCAAGGAGGTCTTCGCCGACGGCGGGCGGGACCGCTGGCGGCTCAACCACAGCCCGCTCTACCTCGACTTCCTGGAGGGCAAGGTGGACTTCCAGTGCACCGCCTGGGGCATCCCCTGCTACTCCGTCCTCGGCTGGCAGCGGCCCTGCTATCTGATGTCGGACGAGCCCTACGCCGAGAGCTACAAGGAGCTGCTCGAGGAGACCGACTGGAGCAAGTACGGCCGCGGCAAGCATCCGAAGTGCGAGAACTGCATGGCCCACTGCGGCTACGAGCCCACGGCGGTCGTCGCCACCATGACCTCGCTCCGGCAGATGCTCCGGGCGGCGGGCACCCGCTGAGGCCCACGGTGGACGAGGTCTTCCTGACCGGGGCATCCGGCTTCGTCGGCGGCCACGTGCTGCAGGCGTTGCTGGACGCCGGTTTTCGCGTGAGGGCCCTGGTCAGGGACCCCGACGCCGATGTCGACGAGCGGGTGCGGCTGGTCTCGGGCGACCTTCGCCGCTGCGGCAAACTGGCGACGGCGATGCGCGGGTGCCGCTACCTGGTCCACGTCGCCGCCGCCTACTCGTTCTCGCCCCGGGACCGCCAGGCGGTGTGGGAGACCAATGTCGCCGGCACCAAGGGGCTGCTCGAGGCGGCACACATCGCGGGCGTGGAGAAGGCGGTGGTCACCTCCAGCTCGGCCGCGGTGGGACCGTCTCACGATGGCATACCGGCCAGCGAGGCAGACCACCCGCACCCCAGCACCAGGCGCGACTACCACGCCTCCAAGGTCGAGGAGGAGTACGTCGCCCTGTCGGCTAGGGTGCCCACGGTCCTGGTCCTGCCCACCGCCCCGGTGGGCCCGGGGGACGCCCGGCCGACGCCGACCGGGCGCATCGTGCTCGACTTCGTCCGCGGGCGGATGCCGGCCGTGGTCGACGGCGGCATGAACCTGGTCCCGGTCGAGGACGTCTCCCGAGCTCACATCCTCGCCCTGCAGCTGGGATCGCCGGGCGAACGCTACATCCTCGGCGGCGAGGACATGACCTTCGACGACATCTGGCGGACACTGGCGCGTCTGACCAGTCGCCCGGTGCCGAGGGTGCGCCTCTCCCACTCGCTGGTGCTGGCGATGGCGCATATCGACGAGGTTCGGTGCCGCCTGATCGGCGGGACTCCGGTCGTCCCCCTGGAGGGGGCGCGGATGTCGGCCGAGCTGATGTACGCCAGCTCGGCTCGGGCGGCGCGAGAGCTGGGCTGGTGGGCGTCCCCGGTCGAGGGTGCGCTCGAGCGGGCCGTGAACTGGTACCGCCGAGCCGGTATGGCGGTCTGAGGCGCTTCACCCCGCGAGGAGGCGCGCCAGGTCAGCCGATTCCCCGCTCGGCCCTGTGTTGCTCGCGGCTGCGGCCAGGGACCTGACCGGCCGTCGGGATCTCTCCGGGGTGCTCGTGGGCTCTCTTGAGCCGGCTCGCCAGGTTCATGTTGGTGCGTGATGGATTGCGCGAAAGCAGGGTGATCGCCCCCTCCGTCGCGTCCGGTCCAACCCACGGCTGAGTCAGCAGCTGGTCCAGGGACCCGCGCTCCAATGCCAGCGTCAGCGCCAGCCGGTGGGCGCCGCCGAGGACGTGGTTGTCGGGACCGATGGAGTGGCGGGACCGCTCCACGGCGTCCTCGATGGCTGCGACCGGATAGGGCCGAATCGCACCGTGCCAGTCGACGGAGGCCACGGTCACCGAGTCTCCGTCCCCTCTCCTGTACTCCCGAGCAGTGACCCCGGTGGCCGCCACCCGCACGTCCGTCGGCCGGTAGCCGTCCTCCTGAAGGGTCGAGCTCAGCTGGTCACCGAGCGTCCCCCCGTCCGCGGTCGCGGCCGGTCCCCGAAGCCAGGAGGCCGGCAGCACCACCACCGGATGCCGTCCGCCGGGAGAGGCGACCGGGTCGAGGAGGGCCGCCTCAAGGCCGTGCTGGTCAAGGAGCTTGTGGATGGGTCCCCAGGCCGGCACCGTCTCGGCCATGCTCTTCAGGGGCAGGCCCGACAGCGCCGGTTCGCTGGCCAGGTCGGCCGCTCGCTCGGGGTCGTCCGTGACCTGCAGCAGTGCCAGGTCCTGGCACGAGATCATGCCTGCATCGGCCAGCTCGCGAGCGTCGCTGAGGAGAGGGTCCCATATCCCGGGCCGGCTCTCAAGCAGGACGACCGGGCGCCGAGCGCCTCGCTGCGTCTGCGTCTTGGTCAGGACCTCAAAGAGCTCGTCTCGCGTGCCCCAGCCCCCCTCGGCGAAGACGAATCCGTCGGCGAGGTCGACCATCGACACCTTCCGCGGAGCGAAGTCGGAGAAGGTGACACCGTCAAGCACGTAGTCGTTGCCCGACTGCTCGTGCGGCAGCTGGATGTTGAAGCCCATGCTGAGCGCGGGGTCGACCCCGTGAGCGCCGAGGTTGGCCGCCTCCATGGCGCCAGGCCCCCCGCCGGTGATCACCGCCACACCGCGCTCGGCCAGCCGTCTGCCCACGCGCACCGCCCCATCGAAGCCGGGCTGTCCCCCTTTGGATCTGGCGGAGCCGAACAGCGTCACCGCCGGGCCAGGATGCCGGCGTCGGACCGCCTCCGCCTGGGCGCACTCCCCGGTCCAGCGTGCTATCTGCCCAAGCCAGGAGATGTCGAAGGGCATGGGCCCATCCGGTGTGGGATCCTCGGCTGCTGCGGCCATGGCCGGAATATGGCACTCCCGAGCGGACGGGAGACGGACAGTGCCGGCGCCCGCACACGAGGGCCTTTTGCGGGTGACCATCATCAGTCTCGAGACGGCCCCGCGGCAGTCTCCGGCACGACCCGGGACCCTGAGGCCTCACACGACCGGGCAACGTACACGTTCCCATCGGCCTGCGATTCCATTTGATCGGGCCGACCCGCCTGTGTAGGGTTGGGGCCATGTCAGTCCCGATCCGGGTGATGGTCGAGCACGGCAGGAAGAAGCCCGTCGCGGTCGCCGTGGCGTTCGACTGGCCCGGCTGGGAAAGAAGCGGCAAGTCCGAGGAGGACGCCATCGCCGTCCTCGAGCGGTACCGGCCTCGGTTCGCCAGGGTGGTCGAGCTTGCCGGCCTGTCGGATGAGCTCGGTGCCACCGGGCGGATGGAGGCCGTCGAGCGCGTAGAGGGCATGGGCATGACGGACTTCTACGGTGTCTCGATGAGGTCGGCGCAGCCTGAACAGCAGCCGATGAGCGAGGCTGAGTGCGAGCGGAAGCTCGCCCTGCTCCGGGCGTCCTGGACCTACTTCGACGATGTCGCCGCACGGGTCTCCAAGGTGCGAAAGGGGCCTCGTGGTGGAGGACGTGAGCGGGACGAGATCGTCCGTCACGCGTATGGCGCAGAGGTCGTCGAGTTCGCCAAGAAGGTTGGCGTGACCTCACCACCGGACACCTGGCAGAACCCGAGTCCGGATGCGCTTCGCGCCCATCGCGACGCACTCTGCGCGGGGATCCGTGAATACAACGCCCGGGGCGCCTTCACTCGGAGCTGGACCGTCCAGTTCGTGATCCGGCGGTGCGCCTACCACATGCTCGATCACGCCTGGGAGATGGAGGACAAGGCCCTCTCCAGCGACGCCTGACGTCGCGTCAGTGCCGTCTGTGGCTGGCCAGGCGGCGGGGACTCGGTCCACGAGCGCCGGACGGGTAAACAGACCCGATACGCTTCCCTCTCGTGGATGGTGTCGGGCCAGAACGCCCAGCTCTCATCGTGGCCACGCGTCTCGAGGCCCGGGCCGCGCGGCGAAGGCTGCGCGACGCGGATGTGATCGAGGTCGGAATCGCCTGCAAGAGGGGGATCCCGAGGTGGGACGGCGTCGCCGTCGTCGTCGGACTCTGCGGCGCCATGGACCGACTGACGCCGGGCACGATCGCGATCCCCCGGTCCGTGTCGATGCCGGACGGCGACCCCCTCGACTGCGATCAGACCATGGTCGACCGGCTTGTCGCCGGCGCGCGCTCGCTCGGCCTGCTATCGGAGACCAGGCCGATGCTGACCTCGCCGACCCTGGTCACCGGCCAGGACCGGCAGCGCTGGGCCGACATGGGCTTTTCGACCGCCGACATGGAGGCCGGCCTGATCCTGCAGCGAGGGCCGGCGGCCGTGGTCAGGGTCGTCCTCGACACGCCCGACCACGAGCTGTCCACCGACTGGGGCCACGTCACGCCGGCCACCTTCTCACCCACCCGCTGGCCGGAGCTGCTGTGGCTGGCGCGGACCGCGCCCGGCGCGGCCGAGCTGGCGGCCGAGGTCGTCCGGGCCGGCCTCAGCTCGCGCTGATCCCGGCGAGCGTGATCGTCACGTCGAGGTCGAGATACTTCCGCAGCGCGCCCTGGAGCATGCTGATCAGGTCCTCCGGGGGCAGCCCCTTGACGAACTCCCGCATCGCCTGCTGAATCGCCTGCTGCGTGCAGGCCAGCTGCTCCTCGCCGCGCGGGGAGAGGCGAACCCTGACCTGGCGCCGGTCCTCTTCGGGACGGACCGACTCGACCAGCCCGCGCTGCTCCAGCCCCCGGACGAGGATCGAGATGCGTGTCTTCGGAGCCTGGAGGTGGGCCGAGATCTCCGACTGGCCACACCCGTCCACAGCGCAGCTCAGGTCGAGGAGGAGGTGGTACTCGAGCTGGGTCAGGTGGTGCTCGCCGAGGACGTGGGTAACGACGACGGAGGCCTCGCGGTAGCCGCGTCGGAGCATCGACACCAGCTGCATTCCCTCTACCGCTGGCGCGCGTTTCGTCGCCATCATCCAATCTTGACGTAGTTGAGGGTCCCGCGCCAGGATCCCCGCTGGGAGGGGGTCCGCCCACGCAACTCGCCCCGGCACCGGTTCGGGATCCTTCGCGTAGACTCCTCCCGGAGGTCAGGATGCGAAGGAGCTGGCGGCATCACCCCCAGGTCGTTCTTCTCGGCGCCGCCGCCGCGCTGATGGCGACGCTGGTCGCTCCCTGGCTGGTCCTCGGCGTCCTCGGGATGCTGGCCGGAGTCATTCTGGCGATCTTCATCCTCGCCATCCTCGGAGCCCTCTTCCTCGGGCCGCTGGCCATGCTCGGCTGGGCGGGCGTCAACATGCTCCGCCACCGCCGTCGGGTTCGCCACGTGTTCCCGCCCACCGCCCCGCCGCGATCGCCCTGGCCGCCGGTTCAGCGGCTGCCACAGCAGGACCGCTGGGAGCGCCTGCCCGAGCCCGGCCGCTCGCTGGCCAGGAGGGTCCAGCGCCGGGCCCAGGAGCTGCTCGGGCGGCGGGAGAGCAACGGCCACGGCGGCATCGATCTGTTCATGGTCAAGCGGATGCTGGACGACTACCTGCCCTCGACCGTGAACGCCTACCTCAGCCTGCCCC
>DATAXV010000003.1:0-17180 GCA_036272915.1 Candidatus Dormiibacterota bacterium
CTCGCCGCAATTAGCTGGTCCGACAATGAGTTGAACGATGGATTTCTGGATCCGCGCTCGAGATCGGCATCGAGAGTCGTGGGGGTCCACAGCTCTCGACCCGATGCGTGGTTGTCCGCCTTATTACGCTGAAGGCCCTAAGTCCAACTATGTCCCCACTATGGGGGACAGGACAAGTGGAATCGATGGGAGCGACGCAGAAGTTATATGCGAATCGAAGTAGGCTTTCGGCGCGAAAGGGAGGGATGCGTTGCGCGGCTCGTCCGGTCCGGCCGCCCCGGCTCGTCGGTGATTCGAAGAACGCGGCCGGAGGGCGATCTCGAGCCCAGGGTGCCGGCCCCACCCGATTGGAGATTGCAGTGAGTTCAGCATCGATCATCCTGCCCCGGAGGCGGTTCCTCACCGCGACCGCGGCCCTTCTCGCGGCTCCCGGTCTGGCCGTGCTCGGAGCCTCCACCGCCGACGCCGACAGCGGGCCGGTCAACCTCTCCCTGGTCGCCTACTCGACCCCCAAGTCCGCCTACGCCAAGCTGATCGCGGCGTACCGGAAGACCGCGGCGGGCAGGAACGTGACCTTCAGCCAGTCCTTCGCCGCCTCCGGCACCCAGGCCAAGTCGGTCGCCGCCGGCCTCCCCGCGGACGTCGTCAACTTCTCCCTGGCGCCGGACATGGACAGCGTGGTCAAGGCCGGGAAGGTCGCCGCGAGCTGGGACAAAAGGCCGTACAACGGCATGGTCACCAACTCGGTGGTGGCGCTGGTCGTGCGCAGGGGCAACCCCAAGCACATCCACGGGTGGAGCGACCTGACCCGCTCCGGGATCAAGGTCATCACACCCAACCCCTTCAGCTCGGGCAGCGCCCGCTGGAACATCATGGCCGCCTACGGGGCGCAGCTCAAGCTGGGCAAGAGCCCCACCCAGGCCAGGGCCTACCTGGAGCAGCTCTTCCGGCACATCGCCGTCCAGGACAAGAGCGCCAGCGACGCCCTGGTCACCTTCACCGGCGGCGAGGGGGACGTCCTCATCGACTACGAGGACGACGCCATCGCCGCCAAGACCCACGGTGCCGCGGTCGACTACGTGATTCCCGCGGAGACCATCCTCATCCAGAACCCGATCGCGGTGACCAGCGACAGCCAGCACAGGGCGGCGGCCCAGTCCTTCGTCAACTACCTGACCTCCTCCGCCGGCCAGAAGCTCTGGGGCCAGCTCGGCTACCGCCCGGTCGATCCCGCGGTCGCCGGCCAGTTCAAGTTCGCCAAGCCGGCCAAGCTCTTCGACATCGGCTATCTCGGCGGCTGGTCCAAGGTCAACACCAAGTTCTTCGACCCGACCAACGGCATCGTCGCCAGGATCGAGCAGTCGGTCGGGGTGGGCACCTCGAGTGACTGACCCGGCGCCCATCGCCCTGGATCTGACCGGCCCCCGCGCCGGTGGACGAGGCGCCGCCGCGAGCCTCGATCTGACCAGGGTGCTGGGCCCGGCGCTGGCAACGACCTATCTGAGCCTGCTCGTCCTCCTTCCTCTCGCCGCGGTCCTCTCCAAGGCGTTCCAGGCGGGTCTCCCCTCCTTCGTGGAGGCGGTGGTCCAGCCCGAGGCGCTGGCGGCGCTGCGCCTGACCGTGATCAGCTCGGCGGTGGTCGTCGCCGTCAACGCCCTCGCCGGACCGCTCATCGCCTGGATGCTGGTCCGCGACCAGTTCCCGGGCAAGCGCGTGGTCGCGGCGATCGTCGATCTGCCCTTCGCGCTGCCCACGGTCATCGCCGGGCTCACGCTGCTCAGCCTCTACGGGCCGACGAGCCCGGTCCACGTCGACGTCGCCTACACCTGGGCCGGGATCGTGCTCGCCCTGGCCTTCGTCACCCTCCCCTTCTCCGTCCGCTCGGTCCAGCCGGTCCTGATCGAGCTCGACCGTGAGGTGGAGGACGCGGCCGCCACCCTGGGCGCGTCCTCGCTGACGACCTTTCGCCGGGTGATCCTGCCGGTCATGGCCCCGGCCCTGCTGGTCGGCGCCGGCCTCGGCTTCGCCCGTGCCCTCGGCGAGTTCGGATCGGTGGTGCTGATCTCGGGCAACCTGCCCTTCAAGACCGAGCTGGCCTCGGTCCGCATCTTCAACCTCGTCCAGAGCAACGACCTCCAGGCCGCGGCCGCGGTCTCCGTCGAGCTGCTCCTCATCTCCCTGGTCGTGCTGCTCGCCCTGGGCGTGGTCCGGGGGCGGGTCGACGCCCACCTGAGGGGACGCCCATGAGGGGGCGCTGGCTGATCCGCGGCCTCGGCCTCGGCTACCTGGCGGTGCTGATCGCCCTCCCCGTCGGCGCCATCTTCTGGCGCGCCCTCTCCCCCGGCCTGGCCGCCGTCTGGGCCGCGGTCAGCAGCCCCGACGCCGTGCACGCGCTGCTGCTGACGCTGGGCACCGGCGTCATCGCCGTCGTCGCCAACACCGTCTTCGGCGTCGGCGCGGCGCTGCTCCTGGTGCGTCACCGCTTCCCCGGAGCCGGGCTGCTCGAGGCGCTCTGCGATCTCCCGCTCTCGGTCTCGCCGGTCGTGATCGGGCTCGCCCTGGTGCTGTTCTACGGCGAGGGCGGATGGATCGGAGGCTGGCTCAGCGCCCACGCCATCCAGGTCATCTTCTCGCCGCCCTCGATCGTCCTCGCCGTCGCCTTCGTGTCGCTGCCCTATGTGGTCCGCGAGGTCATGCCCGTCCTCCAGGAACTGGGCACCGAGCAGGAGCAGATGGCGGCGACCCTGGGCTCGAGCCCGCTGCGGACCTTCCTCCGCCTGACCCTGCCCGCGATCCGCTGGGGGCTCGCCTACGGGATCACCCTGACCTGCGCTCGGGTGCTGGGCGAGTTCGGCGCGGTCAGCATCGTCTCCGGATCGATCGAGGGGCAGACGCAGACGCTGACCCTGCTCGTCAACGACCGGTTCTCCAACTTCGACCAGCCGGGCGCCTACGCGGTCGCCGTGCTGCTGGCCCTGATCTCGCTGTCGGTGCTGGGCCTGCTCAGCCTCAGCCGGTCGCGGCGGGAGGCGGCGGTCCGATGAGAGCCGTCGACCGCGCCAGAGGGAGGTCCTGATGGATATCTCGGTCCGCTCCGTGACCAAGCGATACGGCACGGTCACCGCTCTCGACGGCGTCAGCCTGGAGGTGCAGTCGGGCTCGCTCACCGCTCTGCTCGGACCCAGCGGCGACGGCAAGTCGACCCTGCTCCGCGTCATCGCCGGGCTCGACATGCCGGACCTGGGGTCGATCGCGATCGGGGGGAACGACGTGACCCGCGTCCCGGCGCGGAAGCGCGGCATCGGCTTCTGCTTCCAGAGCTACGCGCCCTTCCGTCACCTGACCGTCGCCGAGAACGTCGCCTTCGGGCTCAAGGTGCGGCGACGCCCGCGGGCCGAGATCCGGAGCAAGGTCGCGGAGATGCTCGAGCTGGTGCGGCTCACCGAGCAGGCCAAGCGCTTTCCCGCCCAGCTATCGGGTGGACAGGTCCAGCGCATGGCGCTGGCCCGCGCCCTCGCCATCGAGCCGGCGGTGCTGCTCCTCGACGAGCCCTTCGGCGCGCTCGACGCCCAGGTCCGCAAGGATCTGCGGGTCTGGCTGCGCGGGCTGCACGACCAGCTCCACATCACCACGCTGCTGGTCACGCATGACCGGGAGGAGGCGATGGAGGTCGCCGACCAGGTGGCCGTCATCCACGGTGGACGCATCGAGCAGGTGGGCTCGCCGCTGGACGTGTACGACCAGCCCGCCAACGACTTCGTCCTCACCTTCCTGGGGCCGGCCACCAGGTTCGACGATCGGTGGATCCGTCCCCACGACATCGTCGTCGACCGCAGGCCCGGACCGGGCTCGCGCCAGGCCACCGTCGAGCGCGTCGTCGCCATCGGCTTCGAGGTCCGGGTCCACATGCTCCTCGGCGACGGCGACCGGATCTGGGCACAGCTGCCCCGAGCCGAGGCGGCCGAGCTCGAGCTGACGTCGGGTGGTCGCGCCTGGGTGCGCGTGCGGCAGGTGGGCGCGGAACTGGCCGCGAGCGGGGAGGCGGCCGGACTCTGATTCCGGCATCGGCTCCCACGTCGCCGCGGCGGCGACGGCCCGCGCATGCGAGCGGGGAGCCTCCGAGCGGCGGCTCCGGCCGCCGTCGGTGGGCTCCCCGCCCTGACCTCCTGAACGAGAGCTCGGATCAGGCCGCCTCCGGGCAGGCCTCGCCGTCCTCGGTCTCCGCCTCCGGCTCGACGGCCTCGGCGGGAAGGGCGAGAACCGCCACCACGATCGCCACCGCGGCGAACAGGGCTCCGACCGCGAAGCCGAAGAGGTAGCCGCCGGTCAGCGCCGCCCCACCACCGGCACCGGCCAGGGTCAGGCTCTGGGTGCGGGAGGCGGTGAGCGTGGCCAGCACGGCCAGGCCCAGCGAGCCGCCCACCTGCTGCGTGGTGTTGACCAGCCCGGAGACCAGTCCCGAGTTGTCCGCGGTCGCTCCGGACATCCCCAGCGAGGTGACGGCCGGGAAGGCCAGGCCGCCGCCGATCCCGAGCAGCAGCATCGAGGGCAGCACGTTGACCAGGTAGCCGTCCTGAGCCGGTCCGCGGCCGAAGGCGGCGAGGCCGACGGCGATCATGGCCAGGCCGACGATGAGAACGGGCCGGGCGCCGAAGCGGGTGTTGACCTGCGCCGAGATGCGGAAGGAGATGGCCCCCATCGAGACCGCCACGGGAAGGAAGGCGAGCCCGATCTGGAGGGGACCGTAGCCGAGCACGAGCCGCAGGTAGAGGGCACCGATGAAGAAGGTCCCGAACATACCGGCCACGGCGAGGACCATGATCACATTGGCCCCGGAGATGCTCCGCGAACGGAAGATCGCGAGCGGCAGCAGGGGCGTGGCGGCCGTCGTCTGGCGGACCAGGAAGCCGGCGAGAAGGGCCAGGGCGACGCCGCCCAGAATCAGCGTCCGCGGCGATCCCCAGCCGTTGTCGGGGACCTCGGCGATGGTGTAGACGCCCAGCATCAGGGCGGTGGTGACCAGCGCCGCGCCGGGGAGGTCGGCGCCCTGGGCCAGCCCGATGCCGCGCTCCGGCTCGAGCAGGCGAAGGGCGAGCACGGTCGCCGCGATCCCGATCGGGAGGTTGACGAAGAAGATCCCGTGCCAGCTCGCCGCCTCGGTGAGGACGCCGCCCATGAGCAGCCCCACCGAGCCGCCGGCGGAGCAGATGAAGGCGATGACGCCGATGGCCCTGGCCTGCTCGCGCCGCCCCGGGAACAAGGTCACGACCATGCCCAGGATCACGGACGAGGTCATCCCGCCGCCGACGCCCTGGACAAGCCGGGCGGCGATGAGCATGCCCTGGGTCTGGGACAGGCCGCAGAGGGTGGATGCGACGGTGAAGACGGCCAGGCCGGCGATGAAGATCCGGCGACGGCCGATCAGGTCTCCCATCCGGCCGGCCAGCAGGAGCACGCCGCCGAAGGGGATGAGGTAGGCGTTCACGACCCAGGCCAGGGCCGACTCGGAGAAGTCGAGCTCGCGCTGGATCGAGGGCAGCGCCACGTTCACGATGGTGCCATCGATCACGATCATCAGCATCCCCGCGCAGAGCACGGAGAAGGCCGCCCAGCGGGAGCGGTTCGGAAACGGCAGGGACGGGATCATCTGACGGCCTCCTCGGCGGTGTGGCGGATTCGGGTTCCTCTACCCATCCGTCGTGCGCGGGGCCCGGATTTCGACATCCGGAGGCAGATTTCCTGCAAACCCGCTCCGTGAGGGGCCAACGCCCTTGACGGACGGTGCCGGAGAGCCGGAGCTGGGCCTGGATCCCGTCGACCGCGGCTCCGGAAGCCGACCGGGCGCCGAACGGGGTCGATCAGCCGAGGCTGGCGACGAAGTCGTCGATCGCGGCGACGACGCGGCCGAGTGTCTCCACCGAGCGCCGGGGATCCCGGTCGTGCTCCATGCCGTGGCCGGCACCGTCGACCTCGAGCACCTCTTTGCCGGTCAGCCGGGCCTGTTCGCCGTCCCACCAGGGGTCGGCGGTTCCGCCGATGAGCAGTGCGGGCGACTGCGACCTGGCGATCGCCTCCACCATGCCCACCCCTCGTCGTTCGCGCAGGAGCGCGTCGAGCGCGAGGCCTCGCTCGTCACGAGCGAGCAGCGGCGTGAGCCAGACCGCGGGAGAGTCGGTCCACAGCGCGGCCAGACTGCCCAGGGACTTGCCGACGACGACGACACGGTCCGCCCGGGCTGTGTCGAGCACACCGGCCAGCTGATCGCCGACCCAGCCCGGGCTGCGCCCGAAGTCTGCGGGTGGTTCCCAGTCCACGCCGACGGTGGTCCAGCGATGAGCCTGGAGCAGAGACCTGGCGAAGAACAGCAGCGGCATTGCCGTGGTGTAGCCGCCTCCCGGCAGCAGGATGCCGACCCGGTCGGGATCTGCATCCACGCGGTGCATCCTCGTCATGGGGTCCATAGATCGGGCCAGGGTAACGTCACCCACCTCGCGGCGTGTTTGCGAAGGCCGTTAGATCAGACTCCCCGGCCCTCCTCATCCCGACCCTGCTCCGGCGTCTCCCGATCAGTCTTGTCGAGTCCGGTCCTCACCGCCCCGGCTCCGGCCCCGATCGCGGTAACTGCTCCGCTGAGTGCGGTGATGGCGACCGGCCGGTCGCCAAACGCCGCACTCACCACGCCCGTCCCCACGAGGCCGCCGCCGATCTGCATCGACGCCGGCCCTGTCAACGTCCATTGCGTGCCTTTCACGAACCCATGGTCCGTGCCAGGAGGGGACCCAAACGGACAATCCCGTCCGGGGTCAGGTCGCCACCCGGAAGATCAGACCAAGCGCGTACGTGGCGCCGCCGACGAGCACGCCCGCCGCTGTCATCTCCAGTCCTGCCCCCCACCAGCTCCTCAGGGTGACCAGCGACTTGGCGGCGCCGACGAGGAAGTGCGCGATCAGGGAGACCGCGCCGGCCCAGATCAGCGCCACGTAGCCGTGGACGAAGAAGAAGGGCAGCACCGGGACCATCGCTCCCAGCCCGGTGCTGAGGAGGCCCGCCAGCCCTGCCGTCCAGGCGTTGCCGCCGGCGTCGGGGCCGCCGAGGTTCTCCTCCGCCGCCAGCTGCTCGAGGAACACGTCGGGGTTGGCCGACAGTCGCTCGACCAGCTGATCCGCCTCCTCCTCACTCAGCCCCTTCAGCTGATAGAAGAGCGACAGTTCCTCCTTCTCCTCGGCGGGGTGGCTCTCTATCTCCCGCCGCTCCTGCTCGCGGTTGGCCAGGGCCATCTCCCGCTGCGATCGAGCGGCCAGCCAGGCGCCGACACCCATCGAGAGGGCGGACGCGGTGGCGCCGGCCAGGCCCGCGGTGAGGACAAGGTTGGAGCCGGCGGTGGCGCCGGAGACGCCGGTGACCATTCCGAAGACGGCGGCGAGTCCGTCGTTGGCGCCGTAGATCGCGTCGGACACCCAGCCCTGCCCACCGCGATGCCACCGCTCCCGACCCAGGATCCGGCGCAGGCGCTGCTCCGGTCCGTTCGGGTCGGGCGGCGGCCCTCCCGGATGCGCGGAGAGGTTCTCCACCGTCCTCGAGTGCGAGCGCTCGTCGTTCCGGATCGAGGCCAGCACGCGGTCGGTCTCCTGGTCTCCGGTCGGCGTGCCGTAGGTGCCCTCGACCTCGTCGTCCTCGGCCGCCTCCCGCGCGCGGAGCAACCGGTCGATCGGGGCTAGCCGCGCCTGCAGCTGGAGCCAGGGCGAGATCCTGACCGAGGCTGGGTCGGGGATCGGCTCACCCAGCTCCCGCAGCCGCTGCTCCAGCCGCTCGCGATGAGTGGCCTCGGCGTCGGCGATGTCGCGAATGATCCGTGCTCGGTCGGGATCCGGCTCGCGCCCGGCGATCACCTCGTAGACGTATCGGGCCTCGATCTCTCCCCTCCAGGCCCGGAGCAGCCGCTTGACCACGTCCGACACGGGCTCACGTTAGCCCACGGTCGGGGACGGCGAGCATCGATGATAGGGTTCGTTCGCACCAAGACAGGGCGTTGAAGGGAGGGAGACACAACGGCCACGACGAGCCGCCTCTGGCGGCATCAGGACTTCCTGAAGCTCTGGGGCGGTCAGAGCGTCAGCGAGCTCGGGAGCCAGGTGACCCAGCTTGCCCTGCCGTCCGTCGCCATCCTGGTCCTGCACGCGGGAGCGGTCCAGGTCGGGGTCCTGGAGGCCCTGCTCTTCCTCGCCTTCCCCGCCCTCGGCCTGGTCGCCGGCGTGTGGGCCGACCGTGTCCGCCGCCGGGGGCTACTGATCGTCTGCGACATCCTGCGCATGCTCGCCATCGGCTCGATCCCGGTGGCGGGGGTGCTCGGTCACCTGACCATGACCCAGGTCTACGCGGTTGCCGTCATCAGCGGGATCGGCACCGTCTTCTTCGAGGTCTCGTACCAGTCCTACCTGCCCTCGCTGATCGAGCGCCAGGACCTCATCGACGGCAACAGCAAGCTGCAGGTCAGCCAGTCGACCGCCAGCGTGCTCGGCCCGGCCGTCGCCGGCTTCCTCATCCAGGCCGTCTCGGCGGCGACGGCGATGGCGGTCGACGCCGGCTCTTACCTGGTCTCGGTCCTCTCCCTTTGGTGGATCCGAAAGCCGGAGACCAGCCCCCGGCCGGAGGGACAGCGGACCGGGTTCCTGGTCGAGCTCTGGGAGGGCGTCGAGGTGATGTTCGGCAATGCCGACATCCGCAACATCGCCGGCTGCACCGGTACCTCCAACCTCAGCTCCGGCATGAGCGGCGCCGTCTACCTGCTCTTCGCCTATCACCAGCTCCACCTCTCGCCCGGCACCGTCGGCGGCATCTCCGCGGTCGGCTCGGTGGGCGCCATCGGGGGCGCCCTGGTGGCGGCCACGCTGGGCAGGCGGCTGGGCCTCGGCCGGACGCTGGTCGTGGCCATGCTGCTCGGCGCTTTCGGCAGTGTTCTGATCCCGCTCAGCCCTCTGGGCCCGGACCTGATCCTGCTCGGCGCCGGCTGGCTTCTTCTCTCCTTCTGCGCCACCGCCTACAACGTCAACCAGGTGAGCCTGCGCCAGGCGATCGTGCCGCTCCGGCTCCAGGGAAGGCTCAACGCCACGGTGCGGACACTGATCTGGGGCACGATCCCGCTCGGCTCAGTGATCGGCGGTATGATCGGAGCCCACATCGGCTACCAGCCGACCCTCTACATCTGCGCGGCGATCAACTTCTGCGCGGTCTTCTGGCTCCTGCTCGGTCCGGCCCGCATCAAGGCCATCCCCGAGCCCGCCGACTGACCAGAGGCTCTCCGCCGCTCCCGACGGCCGCTGCCTGCGGCGGCGCCTGATGAATGGTGGAACGCTCGCACCTGTCCGGCGGCGATGCGCGGCCAAGCGCCAGGAGGGCCCTCTGGCAGGCGGCGAGCACCAGCACGGCCAGGCCGCCGCCGGTGGCGAGGGCGCCGACGCGAGCGATGTCGTACGTCGATCCCCCGCCGCCGCTGATCAGGACCAGGGCTGCGGTGACCGCCGCCGCCCACCAGGCGTAGGCGCGGGAACGCAGGACCGAGCCCAGCAGGAGTACGCCGACGGCGCAGCCGGCGGCCAGCTCGGGCCCGGTCCCCCAATCAGCTCGACGGACGGGGCGCGGTGCTCGGCGTCACGTCCCAGGGCGCGGCGGCTCTGGAGGAGGACATGCGCGAACGCGATCGTTGGCTGGCCGCCGCGCTCGGCGAGCTGAATGAGACCGAGCGCGGGCTGCTCCGACTGGCCGGTCCCCTGCTCGACCGCCTGGCCGACCTCCACGCCGTCCCGGGTCCGCCACGACTGCCGGCCGGTGATCCCGAGACCGGGAACGAGGCGGACTGATCGGCGATCCCGATCGCTGAGCTAACCTCCCCGCGATGAGGCCACAGGACATCGGACGCATCGTCACCGTCGCCGCTCCCACGCTGTCACCAGACGGTGCGACGGTGGCCTACCTGGTGACGCGGGTGGATCTGGAGGGCAACGCCTACCGATCCGCGATATGGCTCGCCGCGGCAGACCGCTCGACACCTCCGCGCCAGCTGACCTCCGGCGAGCACGGCGACGGCCAGCCGGCGTGGTCTCCCGACGGAACCCGGATCGCGTTCACGCGCCACGGCGTCGGCGGCGACGCGGCCAAGGACCGGGGTCACTCCCTGCACGTGCTCTACGTCGACGGCAGAGGCGAGGTGGTCACGCTGGCCAAGCGCAACGAGGCCATCGAGTCACCGGTGTGGTCGCCCGACGGTTCCCTCATCGCCTTCACCTCGCGCGTCCGGGGCCCGCGCTACGACGTCGAGGACGAGCGCGCCCAGGAGCCGCGGCGGATCGACCGGCTCTTCTCGCGGCTGAACGGCGAGGGATGGACCATCGACCGGCCGGCCCACGCCTTCGTGGTGCCCGCCGCCGGCAGCGCCGCTCCCCGCCAGCTGACCGAGGGTCCGGAGGTCGAGGGCCCGCTGGCCTGGTCGCCCGATGGGAGCCGGCTCGTCTTCGTCTCCGGCCGCCATCCGCACGCGGACCTGGAGCTCAAGTCCGACCTGTGGAGCATCGGCCTCGACCTCGCCAGTGACGACGTTCCCGAGCCGGTGCAGCTGACCCGGACCGAGGGCGGCTACGCCCACCCGACCTTCGACCGGGAGGGCCGACGGCTCGCGTATCACATGGAGCAGATCGACGTGGGGTACCACCACCCGCGTCTCCACGTGCTCGACCTGGAGTCGGGCGTGTCCTCCCTGGTCGCGCCCGATCTCGAGCGCAACATGCTCCCGCACGGCGACGGCCACGCGGCGGTGTGGGACGGCGATCACCTGCTCACCGGCGTCGAGGATCGCGGCAACGTCCACATCCTGCGGATCGGTCCTGGCGGCGAGGTCGAGCAGCGGATCGGGGGCACCCGCTCCGTCACCGGCTGGTCGTACGTGGTCGGCGTCCTCGCCTTCACCGCCACCGGCGCCGACGAGCCGAGCGAGCTCTTCGTCCTCCGCGACGGCACCGAGCACAAGCTGACCAGCCACCAGCAGGGATTCCTGGCCGCCTGCCCGCCGCTGACGCCGGAGCGCTTCGAGGTCACCAGGCCGGACGGGACCGAGCTCGACGGCTGGCTCCTGCGCCCTCCGGGCTTCGATCCTGAGCGCCGCTACCCGGCGCTGGTGACGATCCACGGCGGTCCGCACACGCAGTACGGCGAGCGCTGGTTCGACGAGGTCCAGCTCTGGGCCTCAGGCGGGTTCGTCGTCCTCTGGACCAATCCCCGCGGATCCTCCGGCGGCGACGAGCCCTTCGCCCGCGCCATCCTGTCGCCGAAGTCGAAGCTGGACCCCGGCACCGGCTGGGGCGGGGTCGATTACGAGGACATCATGGCCTTCGTCGACGCCTGCCTGGAGCGGGCCCCGTACATCGACCCGAAGCGCCTGGGCGTGCTCGGCGGGTCCTACGGGGGTTTCATGACCTCCTGGATCATCGGCCACAACGATCGCTTCGGGGCCGCGTGCTCCGAGCGCTCTGCCAACAACCTCCTGTCCCTCGAGTGGTCATCCGACGCCGGCGGCTACTTCCAGCAGGAGCTCGGCGTCGACCCGGTCGAGGACCCCGACGAGTTCCTCCGCATGTCGCCGACCTCGTACATCAAATCGATGTCGACGCCGCTGCTGATCCTGCATTCGGAGAACGACCTCCGCTGCCACATCGAGCAGGCCGATTCGCTCTGGGTTCCGCTCCACCGGCGCGGCCACGACGTCGAGTATTACCGCTTCCCGGCCGAGAGCCACGAGCTGTCCCGAAGCGGAGCGCCCAAGCACCGCGTCCGCCGCGCGGAGCTCATCGTCGACTGGTTCACGCGCAAGCTCAAGAGCAACGGGGAGGCCTAACCGGCTGTCCGCCTCCGTTGGGTCGCGGCCGCTGCGTCGAGCGGCTCCATCCGGCGGGCGAGCCCGATGCGCCTGATCACCGGGGGCGAAAGACGACGCGTGGGAAGGATCGGGACGAAGCCGGCGCTTATGCGCCATCGACGGCCTGGCAGCCCGGGATCGTCGATCTCCGCGGCGTCGATAGAATCGACCGCATGTTCACGATCGAGCAGATCAACGACCTGCACGATCGTCTCGGCAGCCCGGGGAGGCTCGCTCAGTACCTGCGCGCGCTCCACGCCATCGGCGTCGAGACGAGCGATTCGTTCTTGACCGATGGACACTCGGAGTTCTTCGGCAAGGATGGCCACCAGGTCATGTCGGTGCCGGCGCACGAGACTTTCACGATCGCCGACGCGAGCAGTCGAGAAGGGTTGCTTGAGCACCTGAGACTGGCCACCGAGGGCACGACGAGCTACGTCGAGATGTCGAGGGGACTCGCCGACAGCGGCGTGGAGAAGTGGACGTTCGACATGAACGAGATGACGATCGCCTACTACGACAAAGCCGGGAACGAGTTGCTGGTCGAGGAGATACGGTAGCCACTGGAGCCGTGTGAACGACCGCCATCCTCTGCGTCACGGACCACCGGCGACGTAGAACCGTCACCGGCGGCGGTGGGCGTCGGTCCGGCGGCGCCCTGCCCCTACGGTGTGGATCCACCGTAGGGGCAGTCCCCCAGTCAGCTCAGCACGGGGGGGTCGATGCCTGGACGCTGGCGTCCTGGATGTAGACGTTCACCGGTCCCGCCCCGCTCTCGCGCACCTGCAGCTGGGGCGCCTGGCCGGTCTGGCCGGTGGGTGCGTCGCTGGGGATGGTCACCGTCCAGGTCAGCTTCTGGAAGCTCGAGGTCAGGTTGATCGGCGTGGTGTAGACGTCGGTGGTGCCGTTCCAGGGATCCATGTAGACCTGGCCGGAACCGGCGACCTCGGCGGAGAGCGTGTAGGTCTGGCCGTTCTGCACGTCCGGGTAGTAGTGGATCCAGTCGGGCTGGGTGGTGGTGGTGTCGGTCCAGAGCAGCGCCGGCTGCCCCTGGTAGGTGGTGGCGCTGAGCGTGGCGTCGGCGCTCCGGGTGCCGCCGGCCGTGGTCCAGCCGGTGGTGCCGTCCGCCCCGCTCGGGTTGGTGATCAGGTTGGGGCCGGTGACCTGGACCGGGCTGGAGGGATAGGACGGCGTCTGCCTGGGCTCGGCCAGGACCTGGGCCCCGGTCATCGACTGGGCGTTGGCCGTGGGTAGACCGGACTCCTTGCCCTGGTAGTAGCGGTCCATGGTCTGAGCCAGCTGGGTCGGGGTGGTGAACACGTAGTTGAGGCCCTCCGCCTGCCCGGCCAGGGCCAGCTGCTGGGCGATGCGGAGGATGTCGGTCGGGGTGATCGACCAGCCGTCGACCAGCGGCTCCAGGAACATCGGCTGGCCTGCCTGGTCGCCCGCGCTCTGCTGCTCGACGGTGCAGAACAGCGTCTGGGCGGGGTCGACGTACCCCGAGGTCTGGCCGAAGACGACGGTGTTCCCGATCCTCTCGTAGGCGAGCGGCGCGTCGACGGAGATGCTGGGCAGCCCCGCGGCCTGTGCGTACTGGGTCAGGTCACCCAGGCTCTCCCAGTCGTCGGCGGTCTTGATGTCGTCCCGCCGCATGATCTGGCCCGACAGCTGGCCGAACTGGGTCAGGCTCGAGGAGGGCGTCTGCGTCGCGTATCCGATCCCGGACGGACCGGCGATCAGCTCGCTGTCCCTGGGCAGGCGGCCGTTGAAGTACTCGAGCATGGCCGGATCGAAGTCGACCGTGCCCGGAGCGACGGTCCACCCCTCGGGCACCGCGCCCAGGTTGGCCTGCTGCCAGACCTCGGTCATCTGGTGCTGCATGTACTGGGCGTTGTCGCCGTCGCTGACGACGAAGGCGACGTAGACGGTGTCGGGCTGGGCGGCGATGGGGGCCGGCTCGGTGTGCTCCCTGAGGAAGGGCGGACTCGGCAGCGAGGCCCAGAAGGAGTCGTTGGTGAGGAAGTCGGACGCGTTCAGGAAGTGTCCCAGCGAGGAGAGGTCGGAGACGTCGGAACCCTCGTTGGGGATGTAACCCATGATCGGGGTGTCGACCGGCGTGTGCTGGATGATCGTGTTCATCACCGGCTCCTCGGCCGCGTCGGTCGAGGTCAGGTAGAACATGAAGGCGCCGGTCGCGATGGCGTAGTCGCGGATGTCGTCGGACACCGACCCCGGGAGCATCACCAGCAGATGGTCGTTGGCCCTGGCCAGCAGGTTGTCCACGCCCCACTGGTAGGTCTCGGCCGGCGTGTCGGCGGTGAAGTCCGAGGTGTCGAAGCTGAAGACCACGGGGATGCCGACGGCGGCCGCCATGGATTCCTGGCTGGGGTCGATGACTATGGCATGGTCCAGCCCGGCCATGGTCGAGGCCAGGTTCACCGTGTCCGGGTTGGAGGGGTCGTCGACGACGGCCCCTTTGACGAAGCCCCGGTAGCGGTCGAGCAGCGTCTGCAGGAGGCCCTGCTGAGCCGGGACCTGGAGCTGGGAGACGTGCACGCTGGACGGTACCTCGCCCAGTGAGGACGAGTCGTTCGGCGACTGCAGCAGGTAGAGCCGGCTCGGCTGCTGCGCCGCGTTGTAGACGCCCTCGACGCTGATCGCGGTGAGCATGTCCTGCGAATCGAGGCCGGTGGCGTCGGCCCATTCGACCGATCGCGGCGTCGAGAACCTGTCCCAAAGCGACGGCGCCGGGCCGCCCGAGTCGGCGCGGACCGGCGTTGCCATGCCGGTCGCGGCGCCGCCCCACACCGCGATCAGGCAGGCGACCAGCGCCGCCGCGAGGGCGAGCGCGAGCCCCCGGCCATCACGGACGCGTGATGCGAATCCCATCAATCCTCCCTCCGATGACGATGACGTGTCCCCCGCTGGGAGCCCTGAAGGGTCGCGGCGACCACGGCATCGCTCTCTCCCTCCCGGCTCCTCCCCGCCTCTCGGCAAGGTTGTGAAAACGCTACCCCCCTGCCGTTTCCAGGTCAAGACCATGTATCGCCGCCGGTGGATTTACGGACAGTCCTGTGTTAGCGTTTACATCCTGATGTCGGTGACGATCCGGGAGGTGGCGCGCCAGGCCAACGTCTCCACGGCGACGGTGTCGCGCGTACTCAACGGATCGGGCCCCGTCGCCGAGTCGACGCGGCTGCGTGTGACGCAGGCGGTGGTCGACCTCGCCTACGAGCCCAACGCGGTCGCCCGGAGCCTGGTCTCCTCGGCCACGCACACCATCGGCATCCTGCTGCCGGACATCAGCAACCCCTTCTTCCCCGAGCTGGTCAAGGGGGTGCAGCTGCTCGCCGACGACCGCCGCTACACGCTGCTCCTGCTCAACACCGAGGCCTCGGCGATCCGCGAGGCGTCGGCGCTGAGCACGCTCCGCGGCAAGCGCGTCGACGGCGTGGTCATGGTCGGGCTCACGACGAGGCCGGAGCAGATCAAGGAGGTCCTGGGCACCGAGATCCCGGTGGTGGTGCTGGATCGGGCGATGCGGCCGGGCAGCTTCACCGTCGTCCGCCTCGACCACGGCCGGGGCGCGGCGATGGCGATGACCCACCTGGTCGAGCTCGGGCACCGTCGCATCGCCCACGTCGCCGGGCCCAGGGGCCTGGAGCTGAGCCGGCAGCGAACCGGCGGCTACCGCGCGGCCCTGCGCCGTCTCGGCGAGCCGGCCGACCCCCGGCTCCTGCTGCGCGGCGACTTCAGCGAGCTGGGCGGGAGCGTGGCCGTCGAGCAGCTGCTCGACGCCGGTCTCGACTTCACCGCCATCTTCGCGGCCAACGACCTGTCCGCGATCGGCGCCATCCGCGCCCTGCAGACGCACGGTCTGCGCGTCCCCGACGACGTCTCCGTGATCGGCTTCGACGACATCCAGCTGGCCGGGTACGTGACCCCCGCCCTGACCACGATCCGCCAGCCCACCTACGCCATGGGCCGGCGGGCCGCCGAGCTCCTGATCGACGCCGTCGAGGGCACCGGCTCGCTGACCCCCCGCACCGTGCTCTTCGAGCCCGAGCTGGTGGTCAGGGAGTCGACCGCCCCGCCCGCCCGCTGAGACTCGTTTCGAGGGAGGAGAGAGACATGCCCGAGGTCAAGCTGCGCAATGACGCCATCGAGCTCGTGTTCGACACCGACCACGGCACCCTGACCCGGCTCTCGCTGCCCGCGTCGGGCTGGACCCCGCTGGAGCGGCCGGGGAGGGGCTTCTCCTTCGAGCTGCTGCTCCCGCTGCCGGGGCGGCGCATGAACCCGGCCCGCGGCGAGGAGCAGGATCCGCCCCGCGTCGAGCTCGCCGAGGGCGGTGCCGAGCTGACCATGACCTGGCCCCGCCTGCGCTCCCACCACGGCGGCAGCCACGAGGTCGAGGTGCGCGAGCGGGTCCGGCTCCAGGCCGCGAGGGCGGTCTTCGAGCTCGAGATCGTCAACCGCTCCGAGCTCACCATTGAGAGCGTCCTCTTCCCCTATCTGGCGGACGTCAGGCCGCCTCAGGAGGCTCGGGCCTTCAGCGCCTTCTCGATGAGCTACAGCACCGCCCAGGAGTGGCCGCTCTGGCCGACCTACCGGAACCAGTGCGGCTACTGGGGCGTCGATTCCCCCACCCAGTACGGCGGCTCGACCAACTGCGGGACGCCGATGACGCCGTTCATGCTGCTGCGCTCGGATGAGCAGGGGCTCTACGTCGGCGTCGACAGCCTCTCCACGGAGCTGGTCGCCTGGCACACGCAGCTCTGGCCGGGCCACGGCGAGGCCATGGACAGCCGCGTCCCCGATGGGTGGCGGGTCGGCGACCAGGAGGTGACCACCCGCTTCGCCGCCGCCCACCTCCCCTACCTCGAGCCCGGCGGCCGGCGAGCCCTGACGCCGATCGCGATCGAGGGCTACCAGGGCGGATGGCAGCAGGGGGCCGATATCTACCGGGCCTGGCGCGAGCGGCGCCTGACCGCCCCGCCGCGGCCGGCATGGGTCGATGAGCCGCACACCTGGCAGCAGATCCAGATGAACTCCCCCGAGGAGGAGTACCGCTTCTCCTTCCGGGAGCTGGTCGACGTCGGCCGCCGGGCCAGGGACAGCGGCGTCAGGGCGATCCAGCTGGTGGGCTGGCACGAGGGCGGGCAGGACCGCGGCGGTCCCGGCCACGCCCCCGACCCTCGTCTGGGCACCCCTGAGGAGCTCCGCGACGCGATCGAGGAGGTCCGCGGGATGGGCGTCAGGACCATCCTCTTCT
>DATAXV010000004.1:0-35969 GCA_036272915.1 Candidatus Dormiibacterota bacterium
TCGGCCCCAACCACTTCGACGAGAGGCGACAACGCCAGTCTGCCCTCAACGCGGTGCGCCACCTCCAGCGGCTCGGCTACGACCTCACCATGGGCGAACTCGAACTGCGCCGCGCTACCGCGTAGGGGATTTTCTATGGAGACCCGGGCAGCCGGGCGTGCGCGTTCCTGTCTCACTCCTTGATCTCTTGGCGTCGGCCTGCTTCCAGATGCAGTTCGGCGCGTCGATCCGGCTCCGCACCATCCGCGACCAGCTGACCCTGGAGGAGGCCGCCGATCTACTGGGAATCGATCGACTTGTTCTGACAAATGGAATCTCGTCCGGAGATCTCCATCCGACCCTGGTGGACGCTCCGGAGCTAGCCAGCGGGGACGTTCTAACGCTCCTTCGGAGAGAGCGGGGTGGTGCGCTGGTCGACCTGAAGGAGCTGCTGCCGCCCGACATCGAAGATGCCTAACCCGGAGGGCCGACATCGTGCACTTCTGGACGCAAATGTGCTCTTCTCGTTCGGCTCTCGAATGCTGCTACTCAATGTCGCCGAGCGAAGAGGGTTTCATCCGGTGTGGAGCGATCACATCCTCGCAGAGCTGGCCCGGAATCTCGACTCTGACCTGGGGATGGCGCCGGACCGCATAGACCACCTGTTCAACGCGATGGGGGACGCCTTCCCAGAGCCTCATCGACTGGCTACGACGGATTGATCGACTCCCTGCGATACACGGTGCAGGATCCCGATGACGCCCATGTCGTGGCGGCTGCCAAGCAGGAACGCTGCGACATCATCGTCACCGAGAACATACGAGACTTCAACAGGGCCGCCCTGGTCGAGCACCGGATGAATCTCGCCACCTCGGATGAGTTCATGACCGAACTATTCGAGGGGAAGGAGACCAAAGCCATCGTCTATGGCGGCCTCCTCGACATGTGGGCCAGGCTGCGTGAGCGTCCGACGGTGCCGCAGTTCCTTGAACGGCTTTGGGGTCGGGACCGGCTGTACGGATTCATCCAGGGCCTTACCGCAGACGTGACTCAGAACGTTGGGGTCAGCAGGGACCGGATCGACCAGCGCGCGCTTCAGACCCGAATAAGACAGATCGAGCAGGGCATCGGTATCTGATTCGCCCTATTCGACGCGGACGCTGACGATCCAGGCCCGTATCAGGTCCGGACACATCTCGAAGCGACCGCAGTGGACAGAGGCGCCGGATTCGAGCCGCACGGTCCCCGCCTTGAGGGCACGGTAGTCGACAACGGTCAACTGCTTGGTCGAACGCGGCTGTTGAGATGCGTCGACAGGTTTGAGGATCGCGGTGTCGCTGGAGACGGGAGCGGTCCAGGGGTTGAACCCAGACAGGGTCGGGAGGCTGACCTTGACCAGCGCACCGATGTGCACCGTCACAGTGTGGAACTGCTTCTGTTGCGTGATGACCACGTCGGGCCGATGGGCCGTGTTGCCTGCCGGGCCACCACACCCGAGAAGAAGCAGAGTCAGCGCAAGGAGGATCAGGCCGCGCCGTGCCTTGCACATGCACCGACACCGTACGCCTCGAGATCGAGCCGGGAGGGGCTGGGCGGCAAGCCGCCCAGCCGACCTACCCGATGGCGATTGCTTCCGCCAGCTCGCTAACAGTACGCGACAGCCGCCCAGGCTCAGTGTTGGCCTTGAGCAGCGATCGCACCCCCGCAGGTGGCCGTTCGTAGCTGACCTGGTCGTTCGTCAGCAGGATGACGGCAGTGCCACGATCGGCAAGCCGTTCTGCCAACTCGGTTCCAGGGCCGCCCGGCAGCCAATGGTCGACGCAGACCACGCACGGTGAAGTCTGCCAATAAAGACGCTCGGCAGAAGGGGCGTCATGCGCGACAGCTACGGAGTGGCCGTCCAGTCGCAGCTTGAGCGCATAAAGGTCAGCCGTCGGCCGATCGTCCTCAACCAGTAGAACTCTTGTGGATCCCACTCTACCTATACACACGCCCGGCGAGGCTTCTGCGGTCGCACATCCTCTTCTGCCCGCCTGTAGGCGTTTCGTCGGCGGAGACGCATCGCGCCTCTAGGCCCTGCAGTGGGGCCCTTCAGTCGCGTCTCGCGATCTAGCCGCTCCAAGCGCCCCGCGTCTCCTCGTCGACGGCGAGGAACACGCTGATTCTGTCACCAATGCTCCGCGGCCGCGAACCTCATTGTCCGCGGTCCTCGGAGACCGACTGCGGATGGTCGAGATGCAGTGGCGAGGGCTGGAAGGCCCGAACGTGGTGGTGGGTCCACAGTGCGCGAAACTCGGAGCTCGCACCTGCCGGTCCGTCGACGAGCGCGGCGCCGCGAGGGTCGTTGGGATGTCGGGCGATGCCGGCGCGGACCTGGCCGATCAAGCTTCGGGACTCTCAGCGAGTGGCGCCCGGCCCGCCGCCGGCGAGGTGCCCGCCGGTGGGGCGGGCGGACACACCTGCCCGCCGGGGCCGCGATGCCCGTCCGCCCGCCGGCCGGGTCCGTCAGGCCCGGATCAATTCTCCGAGTGGTCGGAGTTCTCTCCCACCGCCACCGGCTCGGCCTCCTCGAGCGCCTCGATGGTGCCCGTGCCCGCGTGCATGGAGATGTTGCCGTTGAAGGTGGCGCCGTCCTCGACGGCCAGCCGTGCCACCGAGACGTTGCCGGTCACGCTGCCGGCGCCGGCGATGAGAAGCCTGCCACGAGCGCTCACGTCGCCCTCGAGCTGACCCCGAACGTTGACGTTGGTCGCCTCGACCTTTGCCTCGACGGTGCTACCGTCCTCAAGACTGATGTCCCCGGAGACATGCAGCTCACCCTGCACCGCCCCGAAGATCTGGAGGTCGCCCTCCATCGTGAGCTTGCCCTCGAGGCTGTCCCTCGGGCCGAGCGTGATCGATCCATTGCCATACCGGTTCCGTCGGTTGGAATCAGGTGCCACGAACCCCATCCTTCTCGCGAATTCCTGTTTTACCCCGCACGCAGCCACGATGGTCGCTGTGCGCAACGGCTAGCATCTTACTCGGCTGACCTGGAGCGGATGGGTTAATGGTTGCATGGGCTGAGACTCCTGTAGGCGGTGAGATCCGCATGGCGGACCTGAACCGGAACTTCTTCGATGCGCTCGCGCGCACCTACGATGTCTGGCTCGACGGGCTCCATCGCCGGGTCGCGCTCACGCTTGCGGAGATGGTCCAGCCGGGCCCCGGGGAGTCCGTTTTGGACGTGGGCTGCGGCACCGGCCTCTTCAGTCATCCCGTCGCCAGGGCGGTCGGTCCGACCGGCCACGTGGTCGCGATCGACGCCGCGGCATCCATGCTGGACATGGCCAGGCGCAGCCCATCCCCCAACACCTCGTACTTTCACGCCACCGTCGACGGTCCCCTGTGGTTCCGCGACGGTGCCTTCGGTCTCATCGCCTTCTGCGATTCCCTGACCTACCTCGCCTCACCCCGGCAGGCGCTGCAGGAGGCGGCCCGGATGCTGGCACCGGGGGGCAGGCTGGCGCTGGCGGTGCCCTGCCGGTCACTGGCCACCGCCGCTCAGGAGACGTCGCGCCGTGTCCTGGAGCGTGCCCTGCAGCGCCAGCCGCTGACCGTCCCGCCCCCGCACGGTCCCAACTCGCTGCTCGGCGAACCGGACCACCTCCTGCGCGCGCTGAACGATGTGGGGCTCGACCGGTGCGTCTTCCGGACCTTCGTCAGCGGGCAGCGAGCCAGTTCCTCGGAGGACTGGCTGGACATCGAGCAGACGAGCAGCCCGCGGGCCTATGTACTCCTCTCGTCGATCGGGCCGGTCATGCAGCGGACGCTGGCCGACAGGATCGACGAGGAGATGGAGCGGCTGGGCGACGAGCGATACCGCCACCACCAGGCCTACACGCTGGCCGTGGCCTGGCGGGATCGGTGAGGGCGAAGAGCCCGGACGCCTAGCTCGAGGAGGCGCCGCCCGAGGTGGCCGCGCTGGCCGCCTTCGTGGAGCGCCGCGGCTTGGCGGCGGACGCCCCGGAGGACCGCATCGGTATCGGCAGCGGGAGGTTGGGTGCCTTCTGCATCGCGCCGTCGATCAGAACCTGGAGCCTCTCGCGCCGCTCCCGACCACTGACCGGATCAAGGAAATAAGCGGCTGCCGCGCCGAGGCCGGCGACGAGGAGTGTTTTCCGCAGACCCATGCGCATCACCTTACTCGCTCGTCGCCGAATCATGGGACCGTACGCTCAGGAGCGTGGAGGGCCGGAATCCACTCGCCGCCAGGTGGGGCGCGCTGGTCGCGCGCCACCGCTGGATCGTCCTCGCCGTCTGGCTGATCGCCGTGATCGGGCTGGCCCGCTTCGCCACCTCGACGCCCGGCCGCCTCTCGCCCTCCGGCTTCGAGGCCGACACCGAGGCGTCGCGGGCGGCGTCGCTCCTCCGCACCGCCTTCCCCGCCCAGCGGAGCGCGATCGCGTTCGTCGTCCTCCACTCCGACTCGACCCCGGTCACCGCGCCGGCCTACAGCGCCCAGGTGACCACCTGGACGCACCGGCTCAGGGGCGCGGTGCGGGGTCAGGGGGTCAGCGTCGAGAGGCCCCTGATCGGACGCGACGGCAGGACCGCCGGGATCATGCTCGAGTCCAACCGCGACCCCGACTCCTTCGTCTCGCTCGGCGGCCGGATCAACGCGATCTCGGTGGCGGGTCCGGCCCAGTCCTACGCCGGCGGCTTCGCCGTCGTCTACGACGACTTCGTCGTCGATTCCGAGCGCGACCTCGAGTCGGCCGAGCGGATCTCCTTCCCGATCGCCCTCGTCCTTCTATTACTGGTGTTCGGGGGTGTGGTCGCCGCCGGGCTCCCCGTCCTCACCGGACTGGCGACGGTGACCGTGGCGGTCGCCCTGCTCGGCTTCGTCGCCGGCTTCCAGACCGTCTCGATCTTCTCCCTCAACGTCTCCTCGATCATCGGGATCGGCCTCGGCATCGACTATTCGCTGCTCGTCGTCAACCGCTTCCGGGAGGAGATGAGGTCGGGCTCCGATCCACAGGAGGCGGTGGCGACGACGGTCGGCACCGCCGGCGTGGCCACGGTCATCTCCGGCGCCACCGTCGCCATCGGGTTCGGCGCGCTGATGCTGTCCGGGCTCAACGTGCTCTGGTCGATCGGTCTCGGCGGGGCCCTGGTCGTGGCCTGCTCGGTGGCCGCCTCACTGACCCTGATCCCGGCGCTGCTCGCCGTCTTCGGTCGTCACATCGACCGGCTCGCGCTGCCCCTGACGCGCGACCGCGACACCGCCGCCTTCTGGCACCGGCTGGCCAGCGGCGTCATGCGCCGCCCGGTCCTCGTGATCGTGTTCTGCCTCGCCGTCGTCTGCGTCCTCCTGATCCCGGCCAGCCGCCTCCGGCTCGGCATCGAGGGGGTCGAGTCGCTGCCGCCCGCCGCGGCCGCGCGCACCGCCCAGACCCTGGCCCAGGAGCAGCTCGGTCTGCCCGCGCACAGCGCGACCTTCGTCATCGCCAGCGGTGTCCACGGCCGGGCCGAGGCGATCGAGGTGCAGCGGGCGCTGCAGTCGGCGGCGGGCCAGCAGCCGGTCTCGGGACCCGCGCAGCTCCCGCCCGCCGAGGCGGCCCGGTATCTGAGCGGCGGCCACGTCCTCTACGAGCTGCCCCAGCCCGGCGCCGACAACGATCCCGCCACCCGCAGCTGGCTGTCGTCCCTGCAGGCGGCGAGGGTCCCGCCCGGCGTCACCCTCCTGGTCGGCGGCGAGGCCGCCGGCTACGCCGACTTCCTGCGCGCCCTCGAAGCCGACTTCCCCCGGGTCTTCGCCACCGTCCTCGGCTGCACCCTGATCCTTCTCGGCATCGCCTTCCGCTCGATCATCCTGCCCATCAAGGCGGTGGTCATGAACCTGCTCTCGGTCGGCGCGGCGATGGGGGTGCTGACCTGGGGCTTCCAGGAGGGACACCTCAGCCGCCTCCTCCACTTCCAGCCGGTCGGCTTCGTCGACGCCACCCTGCCGGTGGTGATCTTCGCCGCCCTCTTCGGCCTGTCCATGGACTACGAGGTGTTCCTGCTCAGCCGCATCCGGGAGCGGTGGCTGCGCGGTGACGAGACCCGACAGGCGGTGGCGGCGGGGATGGAGCGGACCGGCCAGATCATCACCTCGGCGGCGCTGATCCTGGTCACGGTGTCGATGACCCTGGCCTTCAGCCGGCTGGCGCTGAACAAGGGGCTGGGGGTGAGCTTCGCGGTCGCCATCCTCTTCGACGCGACCATCGTCCGCCTCCTCCTGGTGCCGGCGATGATGCGGCTTCTCAGCGAGGCCAACTGGTGGCCGGCGAGGAGGCGGTGACCGGCCCGGCCGCGCGCGGCGACCGGGCCGGGGTTGTCAGCAGGGCTGAGTCTGGGCGCCGGTGGTGGCGGCGGTGAAGGAGATCAGGTTGATCGGGGCGTTGGGGGTGAGCGCGGCGCCGACCATGTCGACCTGCTGCAAATCGACGCTGCGGTAGGAACCGGCCGGGACGCTCTGGCCGAACCAGGTCTGCTGCGGCGGCTGATCCATGCACAGCCCGGTGCTGGTCGACTCGGCGTAGCTCTCCTGGGTGCCGAACAGGGTGAACACCTGCCCGCCCGGACCCGTGTAGGAGAAGGGGCCGTAGTCGTCGTAGGCGGCGTACCCGGGCTTGGAGTCCACGTTGACCGAGCTGTAGTACGCGGTCTCCTGCTGGATGCTCTGAGCGTACTGGTTGGTGTTGGCGCCGGCGGCGAACGGGGGCTGAGCCGGGGCCGGCTTGCCGGCGATGGTGTCGCGCAGGTAGCTGGCGTAGGCGCCGGAGAGGGCGGCCGGGGTCACCGAGCCGACCGCCTGGTCGATGGGCGCCGCCACCGAGTAGCCGTCGGAGCCGACCGTGACCTGGCTGAGCTTGCCCGAGGACTGCCCGACCAGGGAGTAGAGCACCTCCAGCCAGGGGGCCCCGGCCGCCTTCTGCTCGTAGGCGGCGACGTAGTAGTCGCGGTTGCCCGAGGAGTCGACCAGCGGGCTCGGGGCCAGGGCCAGGAAGGAGGCCGGGTAGTGGTTCTGATGGGCGAGGTAGATGCTGCCCACCGCCTGCGCGGTGTCGACGTTGGCGGTGAGGCCGTTCTCCAGGTAGCGCAGGACCAGGGCGCGCTCGCCGGACAGGGCGGGGCCGGCGTCGACCTCGCCCAGCAGGTCCTGGGCCTGGGTCGCGTTCTTGGTCTGCATCGCGGCGGCCAGGGTGTCGAAGTGCTGGCGTACGACCGCCGCCGCCTGGGCGATGTTGATCGGGTCGCCGTCGGTGGAGGTGGTGGTCGGGCTGGCGCTGGCCACCGAGCCGCAGCCGACGAGGAGGGTCAGGGCGCAGAGCGCGATCAGCGCGCGCCACAGTCGCTGGGGCGCCGGGCGGAGGGCGAGAGCCTCGGAGCCGGCGGTCTGATTCGAGCTCATTGGCAGGGCTCCGAGTTCATGGTCTTCCAACCGGTGTCCATGGCCAGCACCCGGATCTGGCTGGCCGCCTTCTTGGCCGGGATCTCGAGCAGGGCGACGCCGTCCTGGGTGATGTTGGCCCGGCGGAGGTTGCCGCTGGGCTGGAAGGGCGAGGAGCCCTGGGCGCTGAAGCAGCCGTGCGTGCTCGAGTAGCTCTCCTGCCACTGGAAGGAGATCAGGGCGACGGCGCCGCCGCCCTGCAGCGAGAACGTGCTCCGGACCTGCGGGTTGATGTAGGAGTTGCGGACCTTGACGCCCTGCTGGGCGTCGCTGCTGTCCTGGCTTGCCGTACCGGCGATCGAGCTGCTGGTGTAGAGGCCGGCGACCAAGGGCATGCCGGCCGGCGCCGCCCCGCTGACCGAGCCCGCGGTCAGGTACTGCATGTAGTCGGCGGCGGCGGTGTCCGGAGCCATGAGCAGGGACCTGGTCCGACCGGAGCCGACCTGCGTGACCTGACCCTGGTCGCTGAGGGCGACGTCGGGCCGGGCGGCCGGCACCGGGGAGTCGTCGAGCAGCGTCGCCGTCCAGGGGCTGCCCGCGTTGGGCCGCTGGAAGAGGAGGTAGATCCGCTCGCCGGCGACCGAGCTGCCGGAGCTGGTGTTGACCACCCCGGAGACCATGAAGTCGGCCGGGTAGGAGACCTGGTGGGGAACGTAGACCTTGGTCACGAGGAGGTTGCGGCCGAGGTCGTCGACGCCGGTCGCGCCCGCGCTCCGGCCGACCAGCTGGTCGTTGACGAAGGTCAGGGCCTGATCGCTGAAGTAGCGGGAGAGCGAGGTCGCGTCACCGTCGACGTAGGCCTCCTCGGCGGCTGACCAGGCGGAGGTCGCGATCTGACGGGCCTGCCCGGCGTTGACCACCTGGTCGGTCAGCGAGGGACCGACCGGGAGCAGACCGCCGAGGGCCAGGAAGACGGTCAGCGCACCGCCCACGGCCATCCCCGGGAGCGCCCGGTTGGGCTCGGACGGAGCCGGCGCGTTGCGCTTCGCCGACCGCGCCCGCGCCGGGCGCCGGGTGGCGAGGCGGCCGCGGAGCTCGCCCCAGGCGCCGAAGCCGGCTCCGACGAGAAGGCCGAGCAGCGGCAGCAGAAGACTGCGCGAGTCGGCCGGCGAGAGCGGTCCCGCCTGCTGCAGCCAGAGCCCCTCACCGATGCCGGCGGCGAGGCCGCCACCGAGGAGCGTGATCCAGCGGACCGCCCGCTCGCGGGTGGTCGGGCCGACCGAGCCCGGCCGGCCGGCCGCCCAGCCGAGGAGCAGCAGCCCGCCCAGCAGCAGGATCAGGGAGACGATCCCGACCACGGTCAGCAGCGGGTTGGCCGAGGTCTGGACGACCACCTCCGCCGAGCAGTTGGTGGTGCTCGCGGTGACGCCGAAGCGGCGCATCACCGGCGATACCGTCCACGGCCCGTCGACCCACTCCTGGCCGGCCGCCTGACCCCAGGAGATGGGGAGGGCGATGCCGAACAGCTGCGGCTGGATCTGCACCTGCGGCTGGCCCGGGCTGGCACCGGCCAGGACCAGCAGCGTGTCGCCCTGGCGGACCCGCCAGAGGTCGAGGGAGGTCAGATCCACCGCCGAGATCCCCGGCGCGCCCTTCATGACGCGCTGGAAGATCTGCTTGGCAGTCCCCCCGCTGGTGCTGGCATAGCCGGTGGCAACGCAGTTGCCGCCGCTGATGCTCGCGCTCACCGGCGCCGCGCCCAGAAGGACCAGCGCGCAGGCAAGCGACAACGTCGTGACGAAGACTCTTAGGTATCCTTTCATTTCCCCGCGCGGCCCATGGTGGCAGATCCGGTCCGCTGAATGCCACCGCCCGACGCGAGTTGGTGGATGCCACTGCAGCCCCTCCGGCCGGTCCCGTTGAGTTCCGGCGAACCTTCGTAGCCGGCTTCCTTGAGGTCGGCGTCGCCCCTCACCGCACATTCCCGCCGGAGGTGCCGGGATGTGTCATCGGCCTGTCGATCGCGGCGCTCCCCACACATCCACGGGCTGTGAAACAAGGGGTGGGCTACAGACATGGGTGAGTCTCGATATCAGAGAAGATTTCACCGCCGTCTCTGTCAGCGTCAGTGCCGGCGGTGAGTCGGTGGCGGTCCCGCCCCGGGGGAGGGGAGACCCGGCCGGTGGTGGCGTCCGGACGCCGCCCCTACCCCTTCTTGGGGTTCTTGACCCGAAGGGTGAGGGTCCCCTGCGCCGACCCCGTCTCCAGGCTCAGGTTCCAGCAGCCGGCGGTGGGGAACTTGAGCCTGGTGACGTACACGTCGTTGTTCCCGGACACGCTGGATCGGGGAACGTTGACCTCGAAATGGCGTGAGGACCCGTTCTCGCCGGCCTGGATCTGGAGCTGCGGTCCGCCCTGCATGCGGCTGACGAACCACTGGAAGGCGGTGGGGACCCCGGGCCGGGGCAGGCCGCCGGTCATGAAGCCGATGAAAGAGGAGGTGGGGCTGGCCTCGACCGTCGGGACCTTGCCGTGATCGACGACCCCTGTGGGCTGGCAGGGCGTGGGCGCCGCGCTGCACGCCGCCAGCAGGAGCACGGCCAGTGCGGTCAGCCCGGCGCCGACCAGGGTCCACATCCAAACGCGCACCAGCGCAGTGTGGCAGAGCGTGGATGGCTCGATCAGAATCGAAGTCGTGGAGTCCCGAGGAGGGCTGCGGACCGCCACGCTCGATGACGTGGCGGCCATCGCCCGCGTCAACGTCCTGAGCTGGCGCGAGACCTATCCCGGCCTGCTACCCCGTTCGTACCTGCGCAGCCTCGACGTCGACCAGCTGACCTCCCGCTGGCGGGATCTGATCCGCTGGCAGCAGCCGACCCAGGTGACGATGGTGGTGGAGCAGGACGGCGAGGTCGTCGGCTTCGCCAACGCCGGCCCGGCCCGGCAGCGGCCGCCGGCGCACCAGGGCGAGCTCTACGCCATCTACCTGCTCGCCCGTGCTCAGGGCAGGGGCTGGGGCCGGGCCCTGGTCCAGGCGCAGGCCGCCCATCTCCTCGGTCACGGCATGCCGCGCATGCAGATCTGGGCGCTCCGCGACAACGGACCCGCGCGCCGCTTCTACGAGCACCTGGGTGGGACCCTGCTCGCCGAGCGCGACCTGGTCATGGACGGGGTCCGTGCCAAGGAGGTCTGCTACGGCTGGGACGACCTCGGCCCGCTGCTGGCCAGCCGCGCGGCTCAGTAGCCGAGCTCGTCCAGCTGCGCGGTGACCTGGGCCTCGGCCCTGGCCATCAGCCTCGCCACCATCGCCGGCGTGTAGTCGAAGCTGGTGATCGCCTCGCCGGCGTCGGCGTGGATGACGTGCAGCGAGCCCCTGCCCTCGAGCCGCTCGCGCACGGCGTCGGCCTCCAGCTGCTGCTGGCGCTGCAGGGAGAGCGCGATCGAGCCGAGGGCGTTGTCGAGCAGGTTGGTCGGCGCCGACTGCCGGGGATGGGCGGGGCCCACGTCGCAGGCCAGGATCGTCCCGCAGCCCTGCCGCACCAGGTGGGACAGCGGCTGGTTGGAGACCATGCCCCCGTCGACCAGGATCCTCGAGCGGCCGTTCACCTCCATCTGCACCCAGGGGAAGAGGCCGGGGATGGCGGTCGAGGCGATGATGGCGTCGACCACGTCGGTCCCTTCCGGGAACCAGCAGGGCTCGCCGATGATCCGGTCGGCGGCGGCGATGGCGAGGGGCGGTCCGGGGAGATCGTCGAGGGAGGGGTCGTCGAGGCTGAAGCGCTGGCGGAGGGCGGCGCGGAGGATCGGCGCCAGCGGGTGGTTGTCGCCGACGCTCTTCCAGTGGCCGATGCCGAGGTGGAGCAGGACCTGCCACCAGCGCAGGCCGAGGACGCCGTCGTTGACCTGCCGGCCGAGCACGTCGGCCGCCATCTGGACGCCGGTGCCGCCCTCGTCGTCGAGGACGTGGGCGAGGCCGGTGATCGAGCCCGAGCTGACGCCGGCGATGGCGTCGGGCCGGATGCCGCGCCGGATCACGGCCATGGCCATGCCCAGCTCGACGACGAGGAGGGGGCCGGAGCCAGCGTAGGAGAGGCCGAGGCGTCCCGGGTCGGCGCGGGCGACCTCCTCCGTGGAGGGCAGCTGCGAGAGCTGGCTCACGATGCGCGCCGATCAGCCGGCGATGTCGTCGATGGCGAGGACCCGCTCCGGGTGGACCCGGACCAGGAGCTCGCCGGGGACCGCGTTGCGACGCCCGTACGCCTCCGCCTGCTCCTCGCCCATGTAGCGGGCGCCGAGGAGGGTGGCGTAGCGGAGCAGCTCGCCGGGCTCCTCGCTCGCCTCCGCCCGCCCGTCGACGGTGACGAAGGCGAAGGGAGGGCGGGTGTCGTCGGCGCAGAGCGAGACCCTGCCGTCACGCCGCATGGACCGTCCCTTGATCGTGTCGCGGTGGGTGGTGAAGACCACGTCGTCGCCGTCGAGGACGAACCAGATCGGCACCACGTGGGGGGAGCCGTCGCGGCGAACGGTCGCCAGCCTCCCGGTTCGGGTGCCCTCGGACAGGAAGGCCCGCCACTCGTCGCGGCTCATCAGTCTGCTCATGGGACGCCTCCATGCTCGCGGGAGGACCGGGCGCCGGGCTCGGCGCCGGTCCCTGTCAGAGGATCTCGAAGAAATGGTAGATGGGACCCTCGGGCGGCCGGCGCCCGACGCCGACGGCCACGATCCGGTTGAGCCAGGCATAGGCCGGTGCCGCGGTGATGAACCGGGCGGTGACGCGGAAGTAGTAGCTGGAGGGATCCACCACCTCGCCCCGCGCCAGCGCCGCCATCACCTCGGGCGGGCCGTGCCGGTGCCCGGTGTAGTGGAGCTCGATCAGCGCCCCGTCCTCGGTCCGGAGCAGGGCCCGGACGTCGATCTGGGTGGCCCCGCCGGCGCCGATCGTCATCCAGTCCCCGCCCACCGGCAGCACCTCGCCGCGGATCTGGGGGCCGTCGAACTCGCCGGCCTGGATGGCGACGATCCGCCGCCTCGTCTCGCCGGTCCCGCCCAGCTCGTAGGGCGCCGAGACCCGCGCCGTGAGGCGGAAGAGCGGCCGCGAGCGCAGCTCCACCTCGGGATCCGCCGACGGGGTTGGCTCGGTCACGGGCTGGTCCTCCCTGAGACTCGGATAGGCGCCTGGATGGGCGCGCCCTCCGAGCTCATTATGCCCAGCCCGGGACCCCTCCCGGACATCGCCGGCCGCTACCGTAGCGATGGTGGCGGCCCTCTCCGAACCGACCTGGCGGTGCCGTGCGCCTCGGTGACCTCGGCTGGGAGCTGCTGACGCCGAGCCCGCTCGAGCCGCACCTGCAGATGGCCCTCGACGAGGTCCTGCTCGAGGAGGTGGCGGCCGGGCTCCGACCGCCCACCCTTCGCTTCTGGACGTTCAGCGCCCCGGCCCTGGTCCTCGGCTCGAACCAGGTCCTCGCCAACGAGGTCGACGCCGGCGCCGCCGCCGAGCTCGGCTACGTCGTGGCCCGCCGGATGAGCGGCGGCGGCACCATGATCGTCGCCCCCGGCAGCGTCGTCACCTACTCCCTCTACGCTCCCGAGCTGCTGGTCAGGGGCATGAGCTTCATCGAGTCCTACGCCTTCCTCGACGCCTGGGCGGTGGCCGGCCTGCGCGGGATCGGCGTCCCCGCCTCCTACCGGCCGATCAACGACATCGTCTCGCCCGAGGGCAAGATCGCCGGCGCCGCGCAGGCCCGGCGGCGGAGGACCGTGCTCCATCACACGACCATGGCCTACGACCTGGATCCGGCCATCGTCCCCCGTCTGATCCGCATCGGCCGGCCGGCGGTGGTGGCGCGCGGCGTGCGCAGCGCCGAGAAGGTGGTGACCCCGATCCGGCGCTGGACCGACCTCTCCCCGGAGCGGGTGACGCGAAGCCTGATCGCGACGTTCGGCGCGGAGGCGCCGCTGACCCCTGGCCGCGTCGGCCCGGGGACGCTGGACCGGGCCCGGCGGCTGGTCGAGACCCGCTACGGCCGCCCCGACTGGATCGACCGCCTCAGCCGGGAGCCCTGACCGCCTCCACCCGAAGCCCGGCCTCGTCGCGGGTCACCGGCATGGCGAAGTCGAAGTGGTCGACGTCGAGGGCCAGGTCGAGGTCGGTGGGCGGGAAGCCGGGCACCTCGCCCGCCGCCAGCCGCTGATAGCGCGAGCTCGCCCGCAGCGGCGCCAGGAGCTCGCCGGCGTCGGGCCGGCCGCCGGTGAGGAGCGCCCCCAGGTAGGCGGCGCAGGCGCGGTCCTCCTCGTCGTCGGGGGCGGAGGGGATGATCGTGACCAGCTCCACCCCCAGCGACCGCACCAGCCGGATCGTCGCCGCGGCGACGACCATGCTCGCCACCAGCAGCCGCTCGGCGCCGCGCGCGGCGACCGCCGCCTGGGTGCCGGCGCTGGTGCGCTGGACCAGGACCCTTCCGCGCAGGTCGGTGGCGGCGACCTGGGTCGGCGAGTTGCTGATCGGGATCCCGGGGATGGGCAGGCCGTCCTCCTCGGCGGAGACGACCGAGCCGGGGATGGTGCCGGCCAGCCGGCGGGCCTCGTCGACGCCTTGGACCAGGCGACAGCAGCGCGCGCCGCCGTGGAGCGCGTAGGCGCTGACGGTGAAGGCGCGGATGACATCGATGACGATGGCCGTGCCCTCGGCCCTTGCCGCCCCCTCGACTCCGCCGGCGACGACGACCTTCAGCAGATGCCTCCGGCTGTCCGCATCACAAGGTTGATGATAATTCCTCCGTGGAACACCGACCTCTGGGCTGGGAGCAGCTCGCCGACTGCGGCAGCATGCGGGTGATCGGGCTGCGCCTCCAACCCGGGCAGGTGGTGCCCGAGCATCGCAACGCGCTCCCGGTGGCGATGATCGTCACCGAGGGCTCGCTCCGCTACAGCGAGGGACACCAGGAGGGGGAGGTCCACGCCGGCGAGCTGCTCCTGATCAACCCCGGCGAGCGGCACACCTACTGGGCCGACGAGGCGACCAGCGCCTACATGGTCTTCGCCGGGCTGCCCGGCAGCCGCTCCCGGAGCTGGACCCTGCGCCGCCGCTGACGGCTACCAGCGGGAGACGGTGGCCGGGGAGTTCTGGACGATGTTGCCGGGCAGCTCCAGCGGGTCGTAGGCGGAGTGCACAGCCACCCTTCCCGGTCCGGCCAGCTCCAGGCAGATGTAGGAATTGCCCCAGCGGCCGAACGGGCGCCAGCTGGAGAAGGCGGGCTGCTCGAAGTGCAGCCGCATCTGAACCGAGGGGTCCTTGTAGAGCAGCGCGGTCGGCTTGATCAGGATCCGCTGACCCGGCGCCAGCGTCCGCACGAAGGCGTTGCCGGCGGCGTGGAGGACGAGCAGGCCGGGCCGGTCCCTGGCCACGAAGCGGTCCATGAACTGCCCGATCGGGAACGTCGTCTCGGTGTCGTTGTTGTCGTTGCCGGTGCGGCACGTGTACCAGACGTTGGTCTGGAACCAGTCGTACTCGACGGCGTGGTTGGCGACGACGAAGATGTGCTCGCGCACGTCGAGGGCCGTCCCCGGCTGCAGCGGCACCGCCACCATCTCGCCCGGAGCGTCCCGGGAGAAGGCGATGTGGCCGGGCCCATGGGCCTGGACCATGATCAGAGGCAGGCCGGCGAACATCCGGCGCCAGGCCCCCTTCATGGGCATGACCGAGATCTGCACGCCGGGGTCCATCCAGAGGACCTGGTGGTGGGCGAAGTAGACGCCGTCGCCCTGGGCGAGGTTGAAGTCGGCGACGGGGACGTAGGCGCCCTCGACCTGGCAGCTGGACTGGCCGCACTGGAGGCGGGCCATGTCCTTGATCGGCGGCAGCTCCTCCCAGCCCGAGTCGGAGACCTCCTCGCGGACGTCGACGGGGGCGCCGCAGTGAGGGCAGCTGGCCTGGTTGTCGGGATCGCAGGAGAGGCCGCACCAGCGGCAGGTGTAGGTGCTCACTCGGACTTGTGGTGAACGTACATGGACTGGATGCCGAGGCGGCCCGGCCCGGTCATGCGGACCAGGTTGATGCCGGTCCCGCCGAGCAGCCCGGTGCGGAGCTGCTGGGTCTGGACGTCCATCTGCACCGAGGAGTCCTTGTAGAGGAAGGCACCCGGCTCCAGGACCACCGACTCGCCCGGCTGCAGATAGCGCTCGAAGACGTTGCCGTAGCCGTGGAGCAGGAGCAGGCCCTGCTCCTGGTTGGCGACGAAGCGGTCCATGTACATGCCCTGACCGCCGAAGAGGATGTTGCGCAGCCCCTTCACCCGGACGAAGGAGTAGGCGACGCTGTGCGAGGCGAGCAGGAACGCGTGCTCGCGGACGTCCAGCTCCCAGCCCGGCTGCAGCGGCAGGACCACGACCTCGCCGGTGGCGTCACGGGAGAAGGCGATCCGGCCCTGGCCCTGGGCGACGCTGACGATGAAGGGCATGCCCGCCAGCATCCGGCGGGCGCCGCCCTGGAGGGGCATCACCGAGAGCGGGACCTGTGGATCCTTCCAGAGCATGACGTGGTGCTCGAAGTAGACCCAGTCCTGCGCCCCCAGACTGACCTCGGCCACGGGCACGATCTCGCCCTCGACCTGGCACACGCTCTGCGCGAACCGGAACTCGGTCATGTCCCGCAGGCGCGGTGCCTCGCGCCAGCCGGAGTCGCTGACGAGGTTGCGGACGTCGAGCGGCGCGCCGCAGGTGACACAGGTCCTGGCACCGACCTGGTTCTGCGTCCGGCACCACTGACATTCGATTCTCTGGCCAGTTTCCATCTGCGGCTACCAGCGTAGCCGAGGATCGGCTGGACGGGAAGCTATTGGGACATCGGCCTCAGGGCGCCGGGACCGGCGAGGGGCCGTGCCGGGCCACAACGCTCCGCCGATCGCGAAAGAATGGTGTTGTGGATGACCCCAAGGAGCTCTCGGCCCCCTCGTCGAACGGGGGCCGGCCCCCGGTTCGGGTGGTGACGGACAGCTCCACCTGCATCGAGCCCGAGCTGGCCGAGCGGCTCGGAATCGACCTCGTCTCGCTTCACGTCCATCTCAACGGCCGCGACCTTCTCGACCTCAAGGACGTGCGCCCGGGCGAGGTCTACCGCGCCCTGCGCGACGGCGCCGAGATCACGACCTCGGCGGCCTCGGTGGGCGACTACCTGGAGTCCTTCCAGCGCCTGCCCGGTCCCGTCTTCTGCCCGACCATGGCCGCCTCCATGACCTCCATGTACGAGGCGGCGACACTGGCCGCCCGCCTCGCCGAGGACGCGGAGATCCGCGTCCTCGACACCGGCACCGCCGCCGGCGGACTCCGCCTGATCGCCCTGGCCTCCGCCGACATGGCCCGCCGGGGCCTCGGCCTGGACGAGATCGAGGCCGCGGCCAGCGAGATCGGCCGCCGGATCGAGGTGGTGGGCATGCTCGACACCATCGACTACCTGGCCCGCTCCGGCCGCGTCCCCCAGGTCGCCGCCTGGGGCAGCTCGGTGCTCAAGGTGCGCCCCGTCGTCCGCTTCGCCTCGGGCAGCGGCAATCTCCTGACCCTGGTCAGGGGCAACGGCTGGGCCCTGCGCGAGCTGGAGAAGCTGGTCAGGGACAGCGCCCGGCGCCAGAGCGCGGGCGCCAGCGGCGAGGGGCTGGTCTGCACCGTCTTCCACGCCGACGCCACCGAGCTGGCGGGCGAGCTCCAGGCCCGGCTCGAGCAGCGGCTGCCGCAGGCCAAGCTCACGGTCTCCGAGTTCACCCCGGCGATGGGCGTCCACACCGGGCCGGGCCTGGTCGGCTACGCGCTCTACGTCGAGCCCGAGGCGCTGAGCAGCCAGGAGTCGAGGAACCCCAGCACCAGCCCCTCGTAGTCGGACCGGTACAGGGTGTGGGCGTCGCCATGGCCGGCGCCCTCGAAGACGACGTACCGGGTCGGACCCGCCGCGTGCTCGGCCAGCTCACGCTGCTGCTCCACGGGCACCATCCGGTCGGCCTCGCCGGCCATCACCAGCAGTGGCGCGCGCAGCCGGGCGGCGGCGTCGATGGGGCGGATGGCGCGAAGGTCGAAGCCGCCCAGCAGCTGGACCAGGAAGACGACAGGCGCGGCGAGCAGGCCCGGCGGCAGGGGCCGGGTGTAGCGGTGACCGGTGGACGTGATCAGCTCCTCGACGCTGCCGAAGCCGCCGTCGTCGACGACCGCCGCGACCCGCTCGTCGCGGGCGGCGGCGAGGATGGCGATGCTGCCGCCCAGCGAGTGGCCGAAGAGGGCGACCGGGGCGGTGCTCCGCTCGATGGCCAGGGTCACCGCCGCCTCGACGTCGTCCGCCTCCCTGGTCCCGACCGTGATCAGGTCGCCGTCGGAGGCGCCGGTGGCCCGGTGGTCGTAGACGAGCAGGTCGTAGCCGGCCCGGTGAAGGAACGGGCCCCTGGTCACCAGCATGTCGGCGCGGTCGGCGGCCACGCCGGGGAGGAGGACGACGCTGCCCCGTCCGCGGCCGGGGATCCACCAGCCGCGGAGGGTGAGGCCGTCGCCGGTACGGAAGCTGACGTCCTCGTAGGCCATGCCCAGGTCCCCGGGGGTGAGCTCGGCCACGCGCCGGGCGGGATGGAGCAGGCGGTGGGCGAAGATCCAGGAGATGCCGATCCAGGCGGCGACGGCCGCGCCCGTCATCGCCGCGCCGGCGGCGACCGCTGCCCGCGCCCGAGGCGAGCTCAAGCGGTGAAGTTCCACTCCTGGACGACGCGGCCGTGGTCCCCGTCGCGGAGGATGGAGACGGTCGCCGGGTCCAGGGCGAGCCGGGACGCGGCGGTGACGGCGAGGTCGGTCCAGGCCGCGGCCAGGGCGCGGAGGAAATGGCCGTGGGAGAAGGCGATGACGGCGCCGGTGTGCTCCTCCACCATCCGCAGGAAGTCGCGCGCCCGGCGGTAGACCCGCTCCGGCGACTCGCCCCCTGGGCAGCCGTCGTGGTAGATCTCCCAATCCGGCCGCCGGCGCCTGATCTCGGCCGTGGTCAGCCCCTCGTAGTCGCCGTAGTCGAACTCGCGGAGGAGGGGCGTCGGCTTCGCCAAGGCGAAGCCGGCCAGGGCGGCGGTGCGGCGGGCACGGCTCAGATCGCTGGTGTAGACGGCGTCGAAATGGCGGCCCTGCAGGTAGCGGCCGAGCCGCCGAGCCTGCTCCTCTCCCTCATCGAGCAGAGGAAGGTCGGTGCTACCGGTGTGGCGGCCGTTCTCCGACCACTCGGTGGCGCCGTGCCGGGCGAGGTAGAGGTCCAGCCCCACGCCCGGAGTCTATGACGCCGGCCGGGCTCAGCGCCCGATCATCTCGGGCCGGCCGGACCGGAGGGCGCGGCTGGCGGAGTCGATCACGGCGTTGGCGCGAAGGCGCTGGCCGTAAGAGACGCAGACGATGCCGAGGGCGACCTGGCGGCCCCGCGCGGCCATCGCCCCGTTGACCGCGGCCAGCACGCGGTTGGCGGCGTGCGCCGTGCCCGAGGCGTCGGTGTCGGGCAGGAGGGCCAGGATCGTCGGCGGCTGGTGGGACAGGACCCCCGGCGTGTCGACGTCGCGGAGCGTGCCCGCCACCGCCCCTGCCATCAGCCGGAGCAGCTCCTCGGATTCCTCCGGCGAGGCCATGCGCCCGTTGTGGGCGGGCTCGAGCAGGAGGATGCCGAGGAGCCGCGCGTAGCGGTGGGCACGCGCCAGCTCGTCCTCGAGGATGGGCCGGAGGAAGCGATCGTTGAAGAGCCCGGTGATGCGGTCGACGACGTGCAGAGGTTGGGAGTCCGGGTCGTCAGATCTCGCACCGCACGCGTGACAGAATGCCGCGTCTGGTACGAGCTGGGTCCCGCAGGCACCGCAGCTGTGTATCTCCTCCCGCCGACGGCGAAGGATGTCGCCCAACGGCATACGCCCCACCAGGGTACCAGCGGGGCGGGAGGCGCTCTCACGGGGTGCGGTCTGGGTCAACTGGCCGCCACGCTCCTCTGCACGGCGTCCTCGTCCAGCCAGTGGGAGGCCCAGGCGTCGACCGCCTCGATGACCGGGGTCAGCGCCTTGCCGCGGCCCGTCAGCCGGTAGCTCACGCGCACCGGCGGCCCGGGGTCGACAAGCCGTTCGACGATCCCCTCCGCCTCGAGCTCGCGCAGCCGCTCGGTGAGCACCCGGTCGGAGATGCCGGGAATGCCCATCAGGAGCTGGTTGAAGCGGACCGACCGAGGCATCAGGGCCCTGATCACGGCCCCGCTCCAGCGCTTGCCGATGAGCTCGATGGCCTTCTGGAAGGGGGCATCGTAGTCAACGCCAGCAGACGTCATGACGCGCTATTGTAGGCGCCCGGCCCGGCCGCCACCAGTGGTTTGATTTTCCAGCGGGGCGGGATCGGTTTGTCCGTGTCGCTTCCGCCGTGCACGACGCGTTCCGGGCCCCGGAATCCTCGGCGCTGCTGGGGGAAAGCGGACCAGTCGAGTTCAAATCAGCGCTGCGGGGGGCCCGGGACGCGCCCGACGAAGCCCTGTCCGTGGGCCGCGCGGACGGCACCGAGCGCGATCGCCGGCTCGACCTCGCGGTCACGTGTCGGGACGCTCGGCGAGCTCGTCCCAACCGACCCGGGACCCGCCGTGACCGCCTTCGTTCGGGCCCCTCCAGCCCCCCGTCGGCGAGTTCGGGACGGCCTTCCGGAGGTGCTCGATCGGTGCCCTGGTCGGCCCGCCGGAGACGTATCCGGGCGCACCGACGCATGCCTCGAGATCGTGCTCACCGATGCCGCCCGGTGCCTTCCACGTCGGCCGCGGAAGCGCTCCCGCCCGCCGGCCACGGTCAGCGCCGAGAGCCCGGATACGGCCGCCCCGCGCACCTGGGCGGCAGGTGTCCCCAGAGCGACGGCGTTCGTTCGTCGGGAGCCGATGCCAAGGCGTCGGTCCCGGAGTTCCGGGCCCCGGTCCCGACCCGTCTGGGAACTTACGGCGAGTGGCGTTACCGGCCCTTCGCGTGCGTTGACGGACCCGCCGGGCGTTTGCTAGCGTGCCTCCAGGTGGGGGATGTCATCGATGACACGGAGCCAGGGAAGGATCGCCACATGACGGAGACACAGATCACGCTGCGCCGTGTGGCGCAGCTGGCCGGAGTGTCGACCGCGACCGTCGCGCGCGTCATGAGGCGGGATCCGCACGTGGCCCCGGAGACCAGGGAGCGGGTCGAGACCGTGCTCGGCATCACGGGATACCAGGTCAACGCTGCCGCCCGCGGCCTCCGCCGGCGGCGGATGGGCACGATCGGCCACCTCGTCCACGGCCAGACCTCGAACATCTTCCTGGCCGCCGTCGCGCTCGGCCTCCACGAGGCGGCGGGAGAGCACGCGCTGGACGTCGTCACCGCCAACTCCCAGGGGTCCGCGGACCGGGAGCGCGACGGCGTCGAGGCCTTGATCCGGCGCCGGGTCGAGGCGTTCATCTTCACCGACCCTGTCCATCCGGACAACGTGCGCCTGGCCATGGGCTCGGGCATCCCTGTGGTCCAGGTCGACCGTCCCACGGCCGTCCCCAGCTCGACCGTCACGGCCGACAACCTGGGCGGGACGCGGCGGGCGGCGGAGTACCTGATCTCGCTCGGCCTGCGTCGCATCGCCTTCATGGGGCGGCTCTGGGAGGCGGGGTCCCGGGACGACCCGGTGGAGCCGGAGCGGCTGCGCGGCTACGAGGAGGCGATGAGGGACGCCGGCCTGCCGACCCAGGTCCAGATCGGGAGGCGCCCGACCGGCCCGCTCGCGATGCAGGTGCTGGGGCGTGGCTACATGCGGCAGATCCTGGACGAAGGCCCCCGCCCCGAGGCGGTGCTGGCGACCTCCGACCTCCTCGCCGCCGGCGTCCTGCAGGCGCTCTACGAGCGCGGCCTGCGCGTGCCCGACGACATCGCCGTGGTCGGCTTCGGCGACACCTACGCCAGCGCCCTCGCCCCGGCCCTGACCACGGTCGCCCTGCCCATGCTCGACCTCGGCCGTGAGGCCCTGCGCTGCGCCCTCGACGCGGGCGGCCGGCTGCATGTCCGCCTCCCCACCCAGCTCATCGTCCGCGATTCGACCCCCTCCTCACCCAGGCGCCCGCCGCGGCGCCGGCAGACGCCCTCGCGTCGCTGGCGTCGCACCCGCACACGCTGGAGATCACGAGCGTGATCGCGCTCCCGCGCCGCACGGCCGCGATGTCAGCACGATGCCCGGAACCCACGTTGACCCACCAGCACCGGCCCGCCCCGGACCGCCTCGCGCGGTCCCCGGAGGGATGGGAACGGAGCTTGTCCACCTCGATCCCGCCCCGGCGGGCGCTGACCTGGAGATAGGCAATGCTCGAGCTCTCGGCCTGTATTGAGATGCTCTTCACGGAGAAGGCACGTGCGCTTCCCGACCGGATTCGCGCTGCCGCCGACGTCGGCATCCGCGTCGTCGAGTTCTGGGGCCGGGAGGGGCGCGACCTGACCGCCATCGCCCGGTCGCTGGGCGACTCCGGCGTCTCCCTCGCCGCGTTCTCCAGCGAGCCCGGCGGGCGGCTGGTCGACCCGGCGACCCGCGAGCGGTTCGTGACCGGAGTGCGCGACTCGTGCGCGGTCGCATCCGCCCTCGGCTCCCCCAACCTGATCGTGCTCACCGGCGACGAGCTGCCCGAGGTCCCGCGCGAGCGCCAGGCGGACGCGGTGGTGGCCGCCCTGCGGGAGGCGGCGCCGATCGCCGAGAGCGCCGGCGTGACCCTGGTCCTCGAGGCCCTCAACACCCGCGTCGACCACGCCGGCTATTTCCTCTCCTCGACGCTCGAAGCCCTGGCCATCGTCCAGCGGGTGGGGAGCCCGCGGGTCAGGCTGCTCTACGACGTGTACCACTCGGTTGTCATGGACGAGTCGCCCGAGGAGATCCTGCCCCTCATCGCCGGCCACATCGGCCACGTCCACGTCGCCGACACGCCCGGCCGGCACCAGCCCGGCACCGGGGTCATCGACTGGCCCCGCTTCTTCGCCGCGCTCAAGGACGTCGGCTACAAGGGCCGGGTCGGCCTCGAGTACAAGCCGGTCGGGGAGACCGCCGAGTCCCTGCCTCAGATCCGGAGCATGGTCTACAGCGGCCCATCGGCCGTCTGAGGATCAGCGGACGACGCGCTCGACGGCGACCTCGCCCAGGCCCGGCCAGGCGGTGACGAGTTCACCGAGTGGAGGTCTATCTACCTCGACGGCCCGGGCCCTCTCCAGCGGGCGCGGATCGACACCGAGTGACGGCTCAGAGCGGGGCGGGCGGCCCGGAATCGGCGATCACCGAGGTCCCGAGGCGGCGGAAGCCGATCCGCTCATAGATGCGGGCGACCTCCTCGTCCATCGCCGAGAGGAAGACCAGGCCCACCCGCAGCCGCCGCGAGATTCCGACCAGCCGGCTGGTCACGGCGGTGCCGAGCCCGCGCCGGCGCTCGCTGGGCAGCGTCGCCACGGCGACGATCTCGCCGGTGCCGTTGACCGGCTGCAGCGAGCCGACGGCCAGGGGCAGCCGGTCCTCGTAGGCGGCGATGGTGACGACCTCGCCGGTCCGCTGCCGCGCGCAGTGCGCCCGCAGGTAGTCCTGGGGATAGGTGCCGGCGCAGCGAAGCAGCGCCTCCCGGCCGACCTCGCCGGCACCGGTGCCGAGGTGGGCGAAGCCGAGCTGGGCGACGGCCAGCGCCAGCCGCAGGTCCTCCGGCCGGGGGCCCACCGCCCGCAGCTCCACGCCGGCCGGGACCGGGCAGCCCGACCAGGGCCAGGAGGCGTCGAGCGCGAGCAGTGGATGGTGGCGGCAGACGAGCCCGGCGGAGACCGCGGCCAGCCGCAACGTCGGCTCCAGCTCCTGGACCCACTCGAAGACCTGGGGGACGCCCAGGCGACGCTGCCGGTCCCTGGCCATGGTCACGTCGGTGGCCGTGATCGGTCCTTCGTGGCCGAGGCGGGGGCGCGCGTAGTAGGGCCAGCCGGCGCCGTCGTTGAGGAAGAGGGACAGCGGTCCGACCGCCTCCTCGCGAGTTCTGAGCCGGGGCGCCGCGTCGTAGTAGCGTTCGATGCGGCAGAGAAGTTCGATCGGATCGTTGGGCACCCGCATGCACCTACACACACGCGTGGGAGGCACCTACTGATCAGAGGTTGGCAAACACCGAGCGCAGGATGTCGATGGCGGTGTCCGCCTCGCCCTCGGTCAGGGTCAGCGGCGGGCAGATCCGGACCGCCCTGGTCCCGGCCGTGAGCAGCAGCAGGCCGCTCTGGAAGGCGCCCTCGACGGCGCGGGCGGCGAGCTCGCCGGACGTGCACTCGACGGCCAGCATCAGGCCCATACCCCTGACGTCGGTGACGACCATGCAGTACTCCGCCTGCAGGCTCATCAGCCGGCGCATCAGGTGGGCGCCGACGCGCTCGGCGTTCTCGGTCAGGCCCTCCTGGACCAGTCGCAGCGTGGCCAGCGCCGCCGCGCAGGCGACCGGGTTGCCGCCGAAGGTGCTGCCGTGCGAGCCGGGGGCCCAGTTCATCAGGTCGGCCCTGGCGATGAAGGCGCCCAGCGGCAGTCCGGAGGCGATGCCCTTGGCCAGGCAGATGATGTCGGGCTCGATGCCGCTGTGCTCGGAGGCCAGGAAGCGGCCGGTGCGGCCCATCCCCGACTGGACCTCGTCGACGACGAGCAGGATCCCGTGCCGCCGGGTCAGCTCGCGGAGCCGGGGCAGGAAGTCGGGGGGAGGCACCAGGTAGCCGCCCTCGCCCTGGATCGGCTCGACGAAGGCGGCGGCGATGCTGGTCGGCGGCGCCACCGTGGTCATGAGGTCCTCGATCCGCTTCATCGCGTCGTCGGTGCTGACGTTGCGCGAGGGGCTGGGGTAGGGGGCGTGGTAGACGCTGGGCAGGAGCGGGGCGAAGTGCTGGCGCTGGCTGGCCTTGCTGGCGGTCAGCGAGAGCGCGCCCAGGGTCCGGCCGTGGAAGGCGCCGAGGAAGGCCAGGTAGTTGGGCCGCTGGGTGGCGTAGCGGGCGAGCTTCATCGCCCCCTCGATGGCCTCCGCTCCGGAGTTGGTGAAGAAGACCCTGGCGTCCTGCTCGGGCAGGCAGGCGCGGGAGAGGCGCTCGGCCAGCTCGATCTCCTGCCAGTAGTAGAAGTCGGTGCCGGACATGTGCAGGAAGCGCTCGGCCTGAGCCTTCACGGCGGCCACCACCTCGGGATGGGAGTGGCCGGTGACGTTGACGGCGATGCCGGCGGTGAGGTCGAGGAAGACGTTGCCGTCGACGTCGGTCACCCAGCAGCCCTCGCCGCGGTCGATGACCAGGGGATAGCTGCGGGTGAAGCTGGGTGAGAGGGCGTGCTCGTCCCGCTCGATCAGGTCGCGCGCTCTGGGTCCGGGCAGCGGTCCCCTCAGCTCCGGCCTGCGTCCCGCACCACGATCCAGCTGCGCACCCATGAACGGCAGTGTAGAGGAGGCCCGGCGGACCGGCGCAGTTCGCGAGGGGAGGCCTCGCCGGCCTCACCCGGACAGAAAGTCCGGCACCTGCCGCTGTCAGGAAGTAGGGTAACGGCGTGATACAGCGCATGGAGAAGCGGGGGGCCGAGGCGGTGCGGTGGACCCCGGTCCGGGTGGTCCAGAGATTCCTCGGCGACCGCGGTCCGAACTACGCCGTCCTCATCGCCTGGAACCTGCTCTTCTCGCTCTTCCCGATCGTCCTCGCCCTGGCCGCGATCGGAGGCGCCATCCTCGCCCACGCCGGCGTCAGCGAGACGCAGATCGAGCTCACCATCATCCGCCTCATCCCCTCGGGGGTCGGGGGCGCCTCGATGGCCGCGGCCGTCCACGGTGTGGAGCGCCATTCCGGGCTGCTCGGGATCATCGCCATCATCGGCTTCCTCTGGAGCGCCTCCGGGCTCTTCGGGACCCTGGAGTACGTCTGCGCCCAGGTCTTCCGAATCTCGACCAGAGGCTTCATCCAGCAGAAGGTGATGGCGCTGGTGATGATGCTGATCTTCGTGATCCTGGCCGGCGCCGGGGTCTCCAGCTCGGCGATCTTCGCCTTCCTCGCCAACCTGCCCTTCGGCAGCGAGCTGGTCGGCAGCCACGGGGCGCCCAGCCTGGCGCTGCAGGTTCCGATCGGGCTCGTCAGCGGGTTCGTCCTCTTCTACCTCATCTATACGATCGTGCCCAACGCCCGGATCCATCCCCTCCACGCCCTGCCCGGAGCCGCGTTCGCGGCGATCGCGTTCGAGGTGCTGGTCCAGCTCTTCCCCCTCTACCTGCACTTCGACAAGGGGGTCAACCAGTACGGCTCGACCTTCGCCGCCCTGTTCGTGATCCTCACCTTCTTCTACTTCCTGGGCCTGATCATGGTTCTCGGTCTGGAGATCAACGCCACGCTCCATGAACCCTCCGTGTCGGCCGCGGCCGACGCCCCCGAGCACGCCGAACCGGCGCGGCGCCGCGCGCCCCGCTGGCTCCTCGGCCTGGGCGGCGCCGTCCTCGGTCTGGTCCTGGCCGGCCGGAGCCGCCGTCTGCCCACCGGGAGGTGAATCCGCCGTGACCCCGATCAGCCGCTTCCCCGTCCCCGACCTGGAGGATCTGCCCGACGACATCCGGGAGCGCATCGTCGCCGTCCAGGAGAAGACCGGCTTCGTCCCCAACGTCTTCCTCGCGCTCGCCCACCGGCCCGAGGAGTGGCGCGCCTTCGTCGCCTATCACGACGCTCTGATGGAGCGCGAGGGCGGCCTGACCAAGGCCGAGCGGGAGATGATCGTGGTCGCCACCAGCGCCGCCAACGACTGCCTCTACTGCGTCGTCGCCCACGGCGCCATCCTTCGACTACGGACCAAGCGGCCGACCCTCGCCGACCAGGTCGCCACCGACTACCGCAAGGCCGAGATCACGTCCCGCCAGCGGGCGATGCTCGACTTCGCAGTGAAGCTGGCGATGCGGCCGTCAGAGGTGGGGGAGTCGGACCTCGAGGGGCTCCGCGGGCACGGCTTCGGCGAGGGCGACGTCTGGGACATCGGTGCCATCACCGCCCTCTTCGCGCTCTCCAACCGGCTCGCCCACCTCAGTGCGATGCGTCCCAACGACGACTTCTATCTGATGGGCCGGGTCCCCAGGGAGGTCGCCTCCGAACTCAGGAGTCAGGCATGACGCCCGATCTCCGTTATGTGCAGCGCTTGCATACCGCACAACGGCGGCTCTCGCCGTGGTCTGACGCGACCTCAGCGGGCGACCGTCTACACGGTCACGATCAGCCCCTCTTGCGTCGGTCGTCTGGACGAGGTGGCCTGAGTGAGATCCGCGTCCGAGGAGAGTTGGATGATGCAGCTCGCGTGGTAGGCGGACCAGCTCTGCCCGGCCATCGGACAGGTTGATACGGGCTTGCCCCGAATCCCTGCGGGGGCCTTGACACCCAGGCTTTCGAGGCAGCAGGAACGGCGATAACCTGCCCCGCGTGCTCAGACTGACAGCTGCGCCCCTTCCATGAGCTGGGATGGCGATCTGCGGAAGGTGCGGAAAAGGGCGACCGCTCAGGGTTTCCGCGTCGAGAAGCGGGACGAGTTCTGGTTCTTCTGGCCCGCCGACCGGGAACTCCCCGCGGTCAGGATCGGCGGGACACCGCATCACAGCGGGCGCGCCTGGGACAACTTCATGGCGGCGATGAAGCGGAGCGGCGATCGTGTCTACTAGGGAGCGAACCATGGAGTACCGCATGTTTGCGACCTTCAGGACGATGTGGCCCGTACAGTCCGACGTCTGGGAGCAGGTCGCCAAGAACCTCGACGAGCTGGGCTCCCACTACGGCACGGTCGTCAGCTATCGTCCCGACCAGCCGAGCGACGCATTCGACGTCGTGATGAGCGGCGAGGGGGAGAATGCCCTCGGCGTCGCGACCGAGATGGTCCAGGCAATCGTCCAGGCGATGGGCTCCGTGGAAGTCCTCGCCACTCCCGTCCGGACCGACGAGCGGACGCGGATGCCTCTGGCGCACCTGTCGAGCGTTCAGATTGACGAAATCTCGGAGTCGGACCCGGCTATCGCCGTCTGACCTCGGTCGGGAAGGACCACGATCATCGACGCCGGCTTGGGCAGCCCGGCGAGGCTTACGCCCGCTGATCCCGCTCCGGCCCGACCGGGCCGCGAGGGCACTGATCGGGAAGGTTGCGCTCGCTGTTCCCGTGATTAGAGTGGGACGCGCGATGAGCAGCCACCCCGGGTCGGGGCGTCTACGGGTCGAGACCGATCCACTGGGCGAGGGCCGCCGTCGCCGGGGCCGGGCCGGTGGGCCACTGCAGGGCCGGGTCACCTCGGAGGGCGTGGCCTGCCTATGGATCGGCGATGCCGAGAGCGGCACCAACCTCATCTGGCCCGCGGGCTACTGGGCCTCCGATGAGCCGCTCGCCATTCACGGAGCCGACGGCCGGGAGCTGGCCAGGGTCGGACAGCTGGTCACCCTCGCCGGGAGCCCGGGTGACACCGGCGACGGCGCCGGAGCGATGGGCTACTCCCCACTCGACCGCCAGTGGATCGTCACCGAGGTCCTGGCGGCGGTCGAGAACCTGGTCGAGATCCCCTACGGTCGTTGCGGCGACCCGGCGCGGGCGGTCCTGCGGCAGGCGGAGGAGGAGGCCCGGTCGACCGGGCACCTGTACCTCGGCACCGAGCACGTGCTCCTGGCCCTGATCGGCGACCAGGCTGGCGGGGCCGGGAGGGTGCTGGCCGCGCTGAGCGTGGAGCAGGCCGCCATGCGGAGGCGGATCGACGAGGTGGTCACGGTCCGGCCCGATCCGCCGGCGAGCCCCCGGACGGATCTTGTCATCACCCAGCCGGTCAGGGTGCTGCTCGGCCTCGCCATCCAGCGGGCGGACGCCGCCGGCCGCGAGGAGGTGGCCACCGAGGACCTGCTCCTGGCGCTGTCGATGGGCCAGGGGAGCATCGGGCCGGCGGTGCTTCGCGAGCGGGACGTGACGCCGGAGCGCCTGCTGCAGGAGATCCGGCGGGAGGGTCGCTAGGCGCAGCACTCGACCGGAGGGCCTACCGGTGCCGCTCCAGCGGTGTGCGGTCACCGACCGACCAGCGGTGGCCGAAGGGATCGGTGAACCCGCCCTGCCGGTGGGGGCCCCACGGCACCTCGCGATTCACCGGCCGCTGCACGTCCGACGCGCCACCCTGCGCCGCCCGCTCGATGAGCACGTCCGGTTCGTCGACGAAGACCTCGATCCGCGTCGTGGTGGCGCCGATCGCGGTCGGGCTCGGCTCGCTCTCGCGGCCGGGCACGGCCTCGTGGAGGAAGAAGGCGGCGCCGTTCAGCTGGAGACCGGCGACGCCGTGCAGATCCCAGAGCGCCTCGGCGCCGAGCGCCGACTGATACCAGCGGACCGCCGCGGCGGCGTCGGCCACGATCAGCATCACCGAGAGCGACGCGGGGTTCGCCTTGGCCATGGCCAAACCGTAACCGACACCGGCGCGGCCGGCTCAGCGGATCGTCAGCCGGCCTGCGATCCGACCGGGCCGCTCTCCAGCCGCGGGCCGTCCAGGCCCTCCCGGTGTCGCGCAGCGGCCCTGCCCAGCGAGACCCGGAAGCAGAGGTAGGAGAGCGCGGAGAAGGCGAAGGCGGTGACGCCGGCGTGGATCAGCTCGCCCGTAAGCTGCCACCGGTCCATGACCAGGTAGGCCCCGGCTGCGCCCTCGGCGAGGACCGAGGCGACGAAGACCGCGGCGCCGGTGATCAGGTCGCGCCGGCCGGCGGCGAAGCGCAGATAGACGAGGAGGAGGCCGGCGGCGACGATCAGCCCACCCGCAGCGGCGCTGCGATGGATGAGGTCGATCGCCTGGTCCCACCCGCCGGCGCCCTGCGGACCGCAGAGCGGCCAGCCCGGGCAGGCGGCCGCGGCCGCCGCGTGGCTGATGTAGGCGCCGGAATAGACCAGCACGTAGAGGTAGGCCATGGCCGCCCAGGTGGCGATGGCGACGCCGCGACCGACCGGCCGGGCGCTGAGGCTGGTGGCCGGCCAGCGGGCGGCGAACGCCGCCAGCATCGCCGCCGCCACCGCGATCAGGGAGATCCCGAAGTGGAGGGCGAGAACGACGGCGTCCTGGGGCCGGAGCACGGCCCAGGCGCCCATGCCCGCCTGGAGGAAGAGGCTGCCGATCAGCAGCACGCTCAGAACGCGGGCGGCGACCCTCCTCCAGTAGAGGCGGAGGAGGCAGAGGACCAGCGCGACGACCAGTATCGTCTCGCCGGCCGCTAATACGCGATGGGTGTACTCGACAGCTGTGTTGAAGGCGAAGGTCGGGATGAACCTGCCGCGGCAGAGGGGCCAGTCGGGCCCGCAGCCGGTCTGCGAACCGGTGCTGGTCACCGTGTCGCCGGCGATCAGCACGACCCACATTCCCGCGGCGGTGATCAGCCCCAGCCAGCCGACGAGACGGCTCTGGCGAGGTGCGACGGATGCGGCCACGGCAGCGACTTTACCCCGTGGGGCGCCGAGGCGCCCGAACCAAGCTCACGGCGGTCGTGGAACCCAACCCCCCGGGCACGCTCCGCACGTGCACCGGAATTCGTGGTCGACGTGGCCCGTCCGGGCACGCGGAAAGAGATGGACGGGACGGCGAGACGAATACGGAGGAGCGGGTTGTGCGGAGGAGCGAACGGCCCCGGATCAGCTGATTCGTGCGCGCAGGTTGATGCGGGCCCGGTGGAGGTAGAGACGGCTCCGAGATGGCCCGGCAGCTTCGATTGGCAACAGTGCGATTTGGATGACGTGAAGTACGAGGCGGGTCAGCACATGAACTCCAACGGTGTAGGGGCTGCGATGGTTTCGGTCGGTGCCCCTCCGGGGGGGGGCGCCGCGGAGCATCGTAGCCGATGCCCGATCAGGCGCGCACGGGCGATGATGGTTTTTCGTGCGCCAGCCTCCGACGCCGCCGCGACCCAGTAGAGCCGACCTGGAGCGGGCTCGCGGGGCGGGTGTGCCCGACATCATCGGTCCCGATCTCAAGGTCCTCTTCTGCGGGATCAATCCCAGCGTCTACTCGGCGGCGGTCGGCCATCACTTCGCGCGGCCGGGCAACCGCTTCTGGCCCACGCTCCACGGGGCCGGCTTCACCGACCACCTCCTCTCGCCGGGCGAGGATCGGAGCCTGCTCGACTTCGGGCTTGGCTGCACCAACCTGGTCGCCCGGGCGACGGCGCAGGCGAGCGAACTCGACGCCGGCGAGATCGAGCGCGGCGCCGGACACCTCCTCGATCTGATCCGCCGGCACCGGCCCCGCTGGCTGGCCGTGCTCGGTCTCGGCGCCTACCGGCAGGCCTTCGGTGATCCGCTGGCGAGGGTCGGCCGGCAGGAGCGGAGCGCCGCCGGTGCCGGCGTCTGGCTCCTGCCCAATCCGAGCGGCCTCAACGCCCACTACCAGCTGGCCGACCTCGTCGCCGCGTACGGGGAGCTGCGCCGCGCTTCCGATTGAGGCCCCACCGGTGGCAAACTGACGTTTGGCCCAATGACCTCCCTCGATCTCTTCTCGGCTCCGACCAGGGCCTGGTTCGAATCGTCGTTCGCGGCGCCGACCGAGGTGCAGGAACGGGGATGGCGGTCGGTCTCGGAGGGGCGCAATACGCTGATGACGGCGCCCACCGGCAGCGGCAAGACGCTGGCCGCGTTCCTCTGGTGCCTGGATCGCCTCACCCAGGGCTCCGAGCCCCCCGAGCTCGAGCGCTGCCGGGTCCTCTACGTCTCGCCGCTCAAGGCGCTGGCCGTGGACGTCGAGCGCAACCTGCGCGCCCCGCTTCGCGGGATCGCCCGGCAGAGCGAGGTGCTCGGCCTCCCGGTGCCCAACCTCCGGGTCGCGATCCGCACCGGCGACACGCCGGCGGACGAGCGCCGGCAGATGGAGCGGCACCCCCCCGACGTTCTGATCACGACGCCCGAGTCCCTCTTCCTGCTGCTCACCAGCCAGGCCCGGCTGCGCCTGGCCAGCGTGCGCTGGGTCATCGTCGACGAGATCCACGCCGTCGCCGCCACCAAGCGCGGCGCCCACATGGCCCTGAGCCTCGAGCGCCTGCAGGCGATCTGCGCCGAGGATCCGCAGCGGATCGGGCTCTCGGCGACGCAGCGGCCGCTGGAGGAGACGGGCCGCTTCCTGGTCGGGGCAGGCAGGGAGGTCGAGATCATCGACGCCAGCCGGCGCAAGGCACTCGAGATCAGCGTCGAGGTACCGGTCGAGGACATGACCGACCCGGGCCGCGGCGCCCCCACCGGTCCGCCCAGCGGAGCCGCCGCTGCGCTCGGCCCCGACCTCTCGCCGCGCCACTCGATCTGGCCCGCCGTCTACCCCCGCCTGCTCGAGCTCATCCGGCAGCACCGGAGCACGATCATCTTCGTCAACTCCCGCCGGCTGGCCGAGCGCCTCGCCGCCCGCATCGACGAGCTGGCCGAGGAGGAGGTGGCGCTGGCCCACCACGGCTCGATCTCGCGTGAGCAGCGGACGATCGCCGAGGACCGGCTCAAGTCGGGGACGCTTCCCGCCCTGGTCGCGACCAGCTCGCTGGAGCTCGGCATCGACATGGGCGCGGTCGACCTCGTCATCCACGTCGAGTCGCCGCCGAGCGTCGCCGCCGGCATCCAGCGGATCGGCCGCGCCGGCCACTCGGTCGGGGACGTCTCCAAGGGGACGGTCTTCCCCAAGTTCCGCGGGGACCTGCTGACGGCGGCGACGGTGGTCGAGCGCATCCACCGCGCCGAGATCGAGGAGACGGTGGTCCCCGAGAACCCGCTCGACGTCCTCGCCCAGCAGGTCGTCGCCATGGCGGCGATGGACGTCTGGTCGGTCGAGGAGCTGGAGGCGCTGGTCCACCGCGCCCATCCCTTCCGCAGGCTCGGGCGCCGGTCGCTCGACGCGGTGCTGGACATGCTCGCCGGGCGCTACCCGTCCGAGGAGTTCGCCGGGCTCCGTCCCCGTATCGTCTGGGACCGGGAGCACGGGCAGATCCGCGGCCGGGCCGGCTCCCAGCGGCTGGTCGTGACCAATCCGGGGACGATCCCCGACCGCGGCCTGTACACGGTCAACCTGCTCAGCGACGGGCGGCGGGTCGGCGAGCTCGACGAGGAGATGGTCTTCGAGACCCACCCCGGCGAGACCTTCGTCCTCGGCGCCACGACCTGGCGGGTGGCCGAGGTGACGCCCTCTCAGGTGCTGGTCGAGCCGGCGCCCGGGGAGCCGGGGAAGATCGCCTTCTGGAAGGGCGACGCGCTCTCCCGACCGGCCGAGCTGGGCGAGGCCATCGGGCGGATGGCGCGCGAGCTGCACGAGGCCGAGCCGGCGGCCGCCGAGAAGCGCCTCCGCGAGGGCTGCGGGTTCAACGCCGCGGCGGCGGCCAACCTGCTCACCTACCTGCGCGACCAGTACGAGGCCTGCGGCGCCATCCCCGACGACCGGACCGTCGTCGTCGAGCGGTTCCGGGACGAGATCGGCGACTGGAGGGTGTGCGTTCTGTCGCCCTGGGGCGGCCGGGTCCACGCCCCCTGGGGGATGGCGATCCGCCGGCGGCTCCAGGAGCGGAGCGGCCTCGAGGTGCAGACCCTCTACACCGACGACGGGCTCGCCCTCCGGCTCCCCGACGCCGACCGGCCGCTCGACGTCGAGGACCTCATGATCGAGCCGGAGGAGATCCGCGAGCTGGTCTCCGCCCAGCTGCCCGGATCGGCCCTCTTCGCCGGACGCTTCCGGGAGAACGCGGCCAGGGCGCTGCTCCTGCCCCGACGGCGGCCGGGTCAGCGCCAGCCCCTCTGGCAGCAGCGGCAGCGCGCCGGGGATCTCCTCCAGATCGCGGCCCGCTTCCCCGACTTCCCGATCCTGGCCGAGACCTACCGGGAGTGCCTGATCGACGCCTTCGACCTGGAGGCGCTGCGCCGGCTCCTGACCGGGATCCGCTCCCGCCAGGTCAGGGTGGTGGCGGTCGACGGCGAGCGGGCTTCGCCGTTCGCCGCCTCGCTGCTCTTCGACTACGTCGGCAACTACCTCTACGAGGGCGACGCCCCGCTGGCCGAGCGGCGTGCCCAGGCCCTGACCCTGGACCGAGAGCTGCTCGAGGAGCTGATGGGGACCGAGGAGCTTCGCGAGCTGCTCGACCCGGACGTGGTGGCCGAGTCGGAGCTCGAGCTCCAGGGTCTGATCCGGGAGCGGTGGCCACGGGACGCCGACGAGGCGCACGACCTGATCGCCCGGCTCGGCGACCTCTCCGAGCCCGAGCTCGCCGCCAGGGGCGTCAGCCCCGAATGGCTGGAGGAGCTGCGCAGGGAGCGGCGCATCATCCCCATCCGCATCACCGGCGAGGGCCGCTGGATCGTGGCCGAGGACGCGGGGCGATACCGCGACGCACTCGGTGTGGCCCTGCCCACCGGGCTGCCCGAGGCCTTCCTGGAGCCGGTCGACGACGCCCTGGTCGCGCTGCTCCGACGCTGGTCCCGCTCGCAGCTCCCCTTCGTCACCGCGCAGCCGAGGACGCGCTGGGGCCTCGCCGAGGACGCGGTCAAGATGGCGCTTGACTCACTGGTGCGATCCGGCCACCTGCTGGTCGGCGAGTTCGGCGTCCGCAACGACCGCGAGTACTGCCAGCCGGACATTCTCCGCATGCTCCGACGTCGCTCCCTGGCGGCGCTGCGGAGGGAGGCGGAGCCGGTCGAGCAGATCGCCCTCGCCCGCTTCCTGCCGCGGTGGCACGGGATCGGCGCCGAGGGGACCGACATGGACCGCCTCCTCCAGTGCGTCGAGGCCCTGCAGGGGCTGGCCCTGCCCGCCTCGGCTGTGGAGCGGGACGTCCTCTCCGCGCGGCTATCCGACTACCGCGGGTCACTGCTCGACGAGCTGCTGGCGATGGGCGAGGTGGTCTGGATCGGCCGCGGAGCGCTGGGACCGAGCGACGGCCGCATCGCCCTCTACCTCCGGGAGGACGTCGCCAAGCTGATGCCGGCACCGGCGGATGCTCCCGACGGGGAGCTCCATCAGACGCTGCGCGAGCACCTCGCCCGGCGCGGCGCCCGCTTCTTCCGCGAGCTCAGCACGGCCCTCCGTCCGGCCGATTCCGACGCGCTTCTCGACGCCCTCTGGGACCTGGTCTGGGCGGGCGAGGTGACGAACGACACGTTCACGCCGCTGCGCGCCGGCGCCCATGCCGCGCGGACCCGTCAGCCGACCCGCCGGGCGCCATTGCTGCGCACCGGCCCTCCACGCGCCGCCGGCCGCTGGTCGCTGGTGACCGACCTGGTCCCGGACCTGCCGTCCGACACCGAGCGCCTCTACTCGCGGGCGATGATGCTGCTCCGCCGCCACGGAGTGCTCACCCGCGAGGCGGTGCTGGGCGAGGGGATCGAGGGCGGCTTCGCGCAGCTGTACCCGGTCCTCCGGACGATGGAGGAGGCGGGGAAGGTACGCCGCGGCTATTTCGTCGACGGCCTCGGCGGATCGCAGTTCGCGCTGCCCGGGGCGGTCGACCGCCTGCGCGCCTGCCGGGAGCCGGACGGTGGGATCGTGGCCCTGTCCGCGATCGATCCGGCCAACCCCTACGGCGCCGTCCTGCCCTGGCCGGAGGCCGACGCCCGCTTCTCCCGCGCCGCCGGCGCCTACGTGGTGCTGGAGTCGGGGGAGCTGCGCTGCTACCTGGAGCGCGGCGGGCGGACGCTGCACACCGTCGGCGGTGTCTTCCCCGACCACATACGCGAGCTGATCGCCGTCGCCACCCGCGCCGGCCGGGTCGAGGTGCAGCGGGTGGACGGCGTGCAGGCCTCGGAGTCACCCCTGTCCCCGGTTCTCCGCGAGGCCGGCTTCAGCGTCACGCCGCGAGGACTGGTGGCCTGGACAAACCCTGGGTAGGGTGAGGGCGTGCCCGAGGGCGACACCATCTGGCGGACCGCGGCGGCACTTCGCGGGCGCCTCGTGGGGAGAACGGTGCGGCGCTCGTCGCACGAGGCGGTGCAGGGCCACCAGGTCGAGACCGTTGACTCCACGGGCAAGCACCTCTTCATCCACTTCGCGGGCGGCCTCGCGCTTCACACGCACATGGGGATGACCGGCAGCTGGTACGTCTACCGGCCCGGTGAGCGTTGGCGGCTGCCGGCCTGGAAGGCGAGGGTGGTGCTCGAGTGCGACGACGTGGTCGCCGTGTGCTTCTCCCCGCCGGTCGCCGAGCTGACCCGGGACGCGGCTCGAGCCATCGCGCATCTGGGGCCCGATCTGCTCCAGCCCGACGCCGATCTCGACCTCGTCGTCCAGCGGGCGAGGGCTTGCGGAGGGGTACCCCTGGGCGAGCTGCTTCTCGACCAGCGCGTCTGCAGTGGTATCGGCAACGTCCACAAGTGCGAGGCTCTCTGGGCCAGGCGGCTGGATCCGTGGGCTCCCACCACCACGCTCTCCGACGCTGACCTGCGAGAACTGTTCGGCTACGCGCAGACGTCGCTCCGGGTCAACCTGCAGGGGGCCTTTCAGCGCCGCTTCCCCGGGCATGGTGCGGCCGCGGTGCACGGTCGTCGCGGCTGGCCCTGCCCACGCTGCGGGACCCTGGTTATGGCCCGCCGGCAGGGGAAGCAGGGC
>DATAXV010000005.1:0-19740 GCA_036272915.1 Candidatus Dormiibacterota bacterium
GGCGAAGGTCTGTCCGTGCAGGTGGTGGCGGTGGCCGCGCTCCGGCTTGTCGACATGGATGAAGCGGTCCTGGATCCAGCGGATGGCGCTGTGATTGAAGAGGCCGGCGAGCAGCAGGATGGTGACGATCGGGGCCAGGAAGGTGATGAGGTCGGTCGACCGCACCGCCGTCAATGAGAGGAGGAGCATGGCCACGCTGTAGACGCCGAGACCGATCGCGCGGAGCGCGCCGTGGGAGTGGAGGGCGCCGGTCAGGAGGTAGGACCAGGCCAGGATCAGCACCAGCGTGCAGCCGCCGGCGACGATGGCGGGCATCTCCATCACCGGCCTTCCCACGAGCGAGATGACCTCGACCCGTGGCTGGGGCACCTCGCGGATCGCGATCAGGATCGCGGCGAGGACGATGGTGGCGATGCCGCCGAGCGTGCCCGCCCGGAGCAGGCGCGACATGTTGTCGAAGCGGAGGCGGCGCTCGAGGATCCAGTGCCCGAGACGGCGCGTCCGGTGCTCTGAGGGCCCCTCCTCAGCGGCCATGCCCGGTGCCCTCCACCATCGTTCACAATGATGGGCGATGGCCCGACGCGGCGGGCCGGCCGTGGCGCGGGTGGCGATGATGTCCCGCGCACATCGCTATAGTCGGAGAGTTCTGTGGCACTGGTAGGCACGATCGACCAGACCGACCCGCCGCTGGTCAAGCGCGCTCAGCGCTACGAGCGGGAGGCGCTTGAGGAGCTTTTCGACCGCAACGTGGGGCGCGTGTACGCGCTCTGCTTCGCCCTCGGCGGCGGTGCCAACCGCGCCGAGACGCTGGCCGCTCAGGCATTCCTTCGCGCGCTCGACCGGATCGGGACCTCGAAGGGCGACGCCCGCGCCTTCGATGGCCTCGTCCTTCGGCTCGCCGCCCAGCTGGCGGGAAAGGGCGAGGCGCCCCAGGATCTGCTCCGTGCTCGCTACCAGGAGCTCTCCCTCCACGACCAGGAGGTGGTCGCGCTGCGGCTGCTGGCGGACATGGAGAGCGACCGCATCGTCCAGGTCTGCCATCGCTCGGTGGGGGAGGTCAGGCGCGACCTGGTCCGCTCGCTGCGCCACCTCGGCAACCACGCCTCGCATCCGCTCGGCGCCAATCTGCGCGCCTTCGACGACGCCCTGGAGCGGGTGATCGAGGGGTCCGACCCGGAGCGGGAGGGGGCGCGCCTGTCGGCGCCGCCCGACGCCGCCCGCCTGCTCGACACGGCGCGGGTGGTGACCAGCCTGCCGCGGGAGCCGCTCGGCCCGCACGCGAGGGCGCGCCTGCGCTCCCGCTTCCTGGCCGAGGCCGCCGAGCGGCGGGCGGTGTGGGTGCACCGCAACCGGACGGCGCCGCTGGTGCCGGGGATCGAGCTGCGGCGCGGTCCCAACCGCATCAGCACCACCGCCGCCCTCGCCATCGCCTGCGTGCTGGCGGTCGTGGTCGGGAGCACGATCGCGATCTTCGCCATGTTCTCCAACCCCGACTCCCCGGTGTATCCGGTGAAGCGGTTCGCGGAGGACGCGCTCCTCTTCGTCAATCGCGACCCGACCCACCGCGCCGGCTTCGAGCTGGAGCTGGCCGCGACCCGCGACCGGGAGGCGGAGGACATGGCCGTGGACGGCAAGGGCGACCTCGCCGTGCAGGCCATGAAGGTCCGCTACGAGATGCTGACCAACGCCGGCTACGACCTGGCCGCGGCGGGCGACAGGGACGCCACCTGGCAGAAGGATCGGAAGCAGTTCGATACGCAGTCGAGCCAGTCCACGGTCCTGATCCAGCAGGACCTGAAGGGGAATCAGGACCGGGAGGCGGCCACGGAGGTGCAAGCGCTGAGCCAGCAGTACCAACAGACGAAGAAGGCGATCAACGCCGTCCTCGACGGCAAGGCCGGCAGCCCCTCCTCCTAGCGTGGCCGCCGCGCGTCATCTCGTCCTGACCCTCGACGTCGGGACCTCGTCCGTTCGGGCGATGCTCCACGACGGCGCCCTCGAGCCGGTGGGAGAGGTCCAGATCCAGTACCGCCCCCGGATCGCCGGGGACGGCACCGCGGAGATGGACGCCGACCAGCTGGTCGAGCACTGCCGGACCGCGATCGGCCGCGTGCTCCACCGCCTTCGCCGCTCCGATCGGGTGGCGGCGGTCGGCTTCTCGTCCTTCTGGCACGGCCTGCTCGGGCTCGACGCCGGGGACCGCCCCTCGACCCCGCTGCTGCTCTGGTCCGACACCCGCAGCTGGCGCCAGGCGAGGGCGCTCGGGGAGCAGCTGGACGGCGAGGCGGTCCGCCGCCGGACCGGCGCCCCCATCCATCCCAGCTTCTGGCCGGCCAAGCTGAGCTGGCTCCGCGGCGAGAGGCGGGAGGACTGGGACCGGACCCGGCGGTGGGTGAGCTTCGCCGACTACCTCTATCTTCAGCGGTTCGGCGAGATCGGTACCAGCGCCTCGATGGCGTCCGGCACCGGCCTGCGCCGGCTCGACGGCGGGGGATGGGACGAGGAGCTGCTCGACCGCCTCGGCGTCGACGCCGGCATGCTGCCGCCGGCGGCCGAGGAGATGCGCGGCTGCCGCGGTCCGGAGGGCTGGCCCCGGCTGGCCGAGGCCGACTGGCTGACGGCGAGGGGCGACGGCGCCCTGGCCAACCTGGGCAGCGACTGCACCGATCCCTCGCGCCGGGCGCTCACCGTCGGCACCTCGGGCGCGCTGCGGGCGGTGACGACGACCCTGCCGTCGCTGGCGCCGGGGCTCTGGTGCTACCTGGTCGATCCCGGCCGCTACCTGGTCGGCGGATCCTTCAGCAACGGCGGCAACCTGCACGAGTGGCTGCTCCAGAACCTTCGCGTCGACGCCGGCCAGCTGGAGCGGGGGCTGAGGAAGCTGCCGCCGGCCAGCGCCGAGGTCACGTTCCTGCCCCTCCTCTACGGGGAGCGCAGCCCGCACTTCGCCCCGCGCGCGTTCGGGGCCCTGGCCCCGATCACCGGCGCCACCTCGGCGATCGACATCGCCAGGAGCGCGTCGGAGGCGGCGGCGATGCTGCTGGCGGTCACCAACCGGGCCCTCGACGCCTCGGCGCCGGGCGAGGGCCGGCTGATGGCGTCGGGCGGCGCGCTGGTCCACTCCCCGGCCTGGTGCCAGGTCATGGCGGACGCCATCGGCAGGCCGCTGAGCATCCTCCCGGTGTCGGAGGCGTCGAGCCGCGGGGCGGCGCTGGAGGCCTGGCGGAGGGCCGGTGCCGAGGCCCCGCCGCCGCTTCGGGTGAAGCGGACCTTCAGGCCGAGGATGGAGGCGCATCGCGCATATGGGGAGGCGTACCTTCGACTCGAAACGCTCTATGGTGCATTGATCCGGGACAGGCTCTTCGAGGGGGCGCGGGGACCCGCTCCAGAGCCGGGTGCCGATGGAGATGAGACCCACCCGACGGCCGTCTCTCCCGATCCCGGGCAGAGCGGCCGGTGATGTATCGCCAAGGGAGAACACACCGATGGCTACTGCAACCGGCGGCCTGACTGAGAAGGACACGGCCTTCCTCCACGACCTGGCCCAGCAGCTGCGAGTGGACTCGATCCGCTGCAGCACCGAGGCCGGCTCCGGCCACCCGACCTCCTCGATGTCGGCGGCCGACGTGATGGCGGTGCTCCTCGCCCGCCACCTGGTCTACGACTGGAAGCGGCCGGAGCTGCCGACCAACGACCACCTGATCTTCTCCAAGGGACACGCCTCGCCGCTCTGCTACTCGCTCTTCAAGGCGGCCGGCGCGATCAGCGACGAGGAGCTGATGACCTTCCGGAAGTTCGGCTCCCGGCTGCAGGGCCATCCGACCCCGATCCTGCCCTGGGTCGACGTCGCCACCGGCTCGCTCGGGCAGGGCCTTCCCATCGCCGTCGGCGTCGCCCTCGCCGGCAAGTACCTGGACGAGCTGCCGTTCCACGTCTGGACCCTGTGCGGGGACTCCGAGATGGCCGAGGGCTCGATCTGGGAGGGCATCGACAAGGCCGGCTTCTATCACCTCTCCAACTTCACCGCCATCGTCGACGTCAACCGTCTCGGCCAGCGCGGACCGACCGAGCTGAGCTGGGACCTCGACACCTACCGGCACCGGGTCGAGGCCTTCGGCGCCACGGCGATCGTGATCGACGGCCACGATCTCCACGAGGTCGACCGCGCCCTCGCCGAGGCCCGCGCCGCGACCGAGAGGCCGACCGTCATCCTCGCCCGGACCCGCAAGGGCAGGGGCGTCGAGGAGGTCGAGGACCGCGAGGACTGGCACGGCAAGGCCCTGCCCGAGGACCTCGCCGAGCGCGGCATCACCGAGCTGGGTGGCCCCCGCCACATCACGGTCGAGGGTCACCTGCCTGCCCCGGGCGAGCCGAAGGGCACCGGCGGCGACGGCACGGTGACGCTTCCCCGCTACGAGATCGGCGGCAAGACGCCGACGCGCAAGGCCTACGGCGACGCGCTGCTCGCCCTGGCCGGCCGCCCCGGCGTGGTCGCCCTCGACGGCGAGGTCTCCAACTCGACGCACGCCGACGAGTTCGCCAAGGCCCACCCCAATCGCTACTTCGAGATGTACATCGCCGAGCAGGCCCTGGTCGCCGCCGCGGTCGGCCTCGGCGTCCGCGGCTACACCGCCTACGCCTCCACCTTCGCCGCCTTCTTCTCCCGGGCCTACGACTTCGTCCGGATGGCGGCGGTCTCCGAGGTCGACCTGCGCCTGGTCGGCTCCCACGCCGGCGTCGAGATCGGCCAGGACGGGCCCTCACAGATGGCGCTCGAGGACCTCGCCTCGCTGCGCGCCCTGCACGGCTCGACGGTGCTCTACCCGTCCGACCCGAACGCCGCCGCCAAGCTGACGGCGGCCATGGCCGACACCTCCGGGATCGTCTTCATGCGGACGACGCGGGGCGGCTACCCGGGCATCTACGGGCCTGACGAGGAGTTCCACGTGGGCGGCTCCAAGGTCGTCCGCCAGTCGAACGCCGACCAGGTCACCCTGATCGGAGCCGGCGTCACCCTGCACGAGAGCCTGAAGGCGGCCGACACGCTCGCCGACGAGGGCATCGCGGTCCGGGTCATCGACCTCTACAGCGTCAAGCCGGTCGACGCCGAGACCCTGCGCCAGGCCAGCGCCGCCACCGGCGGCCGCTTCGTCGTCACCGAGGACCACTACCCCCAGGGCGGCCTCGCCGCCGCCATCTGGGAGGCGCTGAGCGACGATCCGCCGCGGATCGCGCACTGCGCCGTCCGGTCCGTGCCCACGTCGGGCACCGCCGCCGAGCTCATGGAGGCGGCCGGCATCAGCGCCGACCACATCGTCAAGGCGGCGCGCTCGCTGATCGGTTCCGCCAAGGAGGGCAAGTAGCCGTGGCCGCCAGCACCCCGATCCAGGAGCTCCGGGCCGAGGGCCAGAGCCTCTGGCTGGACAACATCCGGCGCCAGCTGATCAGCTCCGGTGAGCTGCGGCGCCTCCGCGAGGAGGGCGTCACCGGCGTCACCTCCAACCCGACCATCTTCGAGAAGGCGGTGGCCGGCTCGACCGACTACGACGAGGCGCTGGTGCGCATGGTGCGCCAGGGCCGGCAGGCCGAGGAGATCCTCTGGGACCTGATGGTCGAGGACATCCAGGCCGCCGCCGACGTCTTCCGCCCCGTCTACGACGAGACCAAGGGCGGCGACGGCTACGTCAGCATCGAGGTGTCGCCGACGCTGGGCTACGACACCGAGGGCACCATCGCCATGGCCCGCGACCTCTTCAAGCGGGCGGGCCGCCCCAACGTCATGGTCAAGATCCCGGGCACCGAGGCCGGTCTGCCGGCGATCCGGAAGGCGCTGGGCGAGGGCATCAACATCAACGTGACGCTGATCTTCTCGGTCGACCGCTACGACGAGGTGGTCGAGGCCTTCCTCTCCGGACTCGAGGACTTCCACGACCAGGGCGGCGATCTGGGCAGGGTGGCGAGCGTCGCCAGCTTCTTCGTCAGCCGGGTCGACACCAAGGTCAACAAGCTGCTCGACGCCCGGGTGGCGACGACCCAGGGCGAGGAGCAAGCGAGGCTCCAGGCGCTCGTCGGCAAGGCCGCCATCGCCAACTCCAAGGTCGCCTACGAGCACTTCGGCCGCCTGCACTCCGGCTCTCGCTGGGAGCACCTGGCCGGCCACGGCGCCCATGCTCAGCGCTGCCTGTGGGCGAGCACCTCGACCAAGGACCCCCGCTTCCCCGACACCTACTACGTGGAGGAGCTGATCGGCCCGCAGACGGTCGACACGGTGCCGCCGGCGACGCTGGCCGCGTTCCGCGAGCACGGCGAGGCGAGGCGGACGCTGGACGCCGCCGTCGACGGGGCCGAGCACACCCTGCGCGAGCTCAAGGACGTCGGCATCGACCTCGACGACATCACCAAGCAGCTGGAGAAGGAGGGGGTCGACTCCTTCGCCGAGTCCTTCAAGAGCCTGATCGGGACCCTCAGCGCCGCCGCCAAGGCGGTCGAGGAGGGCAAGGGGCCCCGCCAGTGGTACGCGCTGGGCGAGCTGCAGCCGGCCGTCGACGCCGCCGTCGAGGAGCTGGATAAGGCGCAGGCGCCGCGCCGGATCTGGGCCAAGGACGCGACCTTCTGGCCCCACGCCGACCACCCGGAGAACTGGCTGGGCTGGCTCAACGTCCCCGAGAAGATGCTGGAGCAGGTGGGTCAGCTGCTGGAGCGGGCCAAGACCGCAGGCGGCTTCCGCGACGTCGTTCTGATGGGCATGGGCGGCTCCAGCCTCTGCCCGGACGTGCTCCGCAACACCTTCGGCACCGTCCCCGAGCACCCGCGGCTGCACGTGCTCGACACCACCGATCCCCAGACCATCGCCGCCCTGCGGGCCAGGCTCGACGTCGAGCACACCCTGTTCATCGCCTCCAGCAAGTCGGGCGGGACGACCGAGACGCTGTCCCACCTGGCGTACTTCTGGGAGGAGGCGCTCAACAACCCCAAGCGGGAGGGCAACTTCGCCGTCGTCACCGATCCCGGCAGCTCGCTCGAGGAGCTGGCCGCCGAGCGGGACTTCCGCTGGATCTGGGAGAACCCCACCGACATCGGCGGCCGCTACTCCGCGCTCTCCTACTTCGGCCTGGTGCCGGGGGCGATGATGGGCGTCGACGTCAAGGAGCTGCTGGAGCGGGCCGAGGAGATGGCCAGCGCCTGCGACGCCGCCGTCGACACCGAGAAGAATCCCGGCGTCTGGCTGGGCGCGGCGCTCGGCGCGCTGGCCAAGCAGGGCCGCAACAAGGTCACGCTGATCACCTCGCCCAAGGTCGCCACCCTGGGCTACTGGATCGAGCAGCTGATCGCCGAGAGCACGGGCAAGAACGGCACCGGCATCCTGCCCGTCGAGGGCGAGCCGCTGGGTGACCCCGCCGCCTACGGCGAGGACCGGGTCTTCGTCCACACCCGGCTCCAGGACGACGGCGACAACGAGGCGGTCAGGGCACTCGAGAAGGCCGGCCAGCCGGTCATCACGCTCACCCTCCGCGACACCCTGGATTTGGGCGGCGAGTTCCTGCGCTGGGAGATCGCGATCGCGGCCGCCGGCTCGGTGCTCGGCATCGACCCCTTCAACCAGCCCAACGTCCAGGAGAGCAAGGACAACACCAAGCGGGTCCTCCACGGCTTCGCCGAGAGCGGCAAGCTGCCCGAGGCGGAGACGCTCTCCGTCGGCGAGGCGGGGACGCACCTGGCCCGGGCTCTGGGCGCCCGGAAGGACGGCGCCTACTTCACCGTCCAGGCCTACACCACCCGCGACGAGACCTCGGAGAAGGCGATCGCCCGCATCCGGACCGCGGTGAGGGGGGCGACCAAGATCGCCACCACCGCCGGCTACGGCCCCCGCTTCCTCCACTCCACCGGCCAGTTCCACAAGGGCGGGCCGCGGGTCGGCATCTTCCTGCAGATCGTGGAGGAGGACTCGACCGACGTCCAGGTGCCGGGCGAGCCGTACGGGTTCAGCACCCTCAAGCAGGCCCAGGCGCTGGGCGACCTCGAGGCCCTGCAGTCCCGGGAGCTCCCGGTCATCCGCGTCAGCATCGGCAAGGAGACCGCGGCCGGCTGGGAGCAGCTGGCGGCGGGCATTGAAGCGGCTCTGAGGCCGTAGGGCCAGAAGGGGGGTGAGCGTGACCGTTTCGGGTAGGCCCGCGGGCGGGGTGTCCGCGTACCTCGAGAACCCTCTGGCAGGGGGCCTGGGCCAGTACCGCAACATCGAGCCGGCGCTGATGGTGATCTTCGGAGCGACCGGGGATCTCAGCCGGCGGAAGCTGCTGCCTGCCCTCTACACGCTCTCCCACAACCGCCTCCTCCCCCCCGGCTTCCTGCTCGTCGGGGCCGCCCTCGACGACCTCTCCGAGCGGGGCTTCCGCGAACTCGCCGCGGCCACGGTCCGGGACCACTCCCGGACCGGGCTGGTCGACGAGGAGTCGCTGGATGCCTTCTGCCAGGAGCTCACCTACCAGCGGGTCGACTTCCAGGACCGGGAGGCATTCGTCGGCCTTCGCAACCGGCTGGCCGAGCTCGACCGCGAGCGCCACGCCGGCGGCAACATCGTCTTCTACTGCGCGACGCCGCCGCCCACCTATCCGCAGATCGTCCGGCAGCTGGAGGACGTCGGCCTCTCCAGGTCCGACGTCGGCTACCGGCGCATCATCGTCGAGAAGCCGTTCGGCTCCGATCTGACCTCGGCCATGGCGCTGAACCGGGTTCTCGGCTCCGTCTTCCCCGAGGAGTCGGTCTACCGCATCGACCACTACCTGGGCAAGGAGACGGTCCAGAACATCTTCGCCTTCCGCTTCGCCAACGCGATCTTCGAACCGATCTGGAACACGCGCTTCGTCGACCACGTCCAGATCACGGTCGCCGAGCCGATCGGGATCGAGAAGCGGGCCTCCTACTACGAGCAGTCGGGGGCGCTGCGCGACATCATCCAGAACCACGCCTTCCAGCTCCTGTCCGTGATCGCCATGGAGCCGCCGGTCTCCTTCGACGCGACCAGCGTCCGCGACGAGAAGCTGAAGGTGCTGAAGGCGGTCAGGCGGCTGCGCGACGACCAGGTCGCGACCCACACCGTCCGCGCCCAGTACCGCGCCGGCATGATCGACGGCGAGGAGGTGGCCGGCTACCGCCAGGAGCGCGGGGTCGTCCCCGACTCGGCGACCGAGACCTTCGCCGCCCTCCGCCTGAAGGTCGACAACTGGCGCTGGGCTGACGTCCCCTTCTACATCCGGACCGGCAAGCGGCTGGCCCGGCAGGCGACCGAGATCCGGATCCAGTTCAAGCGGCCGCCGCACCTGACCTTCGGCCAGGAGCAGACCAAGGAGCTGGAGCCGAACTCGATCACGGTTCGCATCCAGCCCGAGGAGGGCATCGCCCTGCGGTTCGGGGCCAAGGTGCCGAGCGCGGGCGTGGTCATCCGCAGCGTGAACATGGACTTCACCTACTCGTCGGCGTTCCTGGTCGACACGCCCGACGCCTACGAGCGCCTGCTCCTCGACTGCATGGTCGGGGACCCGACGCTGTTCACCCGCTCCGACGAGGTCGAGCTGGCCTGGTCGCTGATCGATCCGATCGAGGCCGCGTGGAGGGAGAACCGTCCTCCGCTGTCCTCCTACGAGGCGGGCAGCTGGGGGCCGGAGGAGGCGGATCGTCTCATCGAGGCCGACGGCAGGCGGTGGCACAACCAATAGGCAATCCGCCGCAGACGGTCAGCTGGTCGGGCCACGGCGTCGGCCTCGACACCGTCGCCGAGCAGCTGCACCGGCTCTCCCGGCCGGGACCGACCGCCTGCTGCGTCAACGTCCTCGTCGGCCTCGGCTCGGACACGGATCCGCAGCCGGTCAGCTCCCTGCTCACCGCCCTCGCCCCCGGCCACCCGCTGCGGGCGGTGCTGGTGGTCGACCGCGGCGAGGTCTCGGGCATCGACGCCGAGGTCGTCTGCGAGCGAAGCCCGAGGGGGCCGATCCAGCGTCAGCAGGTGCTGCTGCGCGTCTCCAGCCGGGCCGGCCGCCGGCTGCCCTCGCTGGCGGCGCGGCTGCTGGCCGCCGAGGTTCCCACCTATCTCTGGTGGCCCGGCGGCGGCCCGTCGCTGGATCTGGACGAGACGCGCCGCGACGTCGACACCTGCGACGCGCTGATCGTCGACTCCGCGCTGCGCGACGACCACCCGGCCCTGGTCGCCGCCGGCGAGAGGGGACGGGCCTCGGTCGCCGACCTGCTCTGGCCGCGGCTGCGCCCCTGGCGGGAATCTCTGGCCACCTTCTTCGCCCCGCCCGGCCGGCGCGCCTACCTGGCCGGGGTCGAGCGGCTGGAGCTCGAGACCGGGCCCCATCCCGAGGGGACGAGGGCGGCGGCGCTGCTCCTGGGCTGGATGGCGGCGCGGCTCGACCAGCGCCTCGACGCCGCCTGGACCGAGGGCGACCGGATCAGCGCCCGCTACCGGCACGGCGGCGGCCGGGTCCTGGTCCGGATTCTCCCCGGCGAGAGCACCGGCGAGCTGCGTGCGCTCTCGCTGCGGGCGCGCGACTTCGAGCTCACCCTCCGTCACGATGATGGAGACCGCGCCCGGCTCCGGTTCCGCATCGACGGCACCGTCGATCAGCATCTGTTCTGGCGCCCGCCGGCGCCGGGCGACCAGCTCGGCGAGCTCCTCACCGACGCCCGCCGCGATTCCGTCTACGCCGGAGCGCTCGCCCAGGCCGCGATGCTCCTCCAGGCACTGCGTTGAGAGGTACCGATGCCCATGAACGTGACCGTGCTGGACTCAGCCGACGCCGTCGCCGCCACCGCCGCCGGATTGATCGAGGCGGCGATCGCGGATGACGTGCGGAGCCTGGTCCTGGCCGGCGGCTCGACGCCGACGCGCACCTACCGGCTCCTCCAGCCGGGTCCGGCCTGGGGCCGCGTCACCGTGCTCTTCGGCGATGAGCGGTGCGTGCCGCCGACCGATCCCGAGAGCAACTACGCCATGGCCGCCCAGGAGCTGATCGCGCGGGTCCACCCGGCCGGGGTCGAGCGGATGCCCGGCGAGCTCGGCGCCGAGACCGCGGCCAGGCTCTACGAGGAGGTCGTCCGCGCCCACGACCCGCTCGACCTGGTCCTGCTCGGGATGGGCCCCGACGGCCACACCGCGTCGCTCTTCCCCGGCGCTCCCGAGGTCGGCGCCGAGGGCCTGGTCACGGCCGTCCACAACGCCCCCAAGCCGCCTCCCGACCGGATCAGCCTGACGCTGGGCGTGCTCCGCCGCGCGCGCCGCGTGGTCTTCCTCGTGACCGGCGCCGACAAGGCGGACGCGGTGAAGCTGGCGGAGAGGGGGGAGGTGCCGTCGGGCATGATCCCCGGCGCCGAGTACCTGATCGACCGGGCGGCGGCGGGCAGATGAGCCTCTCGCCCCAGGGCATCATCCCCTCCATCCTCTCGGCCGACCTGACGCGGCTCGGCGAGCAGGTGCAGGAGGCGGTCGAGGCCGGCGCCGACCGCATCCAGGTCGACGTCATGGACGGTCACTTCGTCCCCAACCTGACCTTCGGCGCCGACACCATCGCCGCCGTGCGCCGGGTCGCGCCCGCGATCCCGATCGAGGCGCACCTCATGATCGAGCAGCCGGAGCGGCAGATCGAGAGCTTCGCCAGGGCCGGCGCCTCCCACCTCTTCATCCAGGTCGAGTCGACGACCTCGCTCTACCGCACGGTGACGGCGATCCGGAAGCTCGGCTGCAGCCCCGGCGTCGCCCTCAACCCGGGAACCCCGGTCGAGGCGGTGCGCGAGCTGCTCCCCTACATCGACCTGATCCTGGTGATGACCGTCGAGCCCGGCTTCGGCGGCCAGTCCTTCATCCCCTCGAGCCCGGACAAGGTCGCCAGGGTCCGTGCCATGGCGCCGGAGCTGGACGTCGAGGTGGATGGCGGCATCGAGGCCCAGACCGCCGCCACGGTGGCCGAGGCCGGTGCCAACCTCTTCGTCGCCGGCAGCGCCGTGTATGCCCACCGGGAGGGCATCGCGTCGGGGATCGGGACGCTTCGCCAGGCGGTCGCCCCTTATGCTCGCTGAGACCATGGACCAGACCCCCGAGGACTACAAGCGCGTGGCGGCGGAGCACGCGTTGACCCTGGTCCGCGACGGTATGCGGATCGGCATCGGCACGGGCAGTACCGCCCGCTACTTCATCGAGGGCATGGGCCGGCTGGTCGGGCAGGGCATGAGCCTCCGCGGGCTCCCCACGTCGGAGCTCAGCGCCGAGCTGGCCCGAAGCGCCGACGTCCCTCTCCTCGATGCCTCCGACGCCTGCCTCGACCTGGCCGTCGACGGCGCCGACGAGGTCGATCCCGAGCTGCGCCTGATCAAGGGCCGCGGCGGGGCCCTCCTCCGGGAGAAGCTGGTCGCCAGCGCCGCCGACCGGTTCGTCGTCATCGTGGACGAGACCAAGCTCGTCGACCGGCTCGGCCGGGGCCGGCTGCCGGTGGAGATCGTCCCCTTCCTCTGGCACCTGACGGCGCAGAGGATCGAGGCGCTCGGCCTGAGCTGGGAGCTTCGCGGGGGCCGCGAGAAGCCCTTCGTCACCGACAACGGCAACCTCATCCTCGACGTCAGGGGGGAGGGGCAGATCACCGACCCCGAGGCTCTCGGCGCCCGGCTCGAGAACCAGCTCGGCGTGGTCGAGCACGGGCTCTTCATGGGCCTCGCCCGCGCCTGCATCGTCGCCGGCCCCGGCGGGCTCCGAGTCCTCGGCGGGCTCTCCTGAGCCGGGGCCGGAGCCGTACACTCGGCTGTCATGGGATCCCAGTTCGGCGTCTACGGTCTAGCCACGATGGGTCAGAACCTGGCCCGCAACATCGCCTCCCACAACGTCCCCGTCGCCCTCTACAACCGGACCGCGGCCCGCACCGACCGCATGATGGAGGAGCACGGCAGCGAGGGGGACTTCACCCCCACCCATGACATCCCCGGCTTCGTCGCCGCTCTGGAGCGTCCCCGCGCGCTGATCCTCATGGTCAAGGCGGGCGACGCCGTGGACGAGGCCATCGCCGCCCTGCTGCCGCACCTGGACAGGGACGATCTCATCATCGACGGCGGCAACTCCTACTTCAAGGACACGCGCAGGCGCGCGCAGGAGCTCGAGGTGAAGGGGATCCGCTTCCTCGGCACCGGAGTCTCCGGTGGAGAGGAGGGGGCGCTGCTCGGCCCCAGCATCATGCCTGGCGGTACCCGCGAGGGCTACGCGCGCGTCGAGTCGATCTTCACCCAGATCGCCGCCCAGGTGGACGGGACCCCATGCTGCACCTACATCGGCTCGGACGGTGCCGGGCACTACGTGAAGATGGTGCACAACGGCATCGAATACGCCGACATCCAGCTCATCGCCGAGGCCTACGACCTGATGCGCTCGGCGATCGGTCTCAGCGCGACCGAGCAGGCCGCGATCTTCCGCGAGTGGAACGAGGGCGACCTCGACTCCTACCTGATCCAGATCACCGCCGAGGTGCTGAGCAAGCAGGACGCGGGCACCGGCAAGCCGCTGGTCGACGTCATCCTCGACGAGGCCGAGCAGAAGGGCACCGGCAAGTGGACGTCGCAGGATTCCCTCGACCTCGGGATCCCGGTCACCGCGATCACCGAGGCCGTGTTCGCCCGGTTCCTCTCCGCCCAGCGGGACCAGCGGCTGGTCGCCGCCAAGCAGCTGCCCGGCCCCACCGGTAAGGCGCCGGAGTCTCTGGTCCAGGACCTTCGCGGGGCCCTGTACGCCTCCAAGGTGGTCGCCTACGCGCAGGGCTTCGACCAGCTCGCCGCGGCCGGCCAGGAATTCGGGTGGGACCTCGACCTCGGCTCCCTGGCCACCATCTGGCGTGGCGGCTGCATCATCCGTGCCCGCTTCCTCGACCGGATCCGCGAGACCTACGACCAGCACGCCGACCTGCCCAACCTGCTCCTCGCCCCGTACTTCCGCGACGCGGTCGCCGAGGGTCAGGACGCCTGGCGCCGGGTCATCCGGACCGCGGTCGAACTCGGCGTGCCGGTCCCGGCGTTCTCGTCTGCGCTCGCCTACTACGACGGGTATCGGAGGGAGCGTGGCCCGGCCAACCTGATCCAGGGCCTGCGCGACTACTTCGGCGCCCACACCTATCACCGGCTCGATCGCGAGGGCACCTTCCACACCCGGTGGGGACAGGACGGCGCAGAGGTCGAGGCCTGACGCGGACGCCGCCAAGGGGTAGAGTCCTGCCGGCCGGGACGCACTGAGTCCTCACCGCCGCACCTGCTCGAGCCCGGCGAGCAGGTGCAGCCGGTGCGGCGGCGCCGCGAGGGCACGGGCGGAGGCGCTCCCCTCCGATCCGAACCGCATTCCGTCGTGCCGCCGCCCGCTCCCTCGAACCGGCCGCCGCACTGTCCCCATTTCGCCAGTGCCGCCGCTCGGCGCGGGCCGCCACAGGCGGGTCGACGTCAGCCACCGAAAACAGCCCGGCGGATCATCCGGCGGCGTCATCCTCGCCCAGACGTCCGTCGGTGAGCCGGAAGGTCCGGTCGCTACGCTTGGCCATCGCCTCGTCATGAGTCACGACGAGGACCGTGGTGGCCTGCGAGTGGGCGAGCGCCCCCAGCAGCTCGAGGATGGTGTCGGCGGTCTGCGAGTCGAGATTTCCCGCGGGCTCGTCGGCGAGGATCAGCTTCGGCCTGTTCGCCAGCGCTCTGGCGATGGCCACGCGCTGCTGCTCGCCGCCGCTGAGCTTGCCCGGCTTCCGCGACTGCTTGCTCCCGGTGAGCTCGACCTGGTCCAGCAGCTCCCTCGCTCGCAGCATGCGTTCCCGCCTGCCACGGCCGATGAATTCCATCGGGAGCATGACGTTCTCGGTGGCGGTGAGGTTCGGCACGAGGTTGTAGCTCTGAAAGACGAAGCCGACCTCGCGTGCTCGGTAGTCGTTCAGCTTGTTGTTCGAGAGCCGGGTGATGTCCTCGCCATTGACCTCGATGCTGCCGCTCGTCGGTTGCTCGAGACCGCCGAGCAGGCTCATGAGGGTGCTCTTCCCGCTCCCGCTGCGGCCGACGATCGCTATGAACTCGCCATCGGGGATGCTCATCGTCACGCCATTCACGGCCGTCACCGCACTGGCGCCGGAGCCGAACGACTTGGTCACTTTCCTTGCTTCAAGCACGATCACTCGCTCCTAAGGGCTTCGGCCGGTTGGATTCTGCTGATGAGGTAGGACGCCGCCCCACTCCCGAAAGCGGCAATCAGGAGCACGCCCCCCAGCCCGACCAGGATGTCGAGAACGCTGGCCGTCGCCTGCACCTGAGAGAGGTGTGCGAGCGCCGGGTTCTGCACGGCGGGCAGGCTCGCCGCCGAGCTCGGGCCGCCGCCGTTGCCGAGCAGCCGGGACGTGATCGAGCCGGCGGCGAGAGCGCCAGCGAGGAGGCCGACGGCTCCGCCGAGCACACTGAGGGTCAGGGCCTCGGTGATGAACTGACACACGATGCGGCCACTTGAGCCCCCGATCGCCTTCAGGATCCCGACCTCCCGCCTCCGTTCCCGGACGATCATCAGCATGACCAGAAAACTGATGGTCGCGGCCGCGCCCGTGGCTCCGAGAAGGCTGTAGAGGGAGAGACTCTCGACGCTGTCGAGCGGCGCCAGCGCCTGATTGGTTTGGGCGATGTCACTCGTGACGTCCGCACCGGGGCCGAGGTCGGCGGCGATCTCGCCGGTGACGGCACTCAGGTCCCTGAGGGAGTCCGCGGTGGCGACGGCGCTGGCGACGTCCTGGTCGTTGTGGGTGAGGCGCTGCTCGGTCGAGAGCGGGACGATGACCGTGTCGTTGCCGCTGTCGGTGTCGCTCTCGAAGATCGCCTTCACGGTGAAGGCCACGCCGTATGCGCTGAAGGTGGAGCCCACCTTGAGGTGGTTCCTCTCCGCCATTGTCGTGCTGATCATGGCGTCGTCCGAATTGCCCGTGCCATCGATCACGTGCCCGGCCACGACCGTAAGGGTCGAGGCGCCGATATTGGCGGGATCGGTGGGCTCGTTGGTGCCGACGGTGCCCACCGGCTCACCGGTGCCGCCGGGCGACAGGACTCCGGTATCGGCGGGCTGGTTGGACGTGTTCTCCGGCCGCAGGCTGCCGGGCAGCGCCTCGTCGAGGTTCACGACGTCCGGCAGGTGCGCCACCCTGCTCAGCTCGACCGTGGTCAGGTACTTTTCGCCGTCGCTTCCCAAGGCGTAGCCGGCCGGAACGACTTCGACGGTGTCGCCGATCGAGGCGAGCGTGGCGTCGATCTTGCTCTGAACGCTCTCGTGGGCGATCAACATGACGAAACTCAGGCCGACGCTGAGGCCGAGGATGACGGCGATTGCGGCGGTGCGGGTCGCGTTCCGGAAGGCGTTGCGGACGCCCCTGCTGATGACGCTCATGCGGTCTGGAGGCGGCCGTGGACGACGACCGCGGTGGTGCTTCCCCCGGAGCGAGTCGGGCCCGCGCAGGAGCTGGACGATCGCCGGGCTCGTCTGAGCGTCGAGGTTGCCGGCAACCTGGTCCGCGACAACGATGGGGGGTTGGCTTCGATCATCGTCATTCGCTCCGAAGGACCTCGGCAGGCCTGATCCTGGCGATCATCCAGGCAGCCGCCACGCTGGCCAGGACGGCGATGACCAGGGCCGCGGCGAGGCCCTCGAGGAGTACTGTCCAGCCGACCTGCGCGTTGATGTCGGTCAGCTTGCTAAGGACTGGGCTGGGCGCGCCGAACGTCCCTCGCGCCCCCGTATCCGCCGACACCCCGCTGTGGGAGACGAGCGACGACGTGATCGGCCCGGCGCCGATGAAGCCGATGGCTGCGCCGACGATCAAGCCGAACAGCGTGAAGGTCACCGCCTCGGTCGTGAACTGCACGATGATCCGGACGTTGGAGGCACCAATCGCCTTGAGGACCCCGATCTCGCGCTTCCGCTCTCTCACGATCAGCACCATGACAAAGAACAGGATCACGACCGCTGCCCCGACGGTCCCGACGAGGCTGTCGAGCGCGATGCCCTTGACGCTGTCGAGGTCGCCAACTGCCAGCTCGGCGTCGGCCAGGTAGCTGACGACGCTCGCCCGCGGTCCGAGATTCTGCTCGATCTCCGACGTCACCTTCGCAAGGTCGGAGAGTGAGGCGGCAGTGACGGTCGCGTTGAAGACCTCGCCAGGGACGCCGATCAGGCGCTGCAGGACGGGGAGCGAGGTGATGACCGTGTCGTTGCCCTGCTGCGTGTCGCTCTCGAAGATGGCCGCAACGGTGAATGTTTCCCCGTAGGCGGTGAAGGTCGAACCCACCTTGAGCCCGTTCTTCCTCGCCATGGCCGTACTCACCATGGCGACGTCAGCCGTGGTCGAGCCGGAGATCGCGCGGCCGCTGACGATGCGGAGCGTCGACGCGCCGATGTTCGCCGGGGCCGTCGGCTGCGTCGAGCCGGAGAAGTACACCGAGTAGTAGGAAATCGGCGGAGTGCACGGCTTCGGCTGACACGCGAGGCCGGCGGTGGCGAACGCCATGTTCCCGGGGTACTTGAGGCTGGTCGACCCGAGCTTGTTCTCACCGGCCCGCGGCCCGGCGGGACCGGTAGGTGTCGCCGAGCGTGGGCCCGGCAGGTCCTTGGAGGAGGAGGTGTTCGGCGGCAGGTTGCTGGCCTTCACGATGCCGTTGAGGGCCTCGTCGAGGCTCATGACGCCGGGGAGGTGCGCGATGGGGGCGAGCTCGGCGGTCGTGAGGTCCTTGCCGAGCAGCCCGCCAGCGGAGTAGCCGGGCGGGCCGATAGTCACCGTGTTGCCGATCGAGCTGAGCGTCGTCGCGACCTTGTCGGTGACCGTTCGGTACGCGACCAGCATGACGAAGGCCAGACCGATCGCGAGGCCCAGGATCAGAACCACCGAGACTGTGCGCGTCGTGTTGCGGAAGGCGTTGCGGATACCGCGGCCGACAATGCTCATCCTCTTCGGAACCCTCTGCGGGGGTCAAATGGCTCCCTGTCCGTGGCTTGGTTGCTGCCCATGTTCGTTTTGTAGCCCACCTGCGGTTGCACGGCCGTAACAGGGTCGCGACAGCGAGCGGACGCAACCCATCGTCGCTTCGCCCACCTACGGCCCCGCGCAACCATGTGCTCGGGATGTTGAAGGGACTGCCTCTGGCGACCAGCCTGGCCCGCCGCGATGAGATCAGAGCCCGGGTAGCTGAATGGGTTCCGGGGCGGTGGCCGATCTCGCAGTGGCCTCAAGGTAAACTGGTAGGCCGCTGGAGAGGTAGCCTAGTCCGGCCGAGGGCGCGGCACTGGAAATGCCGTATCGGGGCAACTCGATCGAGGGTTCGAATCCCTCCCTCTCCGCCATTTCGAACTCAGTCGGGGCGCCGCTAGGGATCGTCCAAGCCCGGTCGCGATGCCAGTGACGCCAACGCTGACGCCAACCCGTCTAGGTCTTCGCCAGCTGCGACCCGCGAACAGCCCTTGGAGCCGCCTGCCCTAACTCGTTCAAGAACCGGGAGGCGATCGTTCTTACGCTGTAAGCACTCGTAGCGCCCACTTTTGCCCCCACCCGAAACGCGATCTCCTTGCTCAGCCATGAGACGCTCGACAGCACAAGCACGTTGCGTGTCCGCGTCAGGGCGACGTAGAAGAGCCGGCGCTGCTCCCGTAGCTGCGCCTCCTGCTCCGCTCGTGGCAGACTCGCATCGACTCGCGGGAGGAGGCCCTCGATGCAGTCAGCCACGACCACCAAGTCAGCCGTGAGGCCCTTCGATTTATGCAGGCTCATTACCCGCACGTACTCCACGTCTGTGGGCAACTCAGGCTGCGTAATGACGACGCGCAGCTGATCCCGCAACTCGGCGCAGGTGGTCCATTCCTTGTCAAAACTCGCTATGAGCGTCCTGATGCCTTGCGACCAGGCCTCGTCCTCGGGGAAGACCGCATCAACAAGCTCTTGGCCGGTTAAGGATGAGAACCCCTCAACGAGTTCACGCGCCATTCTGAATGGCTGCATGAGGTTCGTCGTACCCTTGAGCTCCCGTTTCCCGGCATCAACCTCATCAAGTACGTCCCACGGTTCTTCGCCCGTCTTCTCGCAGTGCATGCGAAGCGTTCTCCAAGGACCAACCCGCCGGGTCGTCGCGCCGAGGCCGCACCAACATCGGAGAGCTACGCGGTCGTAACCTGTCCGCGAGGAGGTTCAGAAGGGTGTAAGCCGACTGGGCCTGGCACTCGTCAAGCCTCCCGGCATTGCTGTCGAGGATCTCTTCCTGGAAGAAGCTGTGGGCACGTACGTCAGCCACGCGCAAGGCGTCTCGAACCTCATAGCCAATGACCCGCGTTGGACACAGCACGAGCACCTTCCCTGCCTCGACCGTCTTGGCCTCAATCCGTGCCTTAATGAAACCGGCTAGACCCTGAGCCTCCTCCGTGAGGCTGTTCCATTGGACAACCCGGATTTCACCCTCGATCTGGTTCTCCAGCGGATGAAGTTGCCGATCGGCCCGGTCGGGATTGTGGGAGATGAGCGCATTCGCGACCTCAATCACGCTCACTGGGCACCGTCGGCAGACATCTAGGCCGATCTCCTCTTCACTGTTCGCGGCACGGGTGTGCGGTGACGTAGGGGCCGGAACCGGCAAGGCTCATTGGGGCTGAGCGGTTGGGCCGGTGAGTGGACGAGCGTGGCGGTCGGGCGGAAGATAGCGGGCTGTAGGAGGTAGGAGCCCCTC
>DATAXV010000006.1:0-29244 GCA_036272915.1 Candidatus Dormiibacterota bacterium
GTTACGGCGACACTGAGCTTGACCCCAAGGACTTCCTGCGCCATACGAGGCTGACTCGCCGCCGCGCCCTCGCGGCGGCCGCCGGCCTGACCGCCGGTGCGATCGGCATCGACTACCTGGCGGCGTGCTCCGGCATGCACCCGCAGGTCGCGGAAGGCATGGGCCGCTCGCAGGCGTCTCGGAGGAAGGCGCACGAACTGCTCGCCTCCAATCTAAGTGTCGGCGGCACCCCACGAGACCAGACATCGGTCACCGATCAGGTCACGTTCACGGTCTTCGACAGCTGGAACTACTACATACCGAACGGCGTCGATTACAACAACGGCTTCGGCCAGATCTGCACCGAGTTCCTTTACTACTACAACATCCCCACCGGGAAGATAGTGAACTGGCTGTCGACGGGGTGGGAGTACAGCAACGACTTCAGGCAAATCACAATCCACGTCAATCCCAAGGCGCACTGGAGTGACGGCACTCCTTTCACTTCGACGGATATCCAGTTCACCATCAACATGCTGGCCAAGAACTCGAATCTACTCAACTCCTCTCCGGGCACTGTAAGCGAAGTGGAGTCCATCAGCACAGCCGACCCCCACGCGGCCGTCATCCAGCTAAATGTGGCCGACCCTCGCTACCACTACGGTTTCATCTGCAGCCTGGCCGGAGGCTTCCAGATCATGCCGGAGCACATCTGGTCATCCCAGGACCCCACCACGTTCAAGTTCGACCCTCCGGTTATGACTGGCCCCTACAAGCTGCACAACGTACTGCCCAACGATTTGGTCGTGACCTGGATCAAGGACCCCAACTACTGGAACATCGACGTCCTCAACTGTGCTCCCACTTACGCCGTCTGGCGGTCGGCCTCGACCGACCTGGACATCGCCTTCGAGGACTTCAAGGCGGGCATCACCGACAACGGTAGCGATTACACCCACGTCTCCCAGCTGATCAAGAGTGGGTTCAAGAACGCCGAGGTCGAGGACAAGTTTCTCGATCCCTGCGAGCGGGCGATACTCATCAACACCAAGTCGCCCTCCGGCGGCGGCATCCTCAAGGACTATCGCATGCGCTGGGTGATCTCCATGCTCCTCGATCGCGAGCGGATCGCCCAGGACGTATGGGTGCCTCCGAGCGAGCCCGGCGAGTATCCATGGGCCGCCTACCCCCGGAACAAGAGATGGGAAGTTCCGAGCATCGCCGCCAAGTACCCGCTCAAGTACGATCCGCCGAAGGCCGAGAAGCTCCTTGACCAGCTCGGCGCGAAGAAGAACGGCAGTGGCAGGCGGGTCTACAAAGGCAAGGAAGTCTCCCTCCAGGTGATCACCGGTACGCTTGCCTCGGCCGGTGACGAGTACTCGATCGGTGCCCTGCTCGCCGAGGAGTTGAACAAGGTCGGCATCTCCTCCAGCATCAAGTACCTGGGAGCATCAGTCCTCAACGAAAAGCAGGGAACCGGTGAGTTCGATCTGCTATCTCAGTGGCTCTGCGGTGAGGTCTTCGATCCCTACGAGCTCTACGAACTCTTCCAGAGCAAGTACGCGCTGCCGATTGGGAAGCTGGCCGCGAACGCCAACCAGGACCCGCGGCTGACCGATCCTCTCCTGGACAAGGCGGTGCAGCACCTGCAGAAGCTGTCGCCGACCAGTAGCCAAGCAACGCTCTGGTTCCATGACGCGCTGAACCGCTGGTATCACGACATGGCGGCCGTTCCCACCATCCAGACGCTCTACACGCAGCAGTTCAACACGACGTACTGGAAGGACTGGCCTTCAAACGATAATTTGTACGCGCCGCCGGACAATTGGTGGGGCCAGTGGATCTTCGTGCAGGGCCACATCAGACCCGCATAAGGCACCGACCGGAGCGGCTCGCTCACCCCCCGAGCCTGGGCGGTCCAGTTCGCCCAGATCTTGGCGCCTCTCTCGCCCTTCAACCGGAAGCTCGACCGCCGTACTCGCGCTGGAGGTGGGAGATGCGTCCCTCACAGCCGACGCGGTGAGAGGCGAGGCGCTTGCGCGTTCGGCGCGATCCCTCATTGGTCGGCCTGCCGGCGATGGACTCCCTGCTCTCCAGCGGGGTCATGGTGGCGAGAGCCTTCCTGATGCCGAAGCCGCCGTCGAAGACCGCTTCCGGCGGCTTCAGGTCGAGGGCGAGGAGCTCGGCCACGGTGTCCGGCAGCAGCGAGTTCTCGTGTGCGCTGCCGATGGCGGTCTTGGGTGGGAGGAGCAGGCCGCGAGCCCCGCGCCGGGTGTTGGGGGTGCGCTCGGCGTACCGCGTCGTGTAGCCGAACTGGGTGGGGTTGGGGAGCTTGCCCTTGCGTATAGGTCGGGCATCGGGGTCGTGAAGCGAGACCAGACGGTTGGCGGTCTTCTCGCCGCTGAAGCGCTGGCGCGTCTGTTCCACCACCTTGCTCACCCGGATCGTCTCCTCGAGCTCGACGACGGCCCGTTCCGCCCCTCGGCCGAGGCTCGGCCGTCGCCTGCTCGGCCTCCTTGAGCAGGCGCCGGGCCTGGCCCGGTGACGCTCTTGCCAGCCCGGCGATCTCCTCCGTCAGCGTCTGCACCTCTTCCTTGGCATCACCCGTCCGCCGCGTCAGGCTGCGGCCCAGCTCACGGGCCCGCCCGCTCGCGGCACGGCTGCGGTCACGCATCTTCGTGGCCAGTCCCGGAATGGCCGCACCTTTGTCGGCGGCACGGGTCAGGACCCTGACGGCTTCGGCGGCGAGTCCGCAGTCGGTTGGGTAGCGGATATCGGCCTCCTCCACGGTGGAGTCGCATCGCCCGCACCTTGAAGCCGCGGTCGAGAACCGCCAGCCGGACCACCTCGCGGGTCAGGTCGTCGACCAGGCGACGGCCAGCTTGCGGATGGTCCACTCGTCAGGGACGTCATCGACGAGGGAGAAGCGTTGGAGATGGAAGAGTCGATCACGGCCGCGCCGCCGACCCGCCACCATGCCACTTGAGGACACGGATTGCCCGCAGCGTGTTCCAGCGGCTGGGCCTGCCCTCGCCCTCGTCCACCTCGAAGTGGAGCCGCCCCTGCTTGTGGGGGTTCTCGAGGGGCCACCGGCCGCTGGCATCACGCTTGGACTTGACGAGACCGACTGCCTCCGCCACCCGCTCGTCGGGTACTACCTCCGCCGCGCGCAAGTAGTCGAGGCCTCGGAGGACGTCGTAGTACCAGCCCGGTGGATAGGAGAACCGCGTCCACTCCGGGTTGATGACCTCACCGGTCGACAGCCTGCGGAGCATCCGTCGTTCGAGGAGGTACTCCTGGCCGCGGAGGCGAGCGGCGCGCACCTCCGACGAGCCCCCTCCGGCCCGCTCGTAGGCCAAGAAGCCGGTCAGCACCTCGATCGTCGTGTGGAACGACCCTCGCGTCGATCCGTTCTCCTGCTCGCAGTTCCAGCCGCCGTCGGCCATCTGCTCGCCGAGGAGCCGCTTCACGATGCCGTGGACGTCCTCGCCGAAGTAGGCGCCGAGGGCGACCGTCCGCCCGTTGATGCACGGCTCCACCTCGCCTTCGAAGAAGGGCTCGCCCTCGTGCTCCCATCGAACGTTGTCGCGGACCCGCCCGACGGCACGGCGAGCCTCCGGACTTCCCCGGTCGAGGCCGAAGTCCCGCAGCTGGACCAGGCTCCAGGTGGTCGAGGTCCACTGCGGGAAGAGGGTGCCCCGCCTGCTGGAGGGCAGGGATTCCCACCACTTCTTCCCCTCCGGTGAGTCGAATGCCGGGGGGTCTCCCGCCCAGTGGCCGTCCTCCAGCTGAAGGGCGAGCAGCCGGGCTCCCCAGCCCTCGTCGGCGACGCGCGCGCGTTCGGCGCGAACGTCCGACTTCGGGGCGTCGACGAGGTCCCGCATGACCTGCCAGCGGATCGCCGGGTCGGAATCCATCAACCAGTCAATGACGTCCATCGGGTTCCACCTCCTCCGGTGATTGCGGGCCGTGCACCCCGGACGCCACGGAGCGCCTGGTGCACGGTCCCTGGAGCCCGCCGCCGGCTCGGCGCCGGGGGGGCAGGGCTCGCCCTGCGTCATGCCCTCCGTGAATCACTCTCCCCTCACGCGCCGGAGACGCCCGGCCGCCCCATGACCGACCTGAGGTAGGCGATGACGTCGTCGTGGCCGGGCCGTCGGGACCACTCCTCCCGCGATGCGTTGAGGGCCCAATCCAGCGGTGTCGCATCGGACTCGTCGGCCGTCGCCATCGGATCCGAGCCCCTCTCGACGAGCTTCCGGACCCGTTCGAGATCGCCGCGCCAGGCGGAGATGTGAAGGGAGGAGGCCGGCCAGGGCGGGTGCTCGAGCGCGGCCTCGAACTCGGCGCGGCTGTGCACGGGCTCTCCGTGCGAGATGATCACGCGCTCGAAGGGGAGGTCCAGCATCGCCCGCATGTCGGGAAGCGCGCGCTCCTCATGGGTGGGCGACATCCACACCCGAAGCGTCCCCCCGCGCTCGGTCATCGCGTCGCCGAAGACCAGGGTCCGCTTCTCGGGAAGCCAGAGCGGCGTCTCATGCCAGCCTCGGGGGTCCCTGAGCGGGACCAGGCCACCCGGCAGCGCCTGGCCGGGCCGGATCGTCTGAACGTCGCTCTTGGGAGGCCCGGGGTCCCATTCGTCGGGACCGAGCGCGGCACCCGTAGCGGCGGACCAGCGCGTCGATGCTCCACGTTTGCGGGTCCTCCGCGGTCGGGCGCAGGTGATCGGGGATGATCACCGCCACCGCGGTCGGCGACCGCTCGGCGAGCCGGTCCCAGACCTGGCTGGCGCCCTCCGGCGGGAGGAGTGGATCGATGAGCCAGCGTTCCCCGCCGGCGTCGACGCAGACGCAGGTCACGACCCTCTGCCAGTCCCCATCCGGGGTGCTCGAGGCGCCAGATCCAGAGACCTGGCGCGAGGTCGGAGACCTCCACCGTCCGCGATTCTGCTGGTGCCACGGCAGGGATGATCACACGAATTCCGGACGAAATCCCGCCGGTTTCCTCATGACGCCACGGCTCGGCCCGGGTCACGGCGTTCCGGCGCCTCGGTATGTCGGGATGGGGTATCGGCAGGGCGCGTGCGAGAATGCCGGTCGTGACCGGAGCTGAGCTCGAGGACCGGGTGGGGGCAGGCTGGCGTCCGTTCAGGACCGAGGTCGCCGCGCTCCCCGAGGACGCCTTCGACATGGTGACGTCGTCCGGCTGGACGATCAGGGAGATGCTGGCCCACGTGGCCTTCTGGGAGGAGACGGTCGCGCCCTTCGTGGAGGGGATGCTTCGCGGTCGCGACTGGCCCGACCAGGCCGAGTGGCACGGTGGTGGAGGCTTCGACGGCACGGACGGCTGGCCGCATGCCGACGTCCACAACGCTCGGGAGGCCGCCTGGGCGCGCACCCACTCCGTGGCCGAGGTGCTGGCGCGGTGGGATCGCGCCCATGCCCGTTGCCTTGCCGCGGTCGGTGGCCTGAGCGACGCCGAGCTTGCCGATGCCCGCTTCATCGACGAGGTGAAGATGCAGACCTACGGCCACTACCCCGAGCACCTGGCCGAGATGCGGGCGGCGGCGTCCGGCAACGGATGAGCGACGGGCTCCTGCCTCCGTCCTCGTCGCTCCTACCGGCCGGCGGGGCCGCCACACCCACCCTGACCCTCCCCTGAGGCGCGATCCGCCGGAGTCGATCGTCGCCGGTGTGGAAGAGTCGACCCGACCCGACGGGGGCGGCCCGACCGCCTCAATCGACCATTGCCTGCGCGCGGGCAGTGGGGTCTTCTCGTGCCGCTCACACGATCGTCCGGCCGGAAACTCGTCGGAAGATTCCGAGGCGAGGATTGGATCCAAGATTTAGGATTCAAAATTAAGGCATGCCCGATCCGAGCCAGGAACGCACCGATCTGCCGCCGCCGGCGGAGTACCGCACCAAGGTCGACATCGCCACCGACCAGCTGCGGAGCTGGATCCTGCACGGCCAGCTGCAGCACGGCGAGAGGTTGGACCAGACCAAGCTGGCCGCGGCGCTGAACGTCAGCCGCATGCCCCTGCGGCAGGCGCTGCTGAGGCTGGCGGAGGAGGGCCTGATCCAGGCCTCCCCCCACCGGTCGGCGGTGGTCATGGGTCTGACCAGGGCGGAGCTGGAGGACGTCTACCAGGCGCGCCGCGCCATGGAGGGCATCCTCGCCGAGCTCGGCTGCGAGCGTCGCACCGACACCTGCATGAAGGCGATGGAGCGGGCTCTCCAGGAGCAGGAGCGCGCGCTCGCCCGGAACAACCTCAAACGCTGGGTCGATCTCGACCGCGACTTCCATTTCTCGCTCTACCGGGCGGCCGGGCTGCAGCGGTCCTACGAGATCACCGAGCAGCTCCGCATGTCCAGCGACCGGTACATCCGCCACTACGCCTCCTACCGGACCGGGGCGGCCGATTCGCTGGCGGAGCATCGCGAGATCCTCCAGCTCTGCCAGGCGGGCGACACCGGGGGGATCCGGGAGGCGACCGAGCGGCACGTTCTGCGCGGTCTCGAGACCCTGCGCCAGCTGATCTCCGGAGGGGATGAATGACCGAGCAGATCGTCGAGTCCCGGCTTCCGACACCGGCACGCATCGAGCGGCTGGCCCTGCCCGAGCGGGCCGCCGACCTGGGCATGTCGGTGCGGGACGCGGAGCACGAGCTCGAACGCGCGCCGTCGCCGGGTGAGCTGCTCGATCTCACCTACGCCAACACCCACCGCTTCCCGGCGCCGGCCTGGGTGCTGCCGGCGATCAACGAGGCCGCCGCCGGCCGGGGCATGACCTACACGCCCTACCGCGGCGACGCCACCGTGCGCTCCGCCGTCGCCGAATCCCTGAGCACGTTCCTGGGCGTGCCGGTCGACCCCGAGGGAGAGCTCATCCTCACGCCCGGCTCCCAGGCCGGCCTCTTCGTGGCGCTCTCCTCGCTGGTCGTGCCCGGTGGGAGGGTGGCCCTGATCGATCCCGACTACCTCTCGAGCGAGCGGCTCCTCCGCTACCTGGGGGCGGAGGTCACGCCGATCCCGCTCCGCTGGGAGGACTCCGGGCAGCCGCCGTCACCCGACCTCGAGGCGATGGAGGCGGCCTTCCGCGGTGGCGTCCGCCTCCTGCTCTTCTCGCATCCCAACAACCCGACGGGCATGGTCTACGGCCCCGCCGTCATCGCCGCCATCGCCAGGCTGGCCCGGGAATTCGACGTCGTCGTCGTCGCCGACGAGCTGTACTCGCGCCTCACCTACGAGGAGACCGCGTTCTCCCACCTCCTCGCCGAGCCGGGCATGCGAGAGCGCTGCGTGACCCTGCTCGGCCCCTCCAAGACGGAGTCGATGAGCGGGTACCGCCTGGGCGTCGCGGTCGGGCCCCCCGAGGTCATCGACCGGATGGAGGACGTGCTCGGGGTGAGCGTGCTTCGCGCGCCGGCCTACGCCCAGCACGCCCTCGTGCCCTGGCTGGCGGCGGACCACGAGTTCGTCCGGGACCGGATCGTCGAGTACCGCACCCTCCGCGACACCACCGTCGAGCGCCTGAGGCACTCCCCTCTGATCGAGGTGAGACCGGCGCTGGGAACGGCCTACATGTTCCCCGACGTCTCCCTGGTCGGTGCCACCGACCAGGAGGTGGCGCTGGCGCTGAAGCGGGAGGCGGGGATGCTGATCAACCCCGGCTACCAGTTCGGGCGGCGGGGCACCGGCCACTTCCGCCTCTGCTTCGCCCAGACCGAGACCGCGTGGGAGCCGGCGCTGGAGCGGATGGTCGCCACCCTCGAGCGCCTCCACGAGCGGGGGGCCGGTCGGTGACGGTCACCCAGGATCTGACCGCGTCGCTCCGGGTCGACCGCGCCCCGGAGATCCTGGCCGACCTGGTCCGGCTGCCCAGCCGCAACCCCGTCGACGGCGAGGCCGCGGTCGCCGCCTACGTGGCCGGCCTCCTTCGTGGTCTCGGTCTCGACGTGGAGACGCCGGAGGCGCTCCCCGGGCGCACCAACGTGATCGGGCGCTGGAGGGGCACCGGCGGCGGGCCGGCGCTGGCCTTCAACACCCACATGGACACCGTGCCCGAGGGCGAGGGCTGGTCCCGAGGCCCGTTCGACGGCGCCACCATCGAGGGCCGGCTCTACGGCCGCGGCTCGGTCGACGCCAAGGGCCCGCTGGCCGCGTTCCTGGCCGCCGTCGAGGCGCTGGTGAGATCGGACGTCAGACTCCGCGGCGACCTGGTCATCACCGCCGTCGTCGACGAGGAGACCTGCAGCACCGGGGCCCGCGCCCTGGTCCGGGACCTCCGGGCCGACCTCGCCGTCGTCGGCGAGCCGACCGAGCTGGCAGTGGCGATCGCCCACCGCGGGAGCTTCCGGCCGGTCATCGCCGTCCGCGGCCGGACCGCCCACTCGTCCCGCCCCGCCGAGGGCGTCAACGCCGTCTACCAGGCGCTTCCCGTCATCGACGCCCTCCGCCGCTACGCCGATGGGCTCACCCGAGGCCATCCGCTCTGCGGACGGTCCAGTGCCGCGGTGACGCTGCTCCACGCCGGGGTGGGGGAGAACGTCATCCCCGACCGGTGCGAGATCACGCTGGATCGCCGGCTCGTCCCCGGCGAGGACGAGGAGTCGGTCCGGGCCGAGATCGAGGAGGTCGTCGCCGGCGCCCGGCGTTCGCACCCCGGCCTCGAGGCCGCCATCGAGCGTTCCCTGGCCACCACCGGCGGACCCTCCGAGCTGCCCGAGGGCCATCCGCTGGTCGGCTTGGCGCTTGACGCCGTCGAGGCGGCCGGCGGCACCCGGCGGGTGAGCGGCATGAGCGGCGCCTGCGACATGACCCACTTCCGCTCCGCCGGCATCCCCTGCCTCGTCGTCGGCCCGGGGAGCTCCTCCCAGGCCCACCAGCCCGACGAGCACATGGAGCTCGACCAGCTGCGCCGGGGGGCGCTGGTCTACGCGCTGATCGCCTGCGCCGCCTGCGAGGTGGTGGCATGACCGCCGCCGGGACGGCCTTCCCCCGGGAGGAGTACGTGGCCCGGGTCGGCGCGGTGCAGCGCGAGATCGGGAGGCGAGGGCTGGACGGCCTGGTCCTGTTCGGGCCCAACAACCTCTTCTACCTCTCCGGGTACGAGACCATCGGCTACTCCAACTTCCAGTTCCTGGCCGTCACCGCCTCGGGCGAGCCGCGGCTGCTGGTGCGGGAGCTGGAGAGCGCTCCGGCGCGGGCGATGAGCTGGCTCGGCGGCGAGCCGGTCAGCTACGAGGACGACGGCGACCCGATGCAGGCGTCGGCGGCGCTGATGGAGGCCCTCGGGCTCGCCCGCGGCCGCGTCGGCATCGACCTCGGCTCGATGTTCCTGACCGTGAGCACCTACGGGCGGATCCAGCGGGCGCTGCCCGAGGTCCGCTGGGAGGACGGCTCCGGGATCGTCGAGCGGGTCCGGGCGGTGAAGTCGCCGCTCGAGCTGGAGTGCTTCCGCCAGGCGTCGCGGTACACGACGGCGGGCATGCGGGCGGCGCTCGAGGCGGTGGGCGAGGGGGCCATGGACAACGAGGTCGGGGCGGCCGCGGCGGCGGCGATGTACGGGGCCGGCTCCGAATACGTCGCCTCCGGCCCGACGGTGACCACCGGCCGGCGGTCGGGGATCGCCCACACCACCTTCGCCCGCACCCGGATCGGCGCCGGCGACGCGGTCCTGGTCGAGCTGGGCGGGTTGCACCACCGCTACACGACGGCCTTGATGCGCTCGGCGGTGGTCGGGCCGCCCTCGGATCTGGTGACGCGGATGTACGACGCCTGCTCCCGGGCGCTGGACGCGGCGATCGCGGCGATCCGCCCCGGCGTGACCGCGGGCAGCTGCCACGACGCCTGCCAGCGGGTGATCGACGAGGCCGGGTTCGAGCCCAACTTCCGCAAGCGGCTCGGCTACTCGATCGGCGTCGGCTTCGCGCCGGGGTGGGGAGAGGGCGCCTTCCTCCACCTGTCCAGGGGCGATCCGGCGGTCCTGGAGCCGGGGATGGTCTTCCACATGCCGCCGGCGCTGCGCGTCTACGGCGAGGTCGGCGTCGGCTGCTCGGAGACGGTGGTCGTGACCGGGGACGGCGTCGAGGTCCTCACCGACTTCCCGCGCCGGCTGGCGGTCAGGTGAGAGAGGAGAGGCGACTGCGATGACAGCCCAGGAGAACCTCGGACTGGCCTTCCCGGTCGCCGAGTACCGAGAGCGGCTGAGGACCGTCCAGGCCGGGATGGAGGAACGAGGGCTGGAGGCGGCGCTGATCTTCGGCGCCGAGAACCTCTTCCATCTGACCGGCTACGAATCGATCGGGTACTCCTCGTTCCAGCTGGCGCTGGTGCCGGCCGGCGGCGAGCCACGGCTCCTGGTCCGGGAGCTGGAGCGGCCCTCGGCGGAGCGCGGCACCTGGATGGGCGGCTCGGTGCCCTCGGTCGAGGACGGCCAGGACCCGATCGACGCGCTGGTCGAGCTGCTGCGGACCTCGGGCCTGGCCGGCGCCCGCCTCGGCGTCGACCGCACCTCCTCGATCCTGACCGTGGCCGAGTACCTGGAGCTGGCGGCGAGGCTGCCCGAGGCCGAGCTCGCCGACGGGTCGGGGCTGGTCGAGCGCGCGCGGCGCATCAAGTCGCCGCTGGAGCTCGACCACATCCGCCAGGCCGCCCGCTACACGGAGGCGGGGATGCGCGCGGGCATCGACGCCATCCACGAGGGCGCGCTCGACAACGAGGCGGCGGCCGAGGCCGCGCGCGCCATCTACCGCGCCGGCTCCGAGTACATGACGATCGCGCCGATCGTGACCAGCGGCGCCCGCTCGGGCATCGCCCACACCACCTTCCGCCGCACCCGGATCGACGCCGGCGACGCGGTCCTGCTCGAGATCGGGGCCGTCCACCGCCGCTACACCGGGCCGCTCATGCGCTCGGCCGTCGTCGGCCGGCCCGGCGATGAGATCCGGCGCATGTACGACGCCTGCAGCCAGGGCCTGGACGCGGCCATCGCCGCCATCCGCCCGGGGGCGATCGCCGGCGACGTGCACGACGCCTGCCAGCGGGTGATCGACGAGGCCGGCTTCACCGCGCTCTTCCGCAAGCGCCTGGGCTACTCGGTCGGCGTCGGGTTCGCCCCCGACTGGGGCGAGGGGCACATCGTCCACCTGTCCCACGGCGACCCCACCCCGCTGGAGCCGGGGATGGTCTTCCACATGCCGCCCGCCCTGCGCCAGGACGCCGTCGCCGGCGTCGGCTGCTCGGAGACGGTGGCGGTCACCGAGGAGGGTGTCGAGGTGCTGACCAGCTTCCCGCGCCCGCTGGCGGTCCGATGACGCGGTTCGGCGCCGGGCTGCTCGGCCACATCTCCGGCAACGCCGGCTTCGACCGGCTCCGGCAGGCGGTCGCGATCTGCGAAGAGGGCGGGATGGACTCGTTCTGGGTCGCGGACCAGCGCTGGATGCGCGATGTCTACGTGACCCTGACCGACCTGGCGGCGCGGACCCAGCGGGTGCTGCTGGGGACCAGGGTCACCGACCCCTACGTGCGGCATCCCGGGCTCACCGCGGTGGCCATGGCCAGCCTCGACGAGGCCTCCGGCGGCCGGGCCATCCTCGGCATCGGCGCCGGCGGCTCCGGCTTCAGGCAGATGGGGATCGAGCGCCGGCAGCCGGCGATCGCGGTGCGGGAGGCGATCGAGCTGATCCGGCTCCTGTGGGCGGGCGGCCCGGTCGAATACAGCGGCCGGCTCGTCTCCTGGGAGAGGGGGGAGATCGAGTTCCTCTGCCGCCCGGCCATCCCGGTCGTGATCGCGGCGCGGGGTCCGCGCCTGCTGGCGCTGGCGGGGGAGCTGGCCCAGGGCGCGATCGTCGCCTCGGGCGTCTCCGCCGGTGGCGTCGCCTGGGCGCGCGAGCTGATCGCGAAGGGGGAGCGCAGGGCGGGCCGTGCCGAGGGGTCGACCGAGCTCCTGCACATGACCTACGTCAGCATCGACCGGGATCGGAGGGCCGCCCGCGAGGCGGTCAAGCTCGGGATCGTCGGCGCCGTCAGCGGGAGCCACCCCGGCTATGACTTCCTCCGCGCCAACGGCCTCGAGATCCCTCAGGACCTCTTCGACTACCTGGAGTCGGGGGCCCGCGACTCCAGGCGGGTCGCCGAGCTGATCCCGGACTCCTTCGTCGACAAGCTGGCCATCGCCGGCACCGTCGACGACTGCGGCGAGCGGCTGGCCGCGCTGCTCGATGCCGGCATCCAGCACCCCCTGATCTCGCCGATCCCGGTCGAGGACGGCGGCGAGCTCGAGATCCTCCGCCAGGTGACCGGGGAGATCCTCCCCTCGCTGAGGTCGCGCGCATGAGGCGGATCGAGACCGGCGTGCTCATCGTCGGCGGAGGGCTGGCCGCGCTGTGCGCCGCCCTCGAGGCGAGGCGGGCGGGTGCAGAGGTCACGATCGCGGTCAAGGGCCGGCTGGGGCGAAGCGGCGCCTCGGCGATGACCTCGGCCGGCTATTCGTCGGTGATCAGCGAGGCCGACTCCCCCGCGCTCCACTACGAGGACACGATCAGGGGCGGCTACGGCCTCAACGACGAGCGCCTGGTCAGGATCATGACCGAGGAGGCACCGGCCCGGCTCAGGGAGCTGGTCGAGCTGGGGGCGCCGCTCCAGTTCGACGAGGAGGGTCAGCTCGCCATCCACCCCAGCGCCGACCACACGGAGGCGCGGACGGTCGGCACCGCCAGCCACATGGGCCTCGACTTCACCCAGCCGCTGGCCCGGGCGGCGCTCGCCGAGGGCTGCCGGGCGCTGGAGCGGACCGTCGTCATCGACGTCGTCACCATCGACGGCGAGGTGGCGGGGGCGGTCGCCATCGACCTCGACGCCTCGGAGCTGGTCCTCGTCGAGGCCGGAGCGGTCGTGCTCGGGACCGGCGGGGCGGGCCGGCTCTTCGCGGTCACCTCCAACCCCAACGACGTCACCGGGGACGGCTACGCGATCGCGCTCCGGGCGGGGGCGGCGCTGCGGGACATGGAGTTCATCCAGTTCTATCCCTGGCGGTGCATCGTCCCCTTCGACCGGGCGCGGATGCCGATCCAGCCCTCCACCTTCGTGCTCGGCGGGATGCTGCGCAACGCCGAGGGCGAGCGCTTCATGCAGATCTACGACCCCGAGCGGGGCGAGGCGACCTCGCGCGATCTCGGCGCCCGCGGCATCTACGACCAGGTCCGCTCGGGGCACGGCGTCGACGGCGGGGTCGTCCTCGACGTCTCCCAGCTCACGCTCGAGGACTGGGTTCGCTCGAACCCCCGCCCGGCCAGGCACTTCATCGATCGCGGGCTCGACTTCCAGCGGGAGCGGATGATCGTCAGCCCCGAGGCCCACTTCTTCATGGGCGGGGCGGTGATCGACGAGCAGGGTGCCACCGAGGTCCCCGGTCTCTACGCGGTGGGGGAGACGGCCGGCGGCGTCCACGGGGCCAATCGCCTCGACTCCAACGCCCTGCCCGAGACCCAGGTCTTCGGAGCCAGGAGCGGGCGCGCCGCCGCGGGCCGCCTCGCCCGGCCGGCGGCGGCGAGCGGCGCGACCGTGGTCCGGTCGTGGGAGGAGCGCTGGGGCGCGGCGGCGGGCCGTGACCGCGGTGAGGCGCCGCGCTACGCGGACCTGCGGCGGGAGCTGCAGCGCGTGATGTGGGAGAACCTCGGCATCGTGCGCGACGCCGCCCGCCTGGCGCAGGGCCTGGACCGTGTCCACGCCCTGCGCGGGGAGGTCGGTGAGCTGCGGTCGGCGGGAGCCCGCGAGCTCGCCGAGCAGGCGCAGCTCGAGAACTCCCTGCTCGTCGCCGAGGCGAGCATGACCGCCGCCTCGCTGCGGACCGAGAGCCGCGGCGCCCATTACCGGGAGGACTTCCCGGAGCGGGAGGACGCCCGGTGGCGGCGGGTGGTGGCCCTGCGGCTGGAGGGCACAGAGCTCCGGACCGAGCTGCGAGCGGTGATGCGGGAGGCCTCCCGGTCATGAGCCAGGATCGCGGCGGCGAGGGATTGAGTGCGATGGTCGACCCGCGGGCGACCGCGCTTCTGATCGTCGACGTCCAGAACGACTTCGTGCACGCCGAGGGCTGGATCGGGCGTGGCGGAGCCGACACGAGCGCTTCCCACGCCGCCGCGATCCAGATCGGCCGTCTGATCGACGCCGCCCGGAGGGCGGGCGCGCTGGTCGTCTACATCCGGACCGAGCACGGTCCCGCCGTCGACACCGCGCCCTACCGGGCGCGATACGCGCGGCGGGGGATGACGCCCGAGGCGACGCTGTGCCACGCCGGCACCTGGGGATCGGAGCTGTACACGGACCTGCGCCCGCCGGAGCCGGGGGAGCCGGTCCTGGTCAAGCACGGGTACGACGCCTTCAGCGTCGACGCCCTGCCCGAGCTCCTCCAGGCGCGGTCGGTGCGGAACGTCGTCGTCGTCGGCGTCGTCACCAACCTCTGCGTCCGCGCGACCACCTTCTCCGCCTTCGAGCGGGGGTTCTTCCCGGTCGTGCCCCAGGAGGCGACGGCGGCGACCGAGGAGGACATCAAGCGCCGCGCGCTCCAGGACATCAGCGACTGGTACGGAGAGATCCCCTCGATCGACGAGGTCATCGACGCCTGGCGGGGGTCGGCGCCATGACCGGTTTCAGCTGGGACTGGTCCTTCGCCTTCAGCATCCTGCCGACGCTGCTCAGCGGGCTCCGCTACACGCTGGAGGCGACCGTCCTGGGCTGCGCGCTCGCCTTCGCGCTGGGACTGTTCTGGTCGATGATCCGGCTGGCCCGGATCCCGGTCGCGTCGCCGGTGGTCGGCATCGTCGTCGAGTTTCTGCGCGGGACGCCGCTTCTGATCCAGCTCTACTTCATCTTCTATGTGCTGCCCAGCTACGGGGTGACGCTCGACGCGTTGCTGACCGGTGTGCTCGGGCTGGGCCTGTACTACAGCGCCTACGCCAGCGAGGTGTACCGGGCCGGTATCGAGGCGGTGCCGCTGGGACAGTGGGAGGCCTCGCTGGTGCTGGCCCTGCCCCTGTCGCGGATGTGGTTCCGGGTGGTGCTGCCCCAGGCGCTCCGCTTCGCCGTCCCCGTCCTCGGCAACTTCGTCATCAGCATGTTCAAGGAGTCGGCGATCCTGTCGACGATCACGGTCATGGAGCTCATCGCCCAGGCCAACAGCATCGGCTCTCAGACCGCGCGATTCATCGAGCCCTACACGATGGCGGGCCTGATCTTCCTGGTGATCAGCTACCCGGCCGCCCGAATGGTGAGGGTTCTGGAGGTGAGGCTACGCTGACCATGAACGAGCACTCACCCGCACCTGACGGCGTGGGCGACCGGCGGCCGGTGCTGCGGATGGCCGATGTCTGCAAGGCCTTCGGCGCCCGTGTCGTCGCCGACCATCTGGACCTGGAGGTCGCCCCCGGCGAGAAGATCGCGATCATCGGTCCGAGCGGGTCGGGCAAGACCACCGTCCTCCGCCTGGCGATCGGGCTGGAGCGCCCCGACTCGGGCCTGATCGAGATCGACGGCGACTACCTCTGGCACGAGCGCAGGGGCGACGAGGTGGTGCCCTCCGGCGAGCGGCACGCCCGCCAGGTCAGGCGGGCGATGGGCATGGTCTTCCAGCACTTCAACCTCTTCCCGCACATGACCGCGCTGCAGAACGTGACCGAGCCTCTGGCTCACACCCTGAGGCTGCCCAAGAGCGAGGTGCAGGGTCGCGCGGTCGAGCTCCTCACCGAGGTCGGCCTGGGTGAGCATCTTCACCAGCGGCCGGCTCAGCTGTCCGGAGGGCAGCAGCAGCGGGTGGCGATCGCCCGCTCGCTGGCGCTGCACCCCCGGGTCATGTTGTTCGACGAGGTGACGTCGGCGCTCGACCCGGAGCTCGTCGGCGAGGTGCTGCGCGTGATCCGAGAGCTGGCCCACAACACGTCGATGGCGATGCTGCTGGTCACGCACGAGATCTCGTTCGCGCGGGACATCGCCGACCGCGTGGTCATGTTCGACGGCGGAAGGATCGTCGAGCAGGGGACACCGGACGATGTGCTCCGCAACCCGCAGTCGCCGAGGACCCAGCAGTTCCTGAGAGCCATCGTCGAGCGATGAGCCGGTGACCGAACACGGAGAAACCACACCGCCGCTCCCTCTGAGCGGCTCTGTTCACCGACGTCGCGTTCTTCAGCCCCATGAGAGGGGTTTCCAGACTTGCGAAGAGGAGTTCGATCAATGGTCAATCATCACGATGATGAGCCGCTAGTGTCCGGTAGGGGCGTCTCACGCCGCGACCTGCTGCGGATGGGAGGCATCGCCGGGCTGGCGCTCCCGGCGGCGGGGCTGCTCGCCGCCTGCGGCTCGTCGCCCAGCACCAGCTCGACGACCGCGTCGTCGGCCGGGGATCCGTTGCTGGCCAAGGTCCGCAAGGCCGGCGTGATCAACATCGGTCTTGCCAACGACCCGCCCGCCTCGATCATCAACCCCAACGGGACCGTCAGCGGCCTGGGCCCGGTCGTGGTCGAGAAGATCATGAAGAAGCTGGGCGTCCCCAAGGTGAAGGGCGAGGTCGCCACCTTCGGCGAGCTCATCCCGGGGCTGCAGGCCGGTCGCTGGGACATGATCGGCGGCGTCATCTCGGTGACCAAGGCGCGGTGCGCGGTGGTCCTGTACTCCGATCCCTTCCAGTACAACGGGCTGGAGATCGCCTACTTCCCGGATGCCGTGTCCCCGGCGCCGAAGACCATCGCCGACGTCGTCAGCCGGGGGCTGACCGCCGGCTTCAACTCCGGCTCCGCCTACATCGCCTACTGCCAGAGCAAGGGCATGTCCGCGTCCAAGGTCGTGCAGTTCCCCGACACCCCCTCGCTGCTGGCCGCGCTGCAGGAGAAGCGGATCCAGGTCGTCGTCTCCGACACCGGCTCGCTCACGCTGACCGCGCAGCAGGTGAAGCAGTACCCGTTCCATCACGTCGACTACCCGAAGGACGGACCCTTCATCTGCGGCGCCCTCGCCTTCCGTCCCTCTGACAAGGTCTTCGCCGAGGCCTTCGGCAAGGAGTTCACGGCGCTCAAGCAGTCGGGGGAGTTCGCCAAGATCTCCAAGGAGTTCGACTCCCCGCCATTCCCCAAGAACCTGGCCCCGCTGACCGCCAAGCAGGCGTGCTCCAGGGTCTCGTAGGGATAGGGGAGGTGCTGACGAGATGATCGCGCTGGTCGCCGGCCGCAGCCTCAGCCAGTACCTCCCGCTCCTGCTCGGCGGCATCCCCGTCACCCTCGAGGTGACGGGGATGGCGATCGTGCTCGTCGTCATCTTCGGCTTCCTCTTCGGGCTGGGCCGGTCGTCGAGGAGCATCCTCCTGCGCCTGCCCAGCGGCCTTCTGGTCGAGGTGCTGCGCGGCAGCTCGGCGATCGTCCAGCTGTTCTGGGCCTTCTACGTCCTGCCCTTCCTCGGCGTCGACCTCTCACCGCTGACCGCGGGCGTGCTCGTCCTCGGTCTCAACGGGGGCGCGTACTTCTCCGAGGTCGTCCGCGCCGGGCTGGCCTCGGTCCCCCACGGCCAGATCGAGGCCTCGGTGACCCTGCACCTCTCACCCTGGTACCGGTTCCGGCGGGTCATCCTGCCGCAGTCGCTGCCGGTCATGGTTCCGCCCTTCGGCAACGCGCTGATCGACATGCTCAAGTTCTCGGCGCTGCTCTCGCTGGTGACCATCCACGACCTCGCCTACCGGGCCGACGCGATCGGGAGCGTCATCCCCACGCCGGGGCCCGTCTACGGGATCACGCTGGCCCTCTACTTCGCGATGGCGCTCGGTCTCTCCGCGATCGTCTCCGTGATCGAGTCGCAGGTGAATCGCTGGGCGGGGCGGGCGGTCCGGGCTCGGCGGCCCTTCGCCAGGACGGCCGGGCCGGTGCCCAGGTGGGCGTTCCCGGGTCGCTAGCGCACCGACTCCGGCCGCCGACCGGCACCGCTAGGCGTCATCGTCCGAACGCCCACGCCACCATGAGCGGGAGCTCCTCTCGCCAGAATGCGTCGCCGTGCGACCCGGCCCGCTCCGTCATGACGGTGTCCGCACCGGCATCGCGGAGCGCGGTCGCCCACCGGGTCGCGTTCTCGAGGAAGAACGGCTCCTGGGTGCCGGCGACGAGGTAGGTGCGCGGAATCGAACTCGACATCTCGCCAGGCGGTCGATAGCCTCCACCCGGCGAGGCGCAGAAGATCGCTCCAAAGACGTCCGGATGCCGGAGCCCGATGGCGAGCGCGAGCTCCCCACCCGCCGAGACCCCGAACACCGCGGTGCGTTCCCTGGGCAGCGCGACTCCGAAACGCGACCGCGCCCACCGGCGGGCATCCTCGACGAAGAACCTCTCGTGTGCCGCGAACCGCTCCGGGTCGAAGCCCGGAGAGTACTCATGGAGCCGCAGGGTCTCGTCGGCCGTCCGGTGCGCACCGACGATCATCGTCGACGGTACGTCCGCCGCCTCGAGGAAGTCGCCCCACCGGCAGATCAGCTCGCCGTCACCGGCGAACACCACCGCCTCGGGCGGATCCGGCGGGACGTAGACCGTGACCTGCCGGCCGCCGTCGTACTCGAAGGTCTCGGTGACGAGCTCTCCCGGGATCGACATTGGCGGTGCTCCTTGTCAGTAGCGGCGGCGGCCGCGCTTGTAGGGGGAGAAGCTTGCCGGCTCCTCGCCGCCGATCCAGTCTCCGGCGGCGAGCCTGCGGAGGCTGGATTCGAGATCGAAGGTGAGCCAGCCGGAGAGTTGAGGGTGGGCGTGGTGTTGCCAGAGGCCGTATGGGCCTCGAAGCGTCTCCAGGTAGGCGACGAGCTCGCGGACGCGGCGGTCGTCGCCCGACACGCCGCATCGAGACGCGAGGTCGAGGACGAAGGCGAGATCGACGTTGACGTAGAAGGTGACCTGACCCATGGCGCGTTCGAGCCCGACCAGGCGCGACACCTCCCAGCCGAGGACCGATTCGTCTCGGGTCTCGCGAGCCAGGAGGTGGTCGACGCCGATGCGCGCCTCGTCGGATCGGTTGCGTTCCGGGTGGAGCGCGAGAGAGGCGACCGCGCCGGTCGTCGCCGAGCGGCAGCCGGCTCCCCGCGTCAGCCGGCGGTATTCGCGTTCGGGTAGCGAGGGCCGGCCTCCCTGGCCGAGGTCGGCCCTGGGTCCGGAGGGCCAGGAGCCGTCGGGGAGGCGCGCGCCGAGGAGCCATTCGTAGGCCCGTTCGGCCCGAGGGTCGGTGGCGAAGCCGGCGGCGGCGACGCCCCGCAGGGGGACCACGGTCTGCATGGTGATGAACCGAGGGCCCTCGGGTGGGGACGCCCGCCGCCGGGCCGTCCGTCTCGGCCTGGGTGCCGGCAGATCGTCGTCGTCGACCCAGGTCGGCCAGGAGCCGTCGGGCTGCTGCCGGGCGAATATGGCCTCGACCGCGGTGGCCAGCTCGGGGCCGCGGTAGCCGAGGTAGGCGAGCCGGCAGAGCAGGTAGCCGGCGGCCTGGGGCCGGCTGGTCGCCGCCAGCCGCGCGACGAGCGCTCGGACGTCGTCGCCGCGATCGATCTCGGCGCGCCACGCCCTGACGTCCTCATCGTCGTCGGTGGCGCCCTCGAGCTCGACGGCCGCGCGCCACCGCAGCGAGGGGGAGGGGTCGCCGAGCAGGAGCGCGTTCATGCTCACCTCAGGGCCTCGAGGACGAACGGTGCGGTCGCCGTGCCAGCCCCGGCGAGCTCTTCGGGTGGCCCCTCGAAGACGACCTCGCCGCCGTCGGGTCCGGCACCGGGACCCAGCTCGATGAGCCAGTCGCAGGTGGCGAGGAGGGCGGGATCGTGCTCGACGACCAGGACGGTGTCGCCGGCGTCGACGATCGCGTCGAGGGCGCGTACGAGCACGGCGACGTCGGTGGCCTGGAGACCGACGGTGGGCTCGTCGAGCACGTAGAGGGCGCCGCCCTTCACGGGTCGAGCGAGTGCCTTGGCGAGCTTGAGTCGCTGTGCCTCGCCACCGGAGAGGCTCCAACCGGGCTGGCGGACGATGAGGTAGCCGAGACCGAGCGCGAGCGAGGCGTCGCCGGCCCGGCGCACGGCGTCGATGTCGCCCCACTCCTCGGCCATGTCGGCGATGGTGAGGGCTTCGACGCCGGCGAGGGTCCGCCCCCGCTCGACGAGGGCGCCGGCCTCGCGGCGATAGCCGGAGCCCGCGCACGCCTCGCAGGTCTGTGTCACCGAGGGCAGGAAGGACATGTCCTCCTGCCACGTCCCCCTGCCGCGGCAGGCGTCGCAGCGATAGCTGAGGTCCTTGATGGTGAGGCCCTGCTCGCCGGGCGCCTCGCTGGCGGCGAACGACCTTCGAACGGCGTCGATGAGCCCGAGGAACATGCCCGGCGACGTGATCTCGGCGCGGGACTGGTCGGCGACGATGGTGCGGGCGGGCGCGCCGGAGATGGCGTCGTGAACGCCGGGCGCGACGCGGATCACGCCGCGGCCGGCGATGCTGGCCGCCGGCCGCGCCAGCCCGAGCCCGATGGTGTCGACGACGAGCGACGACTTTCCCGAGCCGGACACGCCGCAGACGCCGACCTGAACGCCGAGCGGGATCCGGACGTCGAGGCCGCGCAGGTTGTTCTCTCGCGCCCCCCTGACCAGCATCCAACCCGTCGGCTCGCGGCGGCGGTCGCGGTGGGGGATCGAGACCCGTCCCGCGAGCACGGCCCGGGTGACCGACTGGGCGCTGTCGAGGTCGATCAGGCGGCCGCCGGCTGGTCCGGGACCGGGGCCGATCTCGATGACGTCGTCGGCGGCGCGAATCAGGGTCGGGTCATGTTCGACGGCGATCACGGTGTTGCCGGCGTCGCGCAGCTCGGCCAGGGTGCGGGCGAGCGCGCTCACCTCCGAGGGATGGAGGCCTCGGGATGGTTCGTCGAGCAGGACGGTCATGCCGACCAGGCCGCCGCCGAGCACCGACGCCAGCTTGATCCGCTGAGCCTCGCCCGCGGACATGGTCCAGGTCGGCCGGTTCAGATGGAGGTAGCCGAGTCCCACGGCGCGCAGGAAGCTCAGGCGGTGAAGGGCGATGGTGCGGGCGTCCGCCGCCTGTCCGTCCTCCGGCTCGTCCATCGCCGCCAGCAGGTCCTCGAGACCGGCGAGCGATGCCGAGAACAGCTCGTTGCGGTCGCGACCCTGGAGGCGGATCGTCAGATAGGGGGGACGCAATCGTCTCCCGCCGCACTCCGAGCACGGGGACGCCTTGGTGTCCGCGCCGCCCAGGTCGTACTCGGCCCAGGCGTTCAGGCCGACCCAGGAACGGTCGCCGAACAGGAACGCGTGGCGGGCGGCGTCTGACAGCTCGGACCACGGCGTGGACCTGAGGTCGAACCGATGCCGCTCGGCGAACGCCCGCAACGCCCCGTCGGCGCCCCGACAGAAGTAGCCGACCAGGGTGCCGGGCCTGCCGCCGAAGCAGCCCGAGCAGATGGGCGCGTCCGGCCGCACGATCAGGTTCTCGAAGTCGAACCGCCGCGTCACGCCGAGCCCCACGCATCGGGGACAGATGGCGGCAGGCGAACCCATCAGGTGACGCGGCTCGATCGGCACCGCGCCCGTCGCGCAGTCGGCGCACGCCCAGGTGGCGTCGGGCGACGGCGAGGTCCGGCGAACGTCGGTGCCGCCGCAGGCGAGGCACGTGCGCACGCCGGCGCGCGCCATGACCAGGGCGATGAGTCGGTCGAGGTCGCTGGCCCGGCCGACCGTGGCCCGGGCCTCATCCTGGACGCCGAGATCGGGTCGGGCCGGTCCACCGGCGATGGTGGTGGAGGCGTCGATGATCACCGTCGGCCCCAGCCCGGTGAGCGATTCGACCGGGGCCTCGGGCCCCTCGCGCACCGACTGCCGCTCGTACACCGAGAGGCACTCGAGCAGTCGACGGGTGGCCTCGGCGGCGAGGACGTCGTGGACCAGCGACGACTTGCCGGAACCGGAGACTCCGGTCACCGCCGTGAACCGGCCCTTGGCGAAGTCGACGTCGACACCCCGCAGGTTGTGGGCGCAGGCGCCCCGCACGCTGATGGCCCCGGTCGACCGCCGTCGGGCACGCCGTCTGGCTCGGGGTCTCACGTTGGCGCGTTCGATCCCCGCCGGGACGCCGCAGTGCAGCAGGCGCCCCCCGTCGGGTCCGCCCCCCGGGCCGAGGTCGACACGCCAGTCGGCGGCGGCGATCACGTCGGCCTGATGTTCGACGACGACGACCGTGCAGCCGCTGTCGGTCAGACGGTGCAGCACCCCCAGCAGCCGGTCGAGGTCGGCGGGGTGCAGGCCGGTCGTGGGCTCGTCGAGAAGCACGAGGTCCCCGGTCCTGGCCCTGGCCACCTCACGCGCCAGCCGCACTCGTTGCGCCTCGCCGCCCGACAGGCTGGGCGACGGCTGGCCCAGGGTCACGTAACCGAGCCCCACGTCGAGCAGCGTGTCGAGGATGCGCGCCACCGCGCGATGGCCGGCGAACAGGGTGCGCGCCTCCTCGACGCTGCAGGCCAGCACGTCCGCGATCGAGAGGCCGGCCCACGTCGCCTCGAGGACCTCCGGCCGGTAGCGCCGCCCCTCGCACACCTCGCAGGGGACCCAGACCGGCGCCACGTACCGGAGGTCGATCTTGATCGCCCCGGTCCCCTCACACTCCGGACACGCCCCTTCGGCGCGGTTGAACGTGAACTCGGCCGCCGGCCGGCCGGTCTCCGCCGCGAACACGTCTCTGATCCGGTCGAAGACCCTCGTGTAGGTGGCCGGGTTCGACCGGGGGTTGTTGCCCAGCGGTGCCTGATCCACCGCGATCGCCCGCACCACCGGTCCGTCGAACGTGGCGCACCCGACCGGCTCACGCTCCCGGAGCGACGCCAGCAGCACATCGCGTGCCAGCGTCGTCTTTCCCGCTCCCGACGGACCCGTGATCACCGTGAGCGAACCGACGGGGATCTCACAGTCGACATCGCGCAGGTTGCGGACGTGAGCGCCGGTGATGCGGATCCGCTCGTCGGCGAGCGGCCGGCGAGCGCGGCGTCGGCGGCTGGTCGCGGAGAAGCCCCGGCCTGACTCCGTGTCGGCGCGCCACAGCTCGGCGGGGGGACCCTGGAACACCAGCCGTCCGCCGGCGCCTCCCCCTCCCGGGCCGATCTCGACGACATCGTCGGCCATCGCGACCGGCATCGGGTCGTGCTCGACCATCACCACCGGGCCGGGCAGCGAGGAGATGGCGTCGAGCAGCCGCTTGAGGTCGCTGTGGTGGAGGCCGATGGTCGGCTCGTCGAGGACATGCAGGAGATCCTCGAGCCGTCCCGAGAGCACCACCGCGAGCCTGGTGCGCTGGGCCTCGCCCCGCGACAGCGTCGGCATCGACCGGTCGAGCGCGAGGTGGCCGAGTCCCAACGTGTCGAGCGGGTGCAGGCGTCGCAGCAGCTCGTCCTGGACCCGCCGGGCACGCAGCCCGACCGGAAGCTGCTCGACGAATTGGAGCACCTCGCCGGCCGATCGCCGCAGCAGGTCCGGAAGCGTAACGCCGGCGATCCGGTGCGAGGTCGTGTCCGAGCCATCGTGAAACGCCGCCGGTTCGAGCGGTCGCACCCACGCGCCGCAGCTCGGACAGATCGGCGCCCGCAGCACGGGCGTCCCGCCGAGGCGGATCTCGGGCCTGCCCATGGCGTCGGCACGCTCCAGCGTGGCGCGGACCTCGGCCGGAGCCGTGCCCGCCCGCAGCCTGGCCACCCGGACGACGACATCATGCCGGCCGGCGGGGTCGAGCCGGGGGACGGGGCTCGACCCGCTCGCCGCCCACGGCCGTCCATCGACCGTGACCTCTTCGAACCGCCCGCGCAGTCCCGCGAGCAGACGGGCGTGACTGCCCGCCAGCCCACGCGCCACCGCCACCTCGACGTCGAGGCCGTCAGCGCCGGCGAGCATGTCCAGCGCGAGGGCGAGGCGCTCCTCCCTGGATACGGCCCGCACGGGCACGCCGCAGCGCGGGCAGCTGACCTCGGCGAAGCGGGAGTACAGGATCCGGAGGAACGGATGCAGGCCGACCGACGTCGCCACGGTCGACGCGGGGTTCAGGTTCAGCACGTTCTGGGCGACCGCCACCGCCGGACCCAGCCCCGCGATCCGCCGGACGCGCGCGGCGGGGAGCCGCGCCCTGTTGCCGCCGAGCGCCAGCGACTCGACGAACCGGCGCCGCGCCTCGGCATACACGACGTCGAAGACAAGCGACGACTTTCCCGATCCCGACACGCCGACGACCGCGGTCAGTCCGGGTCCGAACGTCACATCGACGTCGCGAAGGTTGTGCTCCGCCGCGCCGAGAACCCGCAGTTCTCCCTCCATCGCCGCCGACGCCATGTTACTTGCGAACGCGGTGCGGGCACCGACGCCGCCTCAACGCCGTGTGAGCCGCACTGCTCGGACGTGGATCGCGACCGGCGATGGCGAGGTGCATCCACCGGATCCGGAATGGCGGAGCCAGACCCTGGCGCCGATCCACGTCATCCGCTTCCGAGGCAGGGGCGGTTTCCTGGCTCGGTTCCGCGACTGACCGCCACCGCTTCCGGCCGTGGTTCGCCGACGGCTGGGGCGCCACCAACGAGCGGCGGTGGCGCGGCTCATCTCCGGTCTGGGTGAGTCGGTGCGGTGACACCCTCCGTTGTCAAGGGTCACGTAGAGCTCCAGGTGGACGGACACCTTGGTTCCGGGGCTATGGCCATGAGAAATCCAGGCTACGGTCAGGTGTCGCCCGGGAGGATGACCAGTCTGTGGGGTCGGCGTACGTCCTTCGTCAACAGGAATTCCTGGCGTGGCTGGTGGCAAGGGTCAGGCCAGTGGCACCACCCCCTTGACGGCGGTGGCCTCGGCCAGGCGTAGCGACGGTCCCTCGGTGGCGACCAGGTAGGCATGGTGGAGGAGCCGTTCGACGCTGGCAGTGGCCAGGGTCTCGGGCCGCCGCCGCCTTCGGGCGCGGGCGAGCCGAAGGCAGAAGGCGATGGAACAGATGCCAGCTCACCAGTCGGAGCCGTCGAGCTGGGCCAGGATCCAGTCGATGAGTTCCAGCGCTGTCTGCACACGCCCGCGCGCATCGCCCAGAAACAGGTCGCGGTAGCACGTCTCGACGTCGGGCGGCCCTTGGGTCAGGTCACGGAGGTGGGGCCGAACAGAGCTGTTGGGCGGTACCGGCAGACCGTTAGCTGCCCAAAGACCTTCCATGATCTGCCAGGAGCTCGTCCCCGTGACGTAGGCGGCCTTCAGCAGGTCTCTGCCATTCATCGCGACCCTCATCTTGTCGCGTGAGCAGCGGAGCAGGAAGGCGATCCTCGCCCTCTGCTCCACCGGCGCGACGTACTCGGCCAGGCGGCATCGAGCATGCCGCTTCAGGAGCTCGAGTTCGCCGTGTGGGTCGTGGAGGACAGTGCCGTCGAGATACCCATAGACCCTCATTGGGTGGGTGTCGAGGTCCAACCGCGCCGAGGGTACGTCAAGGTAGTCACACTCGACCAGCACCCCGTCGCGAACCTCCCGACGGAACGGTCGTCTGCGACCGGCGGCCAGGATGAGGAGGAGGTCCAGATCGGTCCCTGGCAGCGCATCACCGCGAGCCAGCGAGCCCATGAGAAACACGCCGACAACGTCGTTATCGTGCGTTGCGGCCTCGATGATCGATCGAAGCAGGGTCTGGTACGGCTCAAGCATCATCACGCTTCGCGGCCCATCGCGGAACATCAGCTAACTTAATCACCGGCGAACGCTGCCGAAGGGTCTCTCGCAAAAGTGATGAACCGGACGAGCCGGCGAACGCAGGGCGCTTCTAGGCTGTGACCCTCTCCGGTGTGCGCATCTTCCGGCGGTAGTGTCGCGGTGACAGTCCCATGACACGGCGGAAGACGCGACTGAAGTGATAGGGATCCAGGTCGCCCGCTTCTTGTGACACCTGGACGATGGACTGATCGGTGTCGACCAGGGCCAGCGCCGCCTGCTCGATCCTCCGCTCCTCCAGGTAGCGCCGTGGGCCGCATCCCATGATCCTCACGAAGGCGGTGCGGAACGTGGTCTCGCCCATGTCGATGTGGGCGGCCAGATCCGAAACCTTCGGACGATCCCCCAGCGGACTGCCCTCGGAGCTGTTGAGCACCTTCACCAGGCCAACGATCCGGGCCTCCGCATCGTGGTCCGGCCGACGCGGCTGAACCGTGAGGTCCCGCATCGCGTAGCCGAGGACCTCGGCCACCCGGATCCCGGTCTGGAGCGTCTCGCGGCGCCTCCGGTTCCACAGGTCGACCAGGTCGTTGAGCTGCTCCCGCCACAGCGCCGGGCTCTTCGACGGGGTGACGAGCGGGATGGTGAGCGCCGGCTGTCCTCCCTGGCGGCGCAGCTCGAAGCGCGGCACGAACGGAATAGGATGGCGGTGGACGTACCGCGGCTGGAGGGAGATGTTGTCGGGGACGGCAATGTTCGGCTGCGCGTGGAGGTCGAAGTGGATGGCGATGTGGGTCCCGAACCTGTTGCCCCAGGAAGGAGCGAAACCGGGCGGTATGAAGACCACGTCGTCGGGCCGGATGTCGACACTCCCGCGGTCGGCCTCCGACCAGATCCAGTTGGAGCCCTCGACCTGAAGCACGAGCTCGAAGTTGGACAGGATGCGCACCGGCGCTGCCTGCAGCTGCGAGCGTGAGGTGACCCGATGGACGTGCGCGAGCCGGAGCCAGAAGGAGAGCGGGCGGTCGGAGAGAGGCACGGGTCGGGTGGGGACGGCAGCGTCCACTGCCTCCATCCTCGTCACTCTTCCGCGACCGGGCGGCGGTAGCAGACGGGAAACCAGGTGCCCTCGATGGCATCGCCGTCGGCCACCTCGATGAGGCGCTTGATCGGGTGCTCGCCGGCCGCGATAAAGCGGGTGCCGTCGGGCATGTAATGGATTGCGATCGCGCGCCGCGGCCGTCCGGAGCGGTTCTCGTGGGACCCGTGCCAGGTCAGGGCGTGGTGGTAGTGAACCTCACCCTTCCGTACCGGGCGGGTGACGACGCGGACCTGGCGCCCCTCGAATGATGTCGGCATGGCGTCGAACGAGGGCAGGTGGTGGAGGAACTCGCTGCTGTCTCCCCATCCGTGCGACCCGGGCACCATGCTCATGCAGCCATTGGACTCGTCGACGTCGTCGAGCGCCACCCAGGCCGTCACCTGCGTCATCGGCCTGAGGACGGGCCACGCCGGAGCGTCCTGGTGCCAGGAGTTGACGCCACCCTGGGCTGCCGGCTTGTACTGAATCTGGTCGTGCCACACGCGAAGCTCCCGGGCCTCGGTCAGCTGGGCGATGTCGGCGACGATCTTGGGGTGGTCGAGCAGGCGGCGGAACGGGGACGACGCCATCCAGATGTTGACGATCTGCCAGACCTGCTTGCCGGAATGGTCGTCGTCGAGCCGGATCCGGGCCCAGGCGACCGCGTCGTCGCCGCTGCCGAACCTACGGCGCATGCCGGAGAACTCGGATGTGTCCGGCACCCCACCCTCGGCGACCACCCGGCCGAGTCGGCCGCGTTCCTGATCGCTCAGTGCGAGCATGTTGCGGAGCAGCGCCGGCTGGGCCACGTCGGATCGATCCTTGTCCGCAATCACGCGATCGAGCTGGTCCCTCAGGGTGTCGACCTCCGCGCCGGTCAGGCACGGGCCACCGTGGAGGAACCCGTTCTCCCGGAACGAGTTGATCTGAGCGTCGTCCAGCATGTGGCCTCCCTCCTGGCACAGCGGGCGGATGATGCATCCATCGTCGCCCGGGGTCGGGCGATGCGTCCACCGTCGAGTTGAAATCTAAGTCGGGATCGGTCGTACCGGAATGGACGGCCCGCCGGAGAAGATGGATTCTTCCGCGCCCTGGGTCACGCGCAGTTCGGGTGCGCAGACCGTGTGGCGTGGGTACGGCACGGTTACCCCTTGATCGAGCCGCTGGCGAGGCCGGTTACGATCCAGCGCTGGACGACCATGAACAGCAGGACCGCCGGGATGGCGCTGACCACGCTGGCGCCCATGAGCTCGTTCCACTGCGGCTGCGAGAACGTCTGCGAGGCGTAGTACTGCAGCGCCACGCCCAGAGTCCTCGTCGACTGGTTGGTCAGGACCTCGGCGTAGAGGACGTCGTTCCAGGACAGCAGGAAGGAGAAGATGAACGTCACCACCATCCCCGGGATGGCGAGCGGGAAGGTGATCCAGCGCAGCACGGCGATGCGTCCGGCGCCGTCCACCATCGCCTGCTCCTCCAGGTCGACCGGGAGGTTGACGATGTAGACACTGAGCATCCAGATCGAGAAGGGGAGGGCGAACGTCATGTAGGTGATGACGACGCCGTAGTAGGTGCCGACCAGGAGCAGGCCGATGGTGTCGTGGATGACGACGAAGCCGACGTAGAGGGGGAGCAGAAGGAGGATGCCGGGGATGGTGTTGGTGGCGAGCAGCCCGATCCGGAAGGCGCCCCGGAAGCGGAAGCGGAAGCGCGCGACGACATAGCCCGCCCCCAGCGCCAGCACCGACGAGCAGATCCCGGTGGCGGTGCTGATGACGAGCGAGTTGGCGAGGTAGTGGGCGAGCGAGACCGTCTGCCAGATCTGGACGAACGTCCGCCAATACCACACGGTGGGGACGATCGTGGTCCCGGCCGTCGAGGCGGGCTGCAGGGAGACCAGGATCATATAGACCACCGGCAGCAGGACGAAGAGGCTGTACAGGGTCGCGCAGAGGTATAGCACCGCCGACCGAACGGGACGGGACCGGGGCGTCGGCCGGCTTCGGCGCCCGGCCGCGATCGCGGCCATCAGTCCGCCTCCCCGACTCGCGCCGCGCGCAGGTAGATGACGGCCGGCACCAACATGATGATCAGGGCCACGACCGACATCGCTGCACCCAGCCCGAAGTTGAAGGTGACGAAGGAGTTGACGTAGATGTTCAGGGGCAGCACGTTGACCTGCTCGGGCGGCGTCGCCCCGAACATGACGAAGGGCAGGGTGAAGTTGTTGAAGTGGTTGATCGTGGAGAGGACAACGGCCAGGCCCAGGGGAGAGCGCATCAGGGGCAGCGTGATGCGGGTGAAGCGCTCCCAGCGCGAGGCCCCGTCGACCGTGGCGGCGTCGTAGACGTCGCCGGGGATCGCCTGGAGAGCGGCCAGGCTGAGCATGTAGATGAAGGGCCAGGAGGCCCAGACGTCAGCGATGATCATCGCCCACATCGAGTTGGGCCCGATCAGCCAGAAGGTCTGGC
>DATAXV010000007.1:0-14141 GCA_036272915.1 Candidatus Dormiibacterota bacterium
GGCCGGAGGGAGCTGCTTCCGGCCGGCGCCGCCGCGTCCCCGCTCCCCGCGGCGCCTCAGCAGGCTGGGTCGCCCCCCTGCCCCTGACAGAGCTCGGAGAGGTCGGCCGTCCCCGGCTCGACCCGGGCGCCGACCCGGGCGAGCACGTCGACCAGCAGCCGCTGCTCCTCGTCCGCCAGCGGCGCCAGCAGCTCCGCCCTCACCTTCCGCAGGCGGGCACCGCAGGTATCGAGGACGCGCCGGCCCTTCTCGGTGATCAGCACCCGGCGCGCGCGACGATCCGCCGGGTCGGGACGCCGCTCGACCAGCCGCTGCGCCTCCAGCCCGTCGATCAAGTGCGTCATCACCGTCCGGTCGACGCGCAGCCCCTCGGCCAGCTTCAGCTGCGAGGAGCAGGCGTCGACGGCGACGGCGGCGAGCAGGTGATATCCGCGGAGGCCTCCGGGGATGTCGGCGACGGCGCCGGTGGCGGCGGTCACGTAGCCGCGCAGCGCCTCGGACAGCAGCCAGCCGAGATCGCTCCTCAGCTCGGTGAAGGAGGCATGGGCGCGATCGCCGGTCGCGGCGGGGCCTCTGGCCATGGCCGAAAGCTTACGTGACGACGACTACGATCTCCACGGAAGAAGATCTTCTAACACGATGTTCTGTACTATCGATCATCTTGCCAAACACACGTATCCCGGGCACGGCCTGGGGGGTGGAGGAAGTCATGAAGCTGTTCCACGTCGACGCCAGCATTCGCCACGAGGGATCGATCTCCAGAGAACTCGCCGCCATCTTCAGGGAGCAGTGGCTCGAGGCCCACCCCGAGGGCACCGTGACCCACCGTGACCTGGCCGCCGACCCCCTCCCCCACCTCACCGGGCCGGAGTTCGAGGCGGCGATGACGCCTCCCGACCGGCGGACCGACGAGCAGCGCGAGAAGCTCGCTCTTCAGCGGCGCATCGTCGACGAGGTCCTCGACGCCGACGCCTACCTGATCGCCACCCCGATCTACAACTGGAGCGCCCCCTCCTCGCTCAAGGCGTGGGTCGACCGGCTGATGATGGACCGCGCCCTTCCCGAGAAGCTCGCCGGGCGCCCGGCCGTGATCGTGATGGCCAAGGGCGGCGCCTATGGACCGGGGACGCCGAAGGAGGGCTGGGACTTCGCCGAGCCCTGGCTGCGCCGCGTCTTCGGTGAGCAGATCGGGCTCGACCTGGAGGTGGTCGCGGCGGAGCTGACCCTGGCCGACGTCAACCCGGCCATGAGCCATCTCAAGGACGTGGCCAGGGAGTCGCTCGCCACGGCCAGAAAGGCGGCCGCGCGGCACGGCGGCGAGCTCGGCCGGAAGCTCGCCGCCGCCTGACCTATCGCGCCCGGGCGACGACCAGGGCCCGGTCGACCTCGAGGTCGAGGCATCCGGCGCTGAATCCGGCCGTCCCCAGCCGGCCGAGGAGGTCGGTGAGGACGAGCGGCCGGTCGCCCTGGGCGCCGAGGTCGGCCACGTAGGCATCCCAGTCCTCGCCACTCCGATGGTGGCCGAAGCGGACCTTGGCCAGGCGGTAGGCGTCGTAGAGGGAGGGGCCGGGGACGCGGACCCGCTCGATCATGAAGAGCCAGCCCCCACGCCGCAGCCGGCCGTGGATCCAGCGCAGGACCTCCTCCTGGCACGGCGCCTCCAGGTGGTGGATCGACTGGCTGGCGATCGCGGCCGAGCTGCCGGCGGGCGCGTCGACGTCCCTCATCTCGTTGAGGTCGCACTCGATCAGCCGGGCGCGGTCGCCGTAAGGAGCGAGGCGCTTCCCGGCCAGCTCGAGCATCGGCGGCGAGGAGTCGAGCCCGCAGACGCTGGCCTCGGGCAGACGTCGTAGCACCTGCTCAGCGATGATGCCGCCACCGCAGCCGACGTCGAGGATCCAGCCCGGCTCGACCAGCGAGAGCAGGTCGTCGAGCTGGGCCAGGTGGGCCGCTCGCGTCGGGTTTCCCTGGAGGTGGGCGCCGTCCCACCGGTTCGCCTTCTCGGGGTCTTTCCAGTCCTGCATGTCTCTCCACCGTAGCGGACCCTTCACCGGCACCGTCCGGGCCTCCCGGCCCCGATCCACCCCCTCGGATCGGCTACTATCTCGTTGCTCGTCGATTTCCGCAACAATTTTTCAACGCGGACGTTGACAAACGCGTAGAATCGCCCCCTGGCGATGGATAGAAAGCCTGAAGTCCTGGCCTACCTGAAGGCCCAGGGAGAGGGAAGCCTGGGGGAGGTCGCGGACCATCTCGGCGTCACCAAGCAGGGTGCCCTCCGGCATCTCGAGGCGCTGCGTCTCGCCGGTCTGGTGGTGGTGAGCCCGGCGACCCACCGCGGTCCCGGCCGGCCCGAGCACCGGTACCAGCTGACGCCCGCCGCCAGCGAGCTCTTCCCCCACGGCCACCGCGAGCTGGCCCAGGAACTGATCGAATTCGTCGGTAGCGATGCCCTCGACCGCTTCTTCGAGGAGCGCTCCAAGCGCCTCGAGGCCGAGTGCACGCCCCACCTGGAGGGCCTCGAACTGCCGGCCCGGCTCCAGGAGCTGGCCCGTCTCACCACCGAGCGCGGCCACATGACCGAGGTCGTGGAGGAGCGGGGCCGGCTGATGCTCCGGCACCACAACTGCCCGATCCAGGACGTTGCCAGTCAGACGCCCTACCCGTGCCTCCGCGAGCGTGAGATGTACGAGCATCTGCTCGGCACCGACGTCGAACGCTCGAGCTGGCTGGGCAAGGGCGACAACTGCTGCACCTACGACATCAATCACACCAAGAACACACGAGGGGATGTGAATGGCTGACTTCGAGATTCGGGACCTGCACGTCGCGGTCGAGGGCCGGGAGATCCTGAAGGGCGTCTCGCTCGACATCAACAAGGGCGAGGTCCACGCCGTGATGGGCCCGAACGGCTCCGGCAAGAGCACGCTCTCCAACGCCCTGATGGGCCACCCCAGCTATGAGGTGCTCTCCGGCCGGTTCGACTTCGAAGGTCAGAACCTGCTCGAGCTCACGCCTGATCAGCGGGCCCGCCTCGGCGTCTATCTCGCCTTCCAGTACCCGATCGTGGTGCCCGGCGTGACCATGACCAACTTCCTGCGCAGCGCCCTCAACGCCAAGCGCGGCTACGACGGCAAGGACAAGTCCAAGGCCGTCGGCGCGAAGGAGTTCCGGACCCTGCTCGGCGAGCCGATGAAGCAGCTGCACATGGACCGCTCCTTCCTCAGCCGCTACGTCAACGACGGGTTCTCCGGCGGCGAGAAGAAGCGCGCCGAGATCCTGCAGATGGCGGTGCTTCAGCCCAACCTGGCGATCCTCGACGAGACCGACTCGGGCCTCGACATCGACTCCATCCGCTACGTCGCAGAGGCCATCAACCGGATGCGCGGCAAGGAGCTGGCGGTGCTCATCGTCACGCACTACCAGCGCATCCTCGAATTCATCCAGCCGGACTTCGTTCACGTGCTGGTCAATGGCCAGGTGGTCCGCTCCGGTGGGCCCGAGGTGGCCAAGGAACTGGAGAAGAGCGGTTACGCGGAGTGGGCCGAGGAGGCCGCCGCGGTCCCGGCTGAGGAGGTGCTGTAGTGGCTGTCGTCCCGCAGATCAGCGTCGGCGAGGACTACAAGGACAAGTACGGCTTCTTCGATCCGGAGAAGTACGTCTTCAAGGCCAAGCGCGGGCTCAACGAGGAGATCGTCAAGGAGATCTCCTGGATGAAGCACGAGCCCGAGTGGATGACCAAGATGCGCCTCCGCTCGCTCGGCATCTTCCGCAAGAAGCCGATGCCGACCTGGGGCACGGACCTGTCCGTCATCGACTTCGAGAACATCTTCTACTACCTCAAGGCGTCCGAGGGCCAGGGCAACAAGTCCTGGGACGACGTGCCCGCCGACATCAAGAACACCTTCGACCGGCTCGGCGTGCCCCAGGCGGAGCGCAAGTTCCTCGCCGGCGTCGCCGCCCAGTACGAGTCGGAGGTCGTCTACCACTCGCTGCACAAGGAGCTGGCGGACAAGGGCGTCATCTTCCTCGACACGGACACCGGCCTGCGCGAGCACCCGGAGATCTTCCGCGAGTACTTCGGCACCGTGATCCCGCCCGCCGACAACAAGTTCTCGGCGCTGAACACCGCGGTCTGGTCGGGCGGCTCCTTCATCTACGTGCCCAAGGGCGTGAAGGTCGACATCCCGCTCCAGGCCTACTTCCGGATCAACGCCGAGAACATGGGCCAGTTCGAGCGGACCCTGATCATCTGCGACGAGGACTCCTTCGTCCACTACATCGAGGGCTGCACGGCGCCCATGTACACGACCGACTCGCTGCACTCGGCGGTGGTCGAGATCATCGTCAAGAAGGGCGCCCGCTGCCGGTACACGACGATCCAGAACTGGTCGACCAACGTCTTCAACCTGGTCACCAAGCGCGCCGCCGCCTACCAGGACGCGACCATGGAGTGGGTCGACGGCAACCTCGGCTCGCAGATCACCCAGAAGTACCCCTCCGTCTTCCTGATGGAGCCGGGGGCCAAGGGCGACGTGCTCTCCATCGCCTTCGCCGGCAAGGGACAGCAGCAGGACGCCGGGGGCAAGATGATCCACGTCGCCCCCCACACCACCTCGACGATCACCTCCAAGTCGATCTCCAAGGGCGGCGGCGTCGCCACCTACCGGGGCATGGTCAAGGTCCATCCCGGCGCCCACGACGTCAAGTCGTTCGTGAAGTGCGACGCCCTGCTCCTCGACGACGACTCCATCAGCAACACCTACCCGGTGATGGAGTACGACGAGCGCGACGTCAGCGTCGCCCACGAGGCGACCGTGAGCAAGGTCTCCGACGAGCAGCTCTTCTATCTGATGAGCCGCGGCATCAGCCAGGACGAGGCCGAGACGATGATCGTGAACGGCTTCATCGAGCCCTTCACGAAGGAACTGCCCCTGGAGTACGCGGTCGAGCTGAACCGGCTGATCCAGCTGGAGATGGAGGGCTCGGTCGGCTGATGACATTCGAGCTCAGGGCCGTGGAGGAGCTCGCCTCCCTCCACGGCGAACCCGACTGGCTGCGCGAGCGCAGGCGCGAGGCCCACGGCCTCTTCGAGCGGCTGCCGCTGCCCTCCCGCACCGACGAGGAGTGGCGCCGCACCGACCTCAGGGGCCTCGACCTGAACGCCTTCGAGCCCTTCGAGCCGGCCGACGGCACGCCGCCCGGCGACACCATCGACGAGGTCGCCGGGGTGCTCCGCCAGCGCGGCTCGGAGCCGGGAAAGGTCGAGCTGGACCCGGAGGTCTCGGCCAGGGGCGTGATCTTCATGCCTCTCTCGCAGGCCGCCCGGGAGCATCCCGACCTGGTCAGGACCCACCTCTTCAGCGAGGTGCGGGCCGATCGCGACAAGTTCTCCGCGCTGCACGCTGCCTTCTTCAGCGGCGGCACCTTCCTGTACGTGCCCGACGGGGTGCGCATCGAGCGGCCGCTGGTCTCCCAGTTCTGGTCCTCGAGGGGCGGCGCCGCCGTCCTTCCCCACACCCTGATCGTGGCCGGGCGGGGCAGCATCTTCAACTACGTCGACGAGTTCCTCTCCCCCGACCTCGAGGCCGCCGCCTACTGCAGCGGCTCGGCCGAGATCCTCGCCGGCGAGGGGAGCGACGTCGGCTACATCGCCCTCCAGCGCTGGGGCCATCACGCCTGGCAGCTCGCCGACCAGCAGGTCCGGATCGAGCGCGAGGCCAGCGTCCGGCTGATCAACGTCGGCCTGGGCGGGCGCTTCGCCAAGAACCGGGTCGAGGCCAGCCTGCGCGGGCCGGGGGCCAGGGCCGAGCTCAAGGCGCTCTACTTCGGCAGCGGCGACCAGTTCTTCGACTACCACACGCTGCAGCGCCATGTGGTCGGCGACACCAGCAGCGACCTGCTCTTCAAGGGCGCGCTGGACGACCGATCGCGAGCGACCTACGCCGGCCTGATCCGGATCGAGCCCAAGGCGAGGCGGTCCGACGCCTACCAGGCGAACCGCAACCTGATCCTCTCCAAGGAGGCCAAGGGCTTCTCCATCCCCGAGCTGGAGATCCTCAACAACGACGTGCGCTGCACGCACGGCGCCACCGTCGCCCCGGTCGACCCCGAGCACATCTTCTACCTGGAGTCGCGCGGCATCCCCGCAGGCGTCGCCGAGCGCATGATCGTGCACGGCTTCTTCGGCGAGGTCATCGATCGCATACCCGTCGCCCAGGCGCGGGAGCTGGTCGAGGCCGAGCTCGAGGCGCGGATTGTCTAGTCACCGCGTCGCCGGCGTCACCGACCTGGAGCCCGAGACCGCCACGCAGGTGGTGGTCGACGGCGAGGAGATCTGCCTGGCCAGGGCGGAGGACGGGACCTTCCACGCCCTGGTCGACGTCTGCTCCCACGAGGAGTTCCCGTTGAGCGACGGCGAGGTCTGGGGCACGGAGATCGAATGCGCCCGCCACGGATCCCGTTTCAACCTGGAGACGGGCCTGCCGCGGGGGCTGCCGGCGACCGGCCCGGTGCGGGCGTTCGCGGTCAAGGTGGAAGGAGACGACGTCTATGTTGAGAAGTGAATCCTCGACGCTGGACGTGCAGTCGATCCGCAGGGACTTCCCGATCTTCGAGACCGGGGCCGCCTACCTGGACTCGGCCAACACCGCCCAGCGACCCCGTCAGGTGGTCGAGGCCATGGTCGAGTACTTCGAGCAGTACAACGCCAACATCCTGCGCGCCGCGTACGCCTTCTCCGAGAGGGCGACCGAGCACTTCGAGGGCGCGCGGGAGAAGGTACGGCGCTTCATCAACGCCGCCTCCACCAAGGAGGTGATCTTCACCAGCGGCACGACCGGGGGCATCAACCTGGTCGCCTACTCCTGGGGCCGCCGCAACATCGAGCAGGGCGACCTGCTGGTGACGACGGTCATGGAGCATCACTCCAACCTCGTCCCCTGGCAGATCCTGGCCGAGGAGAAGGGCGCCGAGCTGGCCTTCGTCGACATCGACGAACAGGGCCGGCTGCGCCAGGACCAGTTCCAGGAGCTGCTCACGCGCGGCCCCAAGCTGGTCGCCTTCAACCAGATCTCGAACACGCTGGGCACGATCAACCCCTACCGGGAGATGACCAGGGCGGCCAAGGAGGCCGGGGCCATCGTCCTGATCGACGGCGCCCAGGGCGCACCCCATCTCGGCTTCGACGTGCGCGAGACCGGATGTGACTTCTACGCCTTCTCCAGCCACAAGATGTGCGGACCGACCGGCATCGGCGTCCTCTACGGCCGCCGCGAGCTGCTTCGGGAGATGCCGCCCTTCCTGGCCGGCGGCGAGATGATCAACGTGGTCTCGCTGGAGCGGAGCACGTACGCCGACCTCCCCCACAAGTTCGAGGCGGGCACGCAGCCCATCGCCGAGGCGATCGGCCTGGGCGCCGCCATCGACTACCTCGAGAGCGTCGGCATGGAGGCGATCAAGCGGCACGACGCCGAGCTCACCGAGTACGCCCACGAGTCGCTGAGCGAGGTGCCGGGTCTGCGCGTCTTCGGACCGCCGCCGGGCCCGGATCGGACCGGGGTGCTGTCCTTCGACGTCGATGGCATCCATCCGCACGACATCGCCACCATCCTCGACCGCCACGACGTGTACTGCCGGTCGGGGCACAACTGCACGATGCCGCTGATGACGCGGCTCGACGTCGCCGCCACGGTCCGGGCCTCGGTGTACCTCTACAACACGCGGGAGGAGATCGACCGCCTGGTGGCCGGACTCCACGACGCGCGCAGGATCTTCGGGGTAGAAAGGTAACCGTGAGCGACGATCAGTTCTATCGGGAGTTCATCCTCGATCACTACCGCAACCCGCGGAACTTCGGACGGCTCGAGCACCCCGATATCACGCATGAGGAGAACAACCCCTTCTGCGGGGACGTGGTGGCCATGGACTTCGAGCTGAAGGACGGGCAGATCCAAGACGTCCGCTTCCACGGCCGCGGCTGCGCCATCTCCCAGGCCTCCGCCTCGATGCTGACCGAACGCATCAAGGGGATGACGCTGGAGGAGGCGAGGACCATATCCAAGCAGGACGTGCTCGAGGACCTCGGCATCGAGGTCTCAGCGGCGCGGCTCAAGTGCGCCCTGCTCCCACTCAAGGTGCTCAAGGTGGGCGCCTATGGCCTGGCTGACTATGACCCCGAGGAGGAGGACGAACCCGCATGAGCGACGAGAAGACAGCGACCTTCCGCGATCTCAAGCTGGACGAGATCAAGCCCCTGGTCGACGGCGGCGAGCACGATGTCGTCGACGTCCGCGAGCCCTGGGAGCGGCAGCAGTACGGGTTCATCCCCGGTTCCCGCAACGTCGTCCTGGCCTCGATCCTGGCCAACCCCAGCGCCCAGAAGTTCCGCGACGGCACCATCTTCGTGTGCGAGGTCGGGGAGCGGTCGGGCGTCGCCTGCGAGATGGCGGTGGCCCTTGGCGTCCAGGACGTGATCAACTTCCGCGGTGGACACCGCGCCTGGCGCGAGGCCGGCCTCCCGTCCCCTAAGGAGTAGAGAGATGAGCGAGGAGACGACCACCGGAGCGGTCACCGAGGCGCAGGTCCTGGAGGCGCTTCAGGAGGTCTTCGACCCCGAGATCCCGGTCAACATCGTCGACCTCGGGCTGGTCTACCAGGTGGACATCACGGGGACTCAGGTCGACGTCAAGATGACGCTGACCGCCATCGGCTGTCCGATGGCCGACGAGGTCCTCGGCGACGTCCGCAACCGGGTCCTCCAGATCCCGGGCGTGGAGGAGGCACGGGCACAGCTCGTCTATGACCCGCCCTGGACGCCGGAGCGCATGACCGAGGACGCCAAGTGGGAGCTCGGGATCGTCTGACCCGTTCTCAGACGCCGGCATGATCTGGGTGGTCGTGGCCGGCGTCCTTCTCTTCCTCTTCGCCTCCAAGTGCCATGCCCGCTGGCTGGAGGTGATCTCGGTGATCGTGATCGTGATCGCCGGGTTGATCGAGATCCTGAAGGCGCACGGCTGACCGGCGGCTGGCCCGCGCATCTGGGACACTTCAGGCGTGCCAACAACTGCTTCTGCTCCGGCTGCCTCACCTCGGGAGCGAGGTGCTGGAGCGTGAGCGCGACGACACCCTGCGGGGTCGGGTCGATGCGATCACGGCCAGCGCCGGCAAGTATGCCGGGGTGTTCGGCGACGACCACCTGACTCGGCTCCGCGAGGACTGGCCGCTGGACTGAAGGCGCCCGGTCCGGGGCTTGGATCAGTCGCCGCCGGCGCGTCGGAGGATCTCGGACACCCCGGAGAGGAGCGTCGCCCGCCGGCCCGTCGGAAGCTCGTCCACGAGCGCCTCCAGACGCGCGGACACCTCCATGTGGCAGGCGCCGGCAGCGAGGGCGCCGTCGGCGGTGAGCTCGACCTGGCAGGCGCGCCGATCGCCGGCGTCGCGCCTACGGGAGACCAGGCCCCTGGCCTCGACCCGGTCGACGAGGCCGGTCAGGCTCGACTTCTCCAGGTGAAGCGCCCGGCTCAGCTCGGCCATGCGCACGGGACCAGGGTGCAGCCGGCAGAGCATCTGCGCCTGCTGCGGGGTCAGCCCGTGGTCCCGGCTCACCTCGGCGAACACGCGCTGCACGAGATGCGCGAGCTGCACCAGCGCATCGGCGGTCTCGATCTCCTGATCGGCCATGTGAGACCAAGTCTACTTGACAACAGTTCGCACTACGAATTAAATTAGTTCGTACTAAGGACAATTCGTAATGCGAACCAGGGGTGCGTGATGAGCGTGAGTGTGAGCGTGGCCGTCATCGGCGGCGGATACGGCGGGATAACCGTGGCGAAGGCGCTGGACGAATTGGCCGACGTCACCCTGGTCGAGCGCAGGGATGCCTTCGTCCACAACGTCGCCTCGCTGCGCGCGCTGGTGGACCCGGGGTGGACCGACCGGATCTTCCTCCCCTACGACCGGCTGCTGGCGCGGGGCCGGGTGCGCCGGGGCCGGGCCGTGCGAGTCGACGGAGGGTCGGTCGAGCTCGACTCGGGCGAGATCCTGGCGCCCGACCACACCATCCTCGCCACGGGCTCGACCTACCCCTTCCCGGCCAAGACCGACCGCGATGACAGCGGCGCCGCCAGAATCCGGATCCGCGCCGCCCACAAGGCCGTGGCCGAGGCCGAAGACGTCCTCGTGCTCGGCGCCGGACCGGTCGGGCTGGAGCTGGCGGGCGAGATCCTGGCGGCCTGGCCGGAGAAGCGCGTGACCATCGTCGACCCGGCCGACGACATCCTCTCCGGCGCCTTCTCCGGCGACCTTCGAGCCGAGCTCCGCCGGCAGCTGGACGGGCTCGGCGTGAAGCTGCTGCTGGGGACCTCGCTCGAGCGGGAGCCCGTCTCGGCGCCGGGCGAGCCCGGGCCCTTCAGCGTCGCCACGAGGTCCGGTCAGACCCTCGCCGCCGACGTCTGGTTCCGCTGCTACGGGGTCGCCGCGGTGGCCGACTACCTTGCCGGGGACCTGGTCGAGGCGCGGCTGCCGACTGGCGAGGTCCGAGTCACCCCCGAGCTTCGCATCGTCGGGCACGAGCGGGTGTTCGCGATCGGCGACATGGTCGCCCTTCCCGAGGCCAAGCTGGCCCGGGCGGCGGGGCAGCAGGCACGCGTCGTCGCCGTCAACGTCGAGAAGCTGATCCGAGGTGAGCAGGACCTGGTCACGTACACGCCGGCACCGCCCGGCATCTCGATCCCGCTCGGACCGCGCGGCGGGGCCTCCTACACGCAGGACGGCGGCCTCAGGGACGCGGAGACCACGTCCAAGCTCAAGGGGATGGACCTCCGCATGAGCAGCTACATCTCCCTCTTCGGCCTCGAGTAGCCGCCGCCGGAGGGCCTCAGGACCCTCACCACCTCGATCCACTGCCAGACGTCCAGCTCGTGCACGGGGGTGTCGGAGGCGATGCCGACCCGGCTTCGCAGGCGAGCGGCCGCGTGGCGCGCACCGCGCGAGGCGAGCAGCCGGTCGAGCCGGCCTCCGGATCGGTAGGCGTCGGCGACGAGGCTCAGGTAGCCACGCCGCTCATGAGCGGCGAGGAGCGGCCGGGCGCGGCGCCGCACGGAGAGGACGGCGGCGTCGGAGCTGGGCGCGGGAACGAAGAGCCCGGCCGGCAGCCGGCGGGCGATGAAGACCTCGAACCACGGTTGCCAGGTCAGGCTGGCCAGGCTCGGCGAGGCCACGCCGGCACGGTTGAGACCGAGCCCCCAGCCCACGATCAGCTCCGCCCGGAAGAGCGACCCGCCCGGGTCGAGCAGGCGGCGAAGAAGCGCCGTGGTCAGGTGAAAGGGCAGGTTGCTGACCACCTTGTAGGGATCGCGGGGCAAGGGCAGCTCGAGGGCGTCCCCCTCCCTCACCTCGACGCAGGGCTGCCCGGCGCAGCGACGCCGCCCAGTGGGGATCGACTTCGATCGCGATCACGCGGCCGGCACAGGATGCCAGCTGGGAGGTGATGGCACCGGATCCCGCCCCGATGTCGAGAACGACGTCGGCGGGCCCGACCTCCGCCTGCTCCGTGAGCTGAGCCGCTACCTGCTCGCTGCGGAGGAAGTTCTGGGAGAGCGCACGCCGCGCCCAGCGCTTCGTCTGCGAAGGCACCGGATAGCTCCCATGGCGGGCGTCATTCTACGCTCAGCACCGCGTCGCGCCGAGATCGGCCTGCACCTGCTGTAGCTGCTGGGATCCCTGGTCGATGTACTGGGTACCGGCCGAGACCTCCTCCGGCTGGTCCTGATCGATGCCCGCGATGGCGTCGGCGGTGCCGCGGCTGAAGAGGTCGAGCGACTGGTGAAGGGCGCTGTCGGCGGTGCGCAGGCAGACCGGCACCGGGGTCTGGTCGAGGTCTCGCTGGAACTGGTGGACCTGGTCCTGAAGGGTGACCAGCGCGCTCTTGCAGGCGGACAGCTGGCCGGGGTCGCCGCAGGCGTTGCTGACCGTCTGAAAGGAGGCGTCCAGCTGCGCCCCGCGGACGGTGACCAGCTGCGCGTAGGCCTGTGCCGCCGCCCGCTCGCCGCCCGGCGTCGGCGAGACCGCCACCGACGGCGTCGGCCGCGGGGTCGGCGCCGCCTTTGCCGGTGCCCCGTGCGGGAGGACGAGGAGGACGGCGCCGACCAGAGCGGCCACGGTCAGGATCCCGACCAGCACCGGGAACCAGGGCAGCGAGCGGCGCTCCCGGATCGGCCTGGCGGGCGGGGCGACCGGGACGATGCCCGTCTCCGCGGACCTGTCCACGGACTGCCACTGCTCGCCGTCCCACCACCACTCCCCGTCGGCGGTGAAGCGGCGACCCTTGGGCTGCTCCTCCATTCGCTGCCAAAGGCTAAGCACTTTGCGCGCCGCCATCGGTACCCAACCGAACCGATGGGACGAACTGCTCAGGATCTGCGGACCGATGGCACGTCAGGGGGGCACACGGACGCCCCCCGGACCCGGGACCGGAGCCCCGCCCCGGGCGGGACCGGCACCGGCGGCGATAGCATCGAGGAGATGTCGAGGGACGCCCCGGGTGATGCCGGCGCGGGGTCGATCTCGCCCGCCGGGCCGGTCCGGCGGGAGGCCAGCCGCTGGTGCCGCCGCCGGGCGGCAGGGGGGATCGATGTCTGAGCCGTTCCGTCTCGCCGTCGTCGGGTGTGGGAGCATCGCGCCCGCCTGGCTCGGTCCGCTCGGTGACCGCACCGACATCCGGATCGTCGCCCTCGTCGACACCGTCGAATCCAACGCCAGGAGCCGGGCCGGGGAGTTCGGCCTCGACGCCCCCGTCTTCACAGGGCTGGAGGAGGCGCTGAGCGCGACCACGCCCGACGTCGTCTGCAACCTGACCCCGCCGGCGCTCCATCACCCGGTGACGCTGACCGCGCTCGAGGCGGGCTGTCACGTCTTCACCGAGAAGCCGCTGGCCGCGGGACTGGATCAGGCGGCGCAGCTGATCGACGCCGCCGACCGGGCCGGACGCCGGCTCACGGTGATGCAGAACCGCCGGTACATGGCGACCATCCGCGGTCTGCGCGACGCGGTCACCGGCGGCGCCATCGGCACCCCCGGCCTGGTCGGGATCGACTTCTTCCGCGGGCCCCGCTTCGGCGGCTTCCGCGACGAGATGGACAGCCCGCTCCTCCTCGACATGGCCATCCACACCTTCGACGCGGCCCGCTTCATCACCGATGGCCGGGCGGTGGCGGCGACCTGCACCGAGTTCAACCCTCCCGGCTCCTGGTATCGGGGCGCGGCGGCGGCGCTCTGCACCTTCGAGCTCGAGGGCGGCCTGCTGGTCTCCTACCGCGGCTCATGGGCGGCGACCGGCCTCCCCACCTCCTGGGAGAGTGCCTGGAGGGTGGTCGGCAGCAGGGGCACCGCGATTTGGGAGGGCGACTCGACGCTCCGGTGCCAGGTCGAGGTGGACGCCGCCGGCTTCGAGCGCGAGACCCGCGAGATCGAGATCTCCAGCTCCTGGGAGGGGCGGAGCGGCCACGGCGGCTGCATCGACGAGATGCTCACCGCCCTCGCCGAGGGCAGGCCGGCCGAGACCGACGCCCACGACAACGTCCACAGCCTGGCCATGGTGCTGGCCGCGGTCGCGTCCTCGTCAGCCGGGGGCCGGAGGATCGAGATCGCCGAGGATGGGCGGAGCATCTCCTCGTGAGGCGCCGCCCGGGTCCACGTCGGGGCCGGCGATGACCGGCGCCGACGTGCGTCGCTGGTGCCGGCAGCGGCCGGAGACGACCGAGGAGTTCCCCTTCGGCCCCACCGCCCGCGTCTTCAAGGTCTCCGGCCTCATGTTCGCGCTCATGCAAGACGAGGGCGAGCCGGAGACCGTCGTCCTCAAGTGCGACCCCCGCTACGCGCTCGACCTGAGGGAGGGACACCCCGACTCGATCGGGACCGCCTACCACTTCAACAAGCGCCACTGGAACAGCGTCCGCCTCGACGGAAGCCTTTCGCGCGAGCTGATCCTCGAGCTCCTCGACCACTCCTACTCGCTGGTCGTGGCCAAGCTGCCGAGGGCGGCGCGGGACCGGATCCGGGCGCTGGCCGGGTTCGATCCCGACGAGCCGGGCTGATTAGGACGCGGGGTCGGGAGGCGGACGGCGCCGCCACCCGACCCCGCC
>DATAXV010000008.1:0-4828 GCA_036272915.1 Candidatus Dormiibacterota bacterium
AGCGAGGTCCACGCCAGGGCGCTGGAGGAGGCGCGCGCGGGCGGCCCCCGCTCGGCGCAGACGGAGGAGGTCCTGCAGACCTTCCGCGTCATCGCCCGGCTCCAGGCCCGGTTCGGACCCCGAGCCTGCCACCGGTACGTGATCAGCTTCACCCACCGGGTCGAGGACATCGCCACCGTCTACGAGCTGGCCCGGATCGCCTGCCCGGTGCCGCCCGTCCTCGATGTGGTGCCGCTGTTCGAGACTCTGGAGGACCTCCAGGCCTCGACCGGCCTGCTCGACGACATCGTCGAGCTCGATCCCGTCCGCGAGCGGCTCGAGGCCAGCGGGCGGCGCCTCGAGGTCATGCTCGGCTACTCCGACTCGGCCAAGGAGGCGGGACCGGTGACCGCCACCCTCGCCCTGTACGAGACGCAGGGGCGTCTCGCCGCCTGGGCCACCGAGAGGGGCATCGGGCTCACCATCTTCCACGGCCGGGGCGGCGCCCTCGGTCGTGGCGGCGGTCCCGCCAACCGCGCCGTCCGCGCCCAGGCCCCGGGCTCCGTCGCCGGCCGCTTCAAGGTGACCGAGCAGGGCGAGGTCATCTTCGCCCGGTACGGGACGCCGCCGCTGGCCCGCCGCCACCTCGAACAGGTCGCCTCGGCGGTGCTGCTCGCCTCCTCGCCCGAGGTGGAGGAGCGCACCGGGGCCGCGGCCGAGCGCTTCGGCGACCTCGCCCGTCGCATCAGCGAGCCCGCCCACCGCTCCTTCCGGGAGCTGGTCGAGACCGAGGGCTTCGCGCCCTGGTTCGCCGCCGTCAGCCCGCTCGACGAGCTGGGTCTGCTCCGGATCGGATCCCGCCCCGCCCGCCGCGGGGCCAGCCGGTCGCTGGACGACCTCCGCGCCATCCCCTGGGTCTTCGCCTGGTCGCAGACGCGGCTCAACCTGCCCGGCTGGTACGGCATCGGCAGCGGTCTCGCCGCCGCCGGCACCGAGGAGCTTCGCGAGGCCTACGCCGACTGGCCGCTGTTCACCTCGCTGCTCGACAACGCCGAGATGAGCCTGGCCAAGACCGACCGCCGCATCGCCGCCCGCTACCTGGCCCTGGGCGACCGGCCCGAGCTGGCGGAGCGGGTGCTCGACGAGTACGACCGGACCGTGGACCGGGTGCTGGCGGCGACCGGCCACTCCCGCCTGCTCGAGGACCGGCGGGTGCTGTCCTGGGCGGTGGAGCTGCGCAACCCCTACGTCGACGCCCTCTCCCACCTGCAGCTCCGTGCCCTGCGCGGCCTCCGTCAGGACGCCGAGGGGCCCGACGGGGAGCGGCTCCGGCGGCTTCTCCTGCTCAGCGTCAACGGCGTCTCGGCCGGCCTCCAGAATACCGGCTGATCTCCCGCCTGCGCGGGAACCGTCGTGGATGGTTCCATGTGCGAGTGCGACGACTGGCGACCGCCGAGGGGCTCACCGAGAACCCGACCGACGAGCAGATAGGGGCGACGATCGAGCACGCCGGTGAGACCGGCTACTGGCTCGACATCCAGGGTCCCGAGGAGAAGGACTTCGACCTGCTCCGGGACGTCTTTCATTTCCACCAGGTGGCGATCCGCGACATCCGGATCCCCAATCCCCGGCCCAAGCTGTACGAGTTCTCCGGCTACGCCTTCCTCGTCCTCTTCACGGCGACCTGGCGGAACCGGTCCCTCCAGGTCGAGGAGCAGCACCTCTTCCTGAGCCCGAAGGGCATGGTCAGCGTCCACGACGAGCCGCAGCCCGGCATCGACGAACTCTTCAACGACATCCGGCAGGGAAGGGACGCGGTGGAGGGCGGCTTCGCCTTCGACGTCGCCGACAACCTGGTCTCGTCCATCTTCCCCGTCATCGACGACATGGACGGCGCGATCGACGAGCTCCAGGACCGAACCCTCCGCGACGCCTCGCCGCAGATCCTGGCCGAGATCTACGACATCAAGCACGACGTCACCAAGCTGCACCGGCTGCTCGGCGCCCAGCTCGACGCCCTCCAGCGCCTGATCACGCACCTGCTCGAGGTGAAGCACGAGTCGCTCAGCGTGTACTTCCGGTCGGTCTACGACCACACCGTCCGGCAGTTCGAGATCGCCGACTCGCTGCGCGACCTCCTCGCCTCCGTGCTCGACGTCTACCTCTCCAGCGTCTCCAACCGCCTCAACGTGACCATGAAGCAGCTGACCGTGATCGCCAGCGTCTTCCTCCCACTGAGCTTCCTGACCGGCTTCTTCGGGATGAACTTCGCCTTCCTGGTCGACCACATCGGGACCCCGCTCACCTTCTTCCTGGGGTTGGGCGTGATGGTGCTGAGCACCCTCATCCAGCTCGCCTTCTTCAAGCGACGCGGCTGGATCTGAGCCGGCGCCGGCGCGCTGATCCGGGCCCAGACATGCGAACACCCGGGCCGGCTGTTCGGCCGGACCCGGGTGGTCGGTGGGAGACCCGCGCGAGGCGGGTGGAGCGGGCCTAGTAGCGGTACGCCCTCGAGCTGTCCATCGGGTCGCGCCCGCCGAGCAGGCCGGGGACCCGCAGCACCAGCGCCAGCGCCTGGGCGCCGAAGCTGACCCCGGCGAAGAGCAGGATCGAGGCGGTGCTGATGTTGACGTGGAGGGCGAGATCGAGTCCGATCTTCACCGCGAACGACAGGACCCAGAGGGCGACGGTGAGGATCGTGCCCTGCCGCATCAGGAAGCCCTGGGCGTCGCGCCAGACCCTGACCGTCCAGCCCCTGGCGAAGCCGAGGACGGCGGCGACGGCGACGTTGCCGGCGATCAGCGCCACGTCGACGGCGCTCGCCGGCGGGCTCTGGACGAAGAGGTACAGGCCGTAGCCGATCATGATCACGGGGGCGATCCAGAACCGTCCCTCCTTGACCTGCTGGGGGACGAACTGACGGCCGATGAGAAGGAGGATCACCGCCGCGTAGACGACGATCATTCCCGGTGAGGATGAGGTGAACATTGCCATTCTTTCGCTCCTTGAGGGGTCTCCGTTCGACACCTCAAGGCTCCCTCCAAGCACCCCTCGGGCACATCGGAGCGGGGATGGATTTCGACGCTCCACCCCCGGGTGGAGCCGTCTCCTCCCTTCTCGGTTCCTGGGCGGAGGCGAGGGCGACGGCACTCGCCGGCTCCAGCGTCAGGAGGCAGGGCAGCCTCCCCGCGAGATCGTGCGGCCCGGACCGCGTCTCGCCGAGCCACTGCTAGCCGGGATGGGGTGTACTCGAGCGCTACCCGGCCGGGTGGGGCGAGCCCTCGTACTCGGCGCCTCGGCGGGCAACGGGCCAGCGCACGGTGAAGCTGGCCCCGCCGAGCTCGCTCCGGCTCAGCTGCCAGCGGCCGTGGGTGGCGGAGACGATCGCGTCGGCGATGGCGAGCCCGAGGCCGGAGCCGCCCGGGTCGGTGCTGGCCCGGTGGAAGCGGTCGAAGATCCGGTCCCACTCCTCCTCGGCCATGCCCGGCCCGCTGTCCTCGACCCGTAGCAGCGGCGCGCCGTCGGCCATCTCCACCGCGACGCGGATCCGTCCACCGACCGGCGTGTAGCGGTTGGCGTTGTCGACGAGGACGCCGAGCAGGCGCTCGACCCAGGCGCCCGGCGCCGAGACCGACGCGGGCTCCCTCTCCAGGGTCGACAGGGTCAGCTGCTGACTGCGCTCGGCGGCCATTCCCTCGAAGCGCTGCACCACGCTGGCCGCCACCGCGCCCAGGTCCACCAGCTCACGCACCTCGCCCCTTCCCCTGCTGTCGAAGCGGGCCAGCCAGAGCAGATCCTCTATCAGCTGGCGCATGTGCCCGGCCTCGCCCGAGATCCGGCGCAGGCTGTCCTCGTACTGGCTCCTCTCGCGGGGCCGGCGGAGGGCAAGGTTCAGCTCCACCTGGATGATCTGGAGCGGAGTGCGAAGCTCGTGGGAGGCGTCGGCGGTGAACTCGACCAGCCGCTGGCGAGCCTCGTCGATGGGCTTGGCGCTCGCCCTGCCGACGAGGAGCGAGGCGCCGAAGACGAGCAGCATCAGCGGGACGAAGGCGAGCGCCTCCGAGGCCAGGAGCGATGTCCGCGACAGCTCGAGGGAGCCGAGGCCCTCGCCGACGACCAGCCATCCGGATCCGCTGGGAGCGCCGACGAACCGGTAGTCGGCACCCATCACCTGGGCCGTGGTCGGGCCCCGCACGGAGTGGAGCGACGGCGGGAGCTTGGGCGCGTCGGCGCTGGCGGCGACGGAGCCGTCGGAGGCGACGTGCCAGGTGTAGCAGGGCCCGTAGAGCTGGCCGTCGTGGTCGGGCGGCGGCGGTCTCGAGCCCTGCTCCTGGCTCAGCCGCTCCCGCAGCTGCTGATCGGTGGAGTTCATGTTGTTGATCTGGGTGAGCACGAGGAGCACCACCGCCGCCGCGATGTAGAGGACCGCGGCGACGGCCGTCACCACCCCGGCGACGCGCGCCGCGGAGCGGAGCGGGGTCGTCACCCGTCCCCGGTTCACGGCGTCGCCAGGCGGTAGCCGAGCCCGCGCACGGTGTGGAGCTCGACATCCGATCCGGCGTCGGCCAGCTTGCGGCGGATGTGGCTGAGGTGGACGTCGATGGTGTTCGATCCGACCGGACCGGCGTCGTCCTGCCAGGCGTGGTGCGCGATCGCGGTCCGCTCGACGATGGCCGGCGCCCGCCGCATCAGGAGCTCCAGGATGGCCAGCTCGCGGCTGGTCATGATCAGCTCCACCTCACCGGCGGTGGCGGTGTGGCCGGAGGGGTCGAAGCGCAGATCGCCGACCGCCAGATCGGAGGCGGCACCGCGGCGCGGGCGACGCTGCACCGCCCGCAGCCGGGCCAGC
>DATAXV010000009.1:0-10851 GCA_036272915.1 Candidatus Dormiibacterota bacterium
ACGATTCGATACCCGGAGGCAGCGTAACCATGTTGAGAAGATCACCGGCGAGCCGTATGCGGGAAAACCGCACGTACGGTTCCTTAGGGGAACGGGGAAACGGGCTCGCTCTGCGGGCACCGCGCCCCTGACCACCAATGAGCGCCGCGTCATTCGCCGGCTCCCCCCAGCCAGGAGGTACCGATGGCAGCAACGGTCGCGATCGAGCAGGACGACGTCATCGAGTCGGCGGTGTCCCGCGCACTCGCCCACCTCGACCTCAGGGACAGGATCCGCGGCCGGATCGTCGCGGTGAAGCCCAACGAGACCTCGGCGACTCCTGAGGACTCGAGCGGCGTTACCCAGCCGGACACGCTCCGTGCGGTTATCCGCGAGCTCAAGCGCATGCAGCCGGCACATCTCGTCGTCACCGGAGGTGCCGGAGCCGGCGAGACCGACGAGATCTTCGAGATGACCGGCCTGATGGACGTGGTGAGGGAGGAGGACGTCGAGTTCGTCGACCACAACCGGCCCCCGTTCGAGCGGGTGGAGCTCCGCTATGCTCCCGAGAACGACGTCGATGGACCCCAGCAGGATGTGATGGTGAGCCGTCGTGTCCTCGAGTACCAGACCCTGGTGTCGCTGGCGCAACTCAAGGTGCACAGCACGGCGACGGTGACGCTGGCCCTGAAGAACATCGCGATGAGCTTTCCCGCCGCCGACTATTACGGGCATCCGCGATCCCGACAGGATCACGAGAACTCCTTCTTCGCCGATATGCATTCGTTCATCGCCGCCATGGCGGCCCGATTCCACATCGATGCGGGCATCATCGTCGGCCACCCGGCGATGGTCGGAACCGGCCCACTCGGCGGCGTGCCCGTCGAGAGCGGGCTGGTGATCGCGAGCGACGACGCACTCGCCGCCGACATCGCCGGAGCGCGCATCCTCGGCTTCGGCCGTCAGGCGGTACGGCATCTCTGGGAGGCGGCCAGGCTGGGGCTCGGCGAGGCGGAGATGTCGAAGATGCGGTTCCCCGGCCTCTCGGTCGAGAGCGCACTGGAGTCGTTCAGCCTCAGGGCCTACGGGCGCGCGATCAGACGCTGACCGCCTCCAGCGATGCGAGCTCCGTTGGGGAGTGGTGATGAGGTCTCGGCGACGCCCCCGCACGCCGGCGCTCGATCATGGTCGTCTCAGTGCCGGCCGGCCGATGCGCTCACGACCACGGTGCCGGTCATCCCGTCGTGGTAGAGGCAGCGGTACCTGAACGTGCCCTCGCGTCCGAAGGTCGCTCTGAACTCGGCGCCGTGACCGAAACCCCGGCTCGAGCGCGGCGCCCCCGGCTGATCGAAGGTGACGGTATGGTAGTCGCCGCTGGCGTTGAGCCACCCGACCGTCTGGCCGACGTGGATGTGCACCACCTGGGGATCGAAGTAGCCGACCGACTCCGGTGAGTCCTCGATGATGACGGTCGCCGCCGCACCCGAGACCCTCTGGTGGAGCATCGTCTCCTGGTTCGGCCCGCCGCAGGCGGCCAGGATCAGGGCCAGGAGCGCCAGCGCCACGAGTCCGCGCCGCGACCTCACGGTGACCGACTCGGCCTCGTCTCCTGGCCGGGGGAGGGCGAGGGGCGGACGGGATCGATGGAGATGGCCGGCGTGGCGCTGCGCGTCGAGTCTCCGGCGGAGCCGGCCGGCTGAACGTTGGGCTGGTTGACGTCCTTCTGGTGAAACTCCTGCACGTGTCCGGCGATGACGTCGGGGAAGCGGGCGTTCTCACGGATGAAGCCCATGAGCGAGATCATCGCCATCACCGCCACGCCGAGGAAGATCAGCGCACGCTGCTCGCCCCTGCCCGCCTGACCCCAGCGCACATCGCGGAATCCACGCAGGTAGATGTAGATGATCGCGATCCCGAACACGGTGTAGGCGGTCAGGGCGAGGATCTTGTACGGGATCATCGCGGCGAATGGGTTGATCAGGCCTCCCTCCCAGAAGGGCCGGTTGAGACCCGCCGCCTGGACCTGATCGAGGGTGAAGGCGAACTGATAGGGGAGGGCGGCGAAGATGGTGGTCAGGAGCAGGAGGACGCTCAGCATGCCGAGCAGCGATCGGCCCCTGGCGCGAGCGCGGCGCAGCCGCATCCAGAAGTAGAGGGCGGCGGCGAACAGCATCAGGCCGAGCAGCGTGATCTGAGCCAGGAACTCGAGGCTGAGATTGCCCTCCATCATCTTGTACCAGGCCCCATAGGCCTGCAGCTGGATCTCCTTGGCGTAGGAGTAGCCGACCACCGGCTGGAGCAGCGTGAGCGCCGTCCCCCAGATGATCCCGAGGCTTCCCGCCCAGTCGTACAGCGAGCGCTCCTCGTCGGTCTTGGCCCGGAGGAAGCGGATCGCGGAGAAGGCTCCGATCAGGTAGGCGATGTAGGCCAGATTGGCGATGATCGTGTGGATCTGAAGGGGGTACCAGGTGGGGTTGAGCCAGACTCCGATCGGCTGCTTCGGCGGCGTCGGCGTGAGCATGTAGCTGGCGACGATGTCGATCATCGCCACCTGGACGATGGAGAAGATCACGAGGAGGCCGCCGATGCACATGTGGAGGACCTTCCAGCGGCGCAGCGCATCCCACGTGTAGTGCCAGACGTAGACGCCGATGACCATCATCACGAAGCTCCAGGCCTCGATGTAGAAGGGCCACCAGAGGATCCGGTTGATCTCCGCCCAGGCGTGGCCCCATAGCCCGACCAGGAGCGCCGAGATGGCGAGGATGGCGGCGGCGCTGCCGAAGGCGAAGTAGTAGACGAGGAACCTGCCCAGGCCGCGGGCCACGCGCTCATAGCTCTGCCGCCGCCGCATCCAGCCCAGCCACTCCAGGAACGGTCCCAGCTGGCTGGCGCCGCTGACGGCGCCGGCGAGGAGGATGTGGAAGGTGAAGATGGTGCCGATGGCGATGCGGTAGCCCATCAGCCCGCCCATGTCGGGTGAGTGCGCGGGCAGGGGGACGTCGAGGAAGAGGTGCATCACAGGTTGAACAACCTCCCCGAGCCGAGCGCGGTCAGCGCCAGCAGAAAGACCAGGATGAGCATCGCCGGGACCACGATCGCGGGACGCTCCAGCGGGTTCCGCTCGGCGTCCCGGTCGAAGAAGGGGAGGCCGAGCAGGAGGAGCACGCCGGCCAGCGGCACCCACAGGACCATCGAGATCAGATAGCTGGGGGTCAGGACCAGGAGCTGGTCCAGCGGCAGGTAGAACCATTCGGGCACCGGCGTGTAGGTCACCGTGCCCGGGGTGGCCAGCTGCTCGAGGGGCGCGCCGTAGCTTATGGCCAGGCCGAAGACGACCGCCATCAGCACCAGCGAGACGAGCCCGTCCTTGAAGGTCTGGCTCGGATAGAAGTCCTCGACCTCGAGCGGGGCCGCCCACAGATCGTCGGTGGGAAGGGCCGGGTAGGGCGGCTCCAGCTCCCGATGAACCGCCGGCGGTTCAACCCTCTGCGGCCTCTCGGCGACGTCCTCGACCACATCCGGCGGGTTGCGGTAGGAGCCCCGGTAGTTGACGTGAGAGCCGAACTCGCCATGCCGGCGCAACAGGTACAGGTGAGCTCCGATGAGCGCGAAGAGCATCGACGGGATGACCCAGATGTGAAGGCCGTAGGTCCGAACCAGCGTCATCGGACCGACGAAGTTGCCTCCGCGCCAGATGGCGCGGATGGCATGCCCGATGACCGGGGTGTAGGAGGGGATGTTGGTGGTCACGACCGCCGTCCAGTAGGCGGCCGTGTCCCAGGGCAGGAAGGCCCCGGTGATGGCCATGCCCAGGACCAGCAGCAGGAGCAGCACACCGGTGACCCAGTTGAGCTCACGGGGACGCTTGTAGGACCCGGAGATGAAGGTCCGGAACATGTGCATGCCGATCACGAAGAGCAGGACGTAGGCGCCGTAGAGGTGCATGCCGCGGACGATCTGGGCGAACTCGTCATGCTTCTTGATGTATTCCAGCGAGGCCCAGGCCTCGGTCGTCGAGGGCACGTAGATGGTGGTCAGGACGATGCCGGTGATGAGCTGGTTGAGGATCAGGACGAGGGTCGCGCTGCCCAGCGCGTAGGCCCACGCCCCGCGCTTAGGCACGGCCTCATAGAGGCCCTTGTAGAGCAACTCGACAAGGCCGGTCCGCTCCTCGATCCAGTCCAGGACCTGCCGCTGGATCCGCCGCCGGTCGGGCAGGTACGCCTTGAGCATGGTGCGAAGGGCCACCTCAGATGCTCTCGTTCAGCTGGTTACGGACGTACAGTGTGGGACCTCTCATCCTGCTCTTCCACTTGGGCAGCGGCTTGGGCGGCGGACCGCCGACGTTGACGCCGCTGAGGTTGTAGAGACCGCCGTGGCAGGGGCAGAGAAACTCGCCCAGCGGCGGCTCCCAGCGGACCGGGCACTGCATGTGGGTGCAGATGTTGCTGAAGGCGTCGATGCCGCCGTCGCGATGCCTGACCACGTACACGACGTACTTCGATTCAGGCACCTTCCACGACTGCTGGACGGGGAAGGAGACCTCGAACACGGTCGGCGACTCGTAGGGGACGCGTGACACGTCTCCCACCCGGCGCCACACCTGCGGTGCGCGGCTGCGAAAGAGCGGATCGATCAGCCAGCCGACGACGGGTACCGCGAACATGCAGCCGATGACGGCGCCGATGGCCTGCGTGGCCAGCACCTCGAAGCGGCGGCGGGTCATGACGGGCTTGGAGGGTTCACGGGCCACTGTAGTGGAAGGCTCCCCAGGTCACGCCATAGGTGGCGATGGCGGTGAACGCGACGAAGACGAGGACGCTGCTGAGAGCGATGTAGAAGACGAGGCGGTTCTCGCCGCTGCGCCACATCCGCCACAGCTGCCTGCCGGCGAGGATGACGAGGATGAGCACGATCGCGAGCCCGGTCAGGCCCTCGACGAAGATGAAGAAGAAGGTCTGCAGGTTGCCCATCGGGCTCCCCGGCAGGTCGAGGGGGAGATGGGTCACGGGAAGAAGCCCCCGTCCGGGGCCTTGAACATGTTCTGGCCCTGGGACTGCGTCTCCTCGCCGTAGACGGCGTAGCCGTCGCCGGCGCCCTTGGTCGTCTCCCGGATGACGCCCATGAGCATGAAGAGGAGCACCGCGGTGATCCCGACCATGCCCACCGACCAGCGCCCCAGGCGATTGAGGTCGGGGCGCCGGACGCCCCGCAGCCACGGCCGCCAGATCAGACAGTGGGCGAGGGTGAGGAGGAGCGACAGCCCGAGGAAGATGTACCTGACCCAGAAGAGCGGTCGGGGATAGAGCTGCTCCGGCAGCAACGCCACCACCGAGCAGACGACGACCGCGCCGGTCAGCAGCGGTCCGAGAGCGCTGCGGGTGGTCCGGGTCTGGCCGAAGTAGACGTTGGTGCCGAGCAGGACGATGCCGAGGAAGCCGAGCTGGACGATCCACATCCAGTCCATCGGCCCGGTGAACGAATAGGCGAAGGCCGCGGGCGACGCCTGACGGATGCTGTCGGCGAAGACGAAGCCGATCACCGCCTGGGGCAGGAGCATGACGAAGCCGACGACCATGCTCAGCCCCGCCGCCCACCGGTAGTAGGGGGCGTCCTTGCTCTCCCACCGCCTGGCACCGAGCACGACCATGACCAGGGCGATGAGGAACGAGGCGTAGCTGAGGTTGCCGACGAAGCGGTGCAGGAGTTCCGGCCAGTAGGAGGCGTTGAAGAAGATGCCGGGGCCGATCCCGCGACCCGGGGTCATCATGTAGCTGTCGAGGCCGACGATGAAGAACAGGAAGCTCTGCTCGACGATGCCGGCGACATAGCCGACGGCGATGTGCCGCCACTTGTGCGCCGCCGCCCACGCGTCCCAGCGGTAGTAGTAGACGAGCTCGGCGGCGATGGTGACGAACCAGGACAGGAACGCGTAGAGGACGGGGAGGAAGAAGAGGATCACGAGCCGGATGAACAGGTTCGGATAGAGGCCGGTCAGCGAGAAGACGGCGAAGGAGCCGAGCACCGCGCCGAGGCTGAAGAGCCGGATGTTGACCTTGGTGAGGGAGCGGGCGTAGCGGTCCAGCCGCTCGTCGCCGGTCACCTTGCCGATCAGCTCGTAGGTGGGGGCGAGGATCACCACCCCCATCGACCAGGCGGCGATGATGATGTGGAGCAGGAAGATCAGCCCCACCCAGGCCATCGCGCCCAGCACCGGGAAGTGGACGTTGGGCAGGTTGAGGCTGAAGCCGCCGCCTTGCAGTGGCGCCGGCATCAGGCGTCCGCCTCGATCAGCCGGCCTCCGACGAGGAGGGACATGACCACCGCCGCCGCCAGATAGCCGAGTGCGGACAGCGCCGCCGTCGAGGTCGTCATCTGGCTGGGAGCCGCCAGCGAGCCGAGGATGGCCGCGTGCAGGTAGGAGAACGGAAGGAGGCGCTCGATGACGAGGTGCACCGGATCCTGGAACGGGGTGAAGATCCCGGCCAGGTAGAGCGCGGGAAGCGTCGGAAGGAGCACGAAGAGCATCACCTCGCCGGGTGAGCGGCTGAGCGTGCTGGCCAGTGCCCCGAGCACATTGCCGACCAGGAGCGTTGCCGCCGCTCCCAGCCAGAGGGCTGGCCACCAGGCCTCGGTGCCGGCGTGATCGAGCATGAGCAGGATCAGGACCGGCGTGACCTGGATGAGGTCGATGCCGGCGCTGGCCAGCAGCCGTTCCATCCCGACCAGCAGCGGGCGGCAGGGGAGAAGCCGGTAGCGGACGAGCAGGCCCGACGTCCGTTCCCGGGCCAGGACCGCGCCGGCGCCGAGCGGAGCCATCGTCGCCAGGACCATGGTCAGTGCCAGAGCCGCGTAGAAGGCGGGAGCCGAGCTGTGCAGGAGCGGCACCGCCACCGCGAGCGGGAACAGCATCTTGATGGCCAGGCTGCGCGGGCGATGGAGGAACTCCGAGAGCTCGCGCTGCCAGAGCCCGGCGGGGAGGGCGAGCGGCCTCATCGGACCGCCTCGATCGGCCGTCCCGTGATCTGGAGGAAGGCGTCGCCCAGATCCGGACGGTGGATCTCCAGACCGGTGAGCAGCCGGTGCGCGCCGTCCAGTTCCCCGAGCAGGCGGGCGGGATCGACGCCCGGATCGACCAGGAGCCGGACCGACAGCGGCGAGCTTTCGCCGCCGCAAACGCCGGGAAGGGCGATGAGGTGTTCCAGCGACACCGGCGAGCGGAATGTGAGCTCGACACGCTGCGACTGCCCGAGCCCGGACAGGAGCTCGCTCACCGTCCCCTCGCCGACGCGACGGCCGCCGTCCAGGAACAGGATCCGCCCGCCCAGCCGCTCCGCCAGGTGGACGTCGTTGGTCGCGACCACGACCGCCGCCCCGGCCTTGCGTTGGCGCTCGATCGTCTCCACCAGGCCTAGCGAGCCGGTCCAGTCCAGGCCGAGAGTGGGCTCGTCCAGCACGAGCAGGCCGGGGGCGTGGGCCAGCGCCTCGACCAGAGCCAGGCGCTGGCGCATCCCCAGCGAGTACTCGCGAACCCGTCGGTGCACGGCGGCGCCCAGATCGGCCCAGCTGAGCAGGACGTTGAGCCGCGTCCTCGCCTCCGTCTCACTGAGCCCGAAGCGCCGGGCGAAGAACCAGACATTCTGGTACCCGGTCATCTCCTCGAAGTGGGGGGTACCGTCGAGGACGGTGCCGATTCGGCGCCTGACCCTGGGAGAGCGGCGATCGCTGCTCCCGAACCACCGCGCCGTTCCTCCGGCGGCGGCGTCGACGGTGGCGAGCATCCGGAGCAGGGTCGTCTTGCCCGAGCCGTTGGGCCCGACCACGGCGACCAGCTCTCCGGCGCCGAGCTCGAGATCGATCCCGCTCACCCCGCCGCCGCCTCGGTGGCGACGGGTCAGACCCGCCGCCACCAGCGTGGTTGCCACCCCCTCGTGCGCCCTCTCAGGCGCGGAAGCCGAATTGGCCTTCGTGGAAATCACCGCTCGCGATCCACTTCTCGATGACCTGGTCGAGGATCGGGCCCGTCACCCGCTCGAAGCCGAGCTCTCGGGCGTTGCCCTCGACCGCCTGGATGACCTGGCCTCTGACGAAGTCGGGGACGCGCGCGATTCGGTCCTCGGCGTCGTCCTCCCAGGGCAGCGACCGTCCCTTGGCCTCGATGGCGTGGGAGATCTCGCCCCACATGTCGTACTTGATGTCCATCTTCTCCGGTGTGATGGGATCGCCCAGACCCTTCTTGACGGCGGTCCACTCGACCCGCCATCGGGTCAGCTCCCGGCAGAATTCGGGCACCTCCGCCAGCCGGGCCTCAGCCTCGGGAGTCCAGGTGAAGCGGTGCTGGTAGGTCTTGTCGGAAAGCGGGTGGCCGTAGCCGAGCTTCAGTCCGAGCTGCTCCAGGAACGCCGCGTTGATGGCCTCCCCCTTGCGCTGCGCCCGCGACTCGGCCGCATGCTGCACGAGCTCCCTCGCCCGGGCCGCGTCGAAGCGCTCCGCGGCCCGCACCTGCACCTCGTTGAGCTGGCGGATGCCGTCCTCGGTCCAGCCCGGCGAGGGCTTCTCCACCTCGGGCGCGCTGGGCACTGCCCCGTTGGCGAAGGGGCAGGCTGAGGGAGGTGCCCCGGAGCCGTCGCCGTAGCTCCTGGTCATCTGGGCGATCAGATCGCCTGCCTCGGCCAGCGCGGCGTCCGCGGCCTCGGCGGTCACCTCCTGGGCCTGGATGCGGCGGCAGAACTCCTCGACCTTGGTCCTGCCCAGGGTTCGCATGAAGCCGGCGGGGAGCCGGTCCAGGCGCTCGGCCGCGCCCTCCGTCCACCGCAGGTTCTCCTCGCCCCTATCCCGGGGCGAGGCGACCCAGCCGCTGGCGGCGGCGGTGGCCAGACCGGGCCTGGGCGCCGCGTCGGCGACGATCTCGGCGACCGGAGCGTAGGCATCCTCCAGGTTCTGCTCGCAGAACTCTGCTGTGATCGCCGGCAGCCGGCGCATCCGGGCCAGCTTCTCGATTCTGGCTTTGACCCGGCGCCGCTCATAGCCCTTGGGCACACGCTCCAGGACCTTCTTCCCCTCGACTGTCCAGCGCACCCGGAAGCCATCGAAGCTCTCCTCCTCGGTGGTCTGTCCCTCGTTCGAGGCCTGCCGCACGACCGCCTCCTTGTCGAGGAGGTCGAAGTCCTGGCCCTGGCAGACGGGGCAGACCGCGGGCCGGACGTCGCGGGCGGGCCGGCCGCAGCGGTGGCAGATCCAGGTCTCCCCGGTCGCCGCCTCCGCCATCGACCGTGGCTGGGGCGGCGCCTCGTAGCCGAGCGCTCCGGCGTGGCCGGGCATCAGGTCGCCGACCGCCTTCTCGATCACGGAGCGGCTGATCACGGAATGGCCGCGCTCCAGCGCGTAACGGCAGATCGCGCTGCGAACCACGCCCTGCACGTGGGCGGGTACGCGCTGCAGCTCGGCCCTCGCCTCGTCGGTCCAGCTGACACTGGCGTCCGCCTGCATGTCGATGGGGGGTACGTAGGTGCCGCTCGAGAGGAACAGGTTGCAGGGCGCGAGGCGCACCAGGTTCTCGGTGGCGGCGCCGATGTCCATGTCCGCCGAAGAGTGGACGCCGATGCGTCCGACCATGAGCATCCAGGGCGGGTCCTCCTTCACGTGCTGGAGGATCTTCTTGAAGGCCTTGCCGTCGAGCAGGGTGGTCTTGATCTCGACGCCCTCCTCCCGGGCGATGCCCTCCGCCACCTGAAGGTGCGACTGATAGATCTTCGCCAGCCCGGTGTCGATGATCTCCTCGTGGAGCTGCTCCTGCTCCTTGAAGCGGAAGACCTTGGAGGCCTCGGCGGAGAGGACGTCGACGATCCCGTTGAACATCGAATAGTGGAGGTAGGGGTCGTAGACGGCGACCGCCTCGACCCTCTTGCCCAGGATTCCGGCGAATTCGATGGCCCGCTTGATCGCGGCGAATGACTGGGGGCTGCCATCGACGGCGACGACGATGCGATCGGAGGCGCCGTCTCGGAGGAGATGCGTGTCGCGGACCAGGATCACATCCGTCTTGCTCCGCCTGACCAGGCGCTCGGCGACGCTTCCGAGCTGGCTGTCTCGGACGGCCCCCATGCCGAGCGCGCCCATCACGACGAGGTCGTAGTCGGAGTCCTCGACGTCCTTCGCCAGGCACTCCCAGTTCTTGCCGTCGAACGTCTTGTAGGCGACCTCGACGTGGGCCCGCTCCGCCTCTTCCTTGAGCACGTCCAGGTAGGAGTCGGAGATGAGCTGAAGGCCACGCGTGATCAGCGAGTCATGGATCTTGCGCTGGCGTTCCAGCTCCTGCTCGTCCTGGTACTCGTCGGGCAGCGTGTACTCCATCTGCTTGAAGCGGACGTCGTGCATGCGCGCGGCGTAGACATGGCATCCGGTCACGCGTGTCCCCGCTCGCTGGGCCAGGGTGACCGCCAGCCTGATCGCAGCGGTCGAATGATCACTGTTGTCACACGGCACGTAGAGGTGGCGGTACATGACTTGGAGGCTAGTCCCGCTCTCCGATCTCCCCTGTGCCCTCGCGCACACGTCCCTCCGCCTGGGTGCAGGCCCGACCGGTGAGGTGGGGACTGTCGCCGGTGGCGGGGATCACCGCGACCCGAGCCGAGCCTTGATCGCCCGACGGCCGCGCGCACCGGTCCTGGCCACGGACCGATGGATCCGCCGGTCAGGCTCCGGTCGCGTAACCCCGGTCGACGTCGCGGATCCCTCGGGTCGGTCTCGACGCCGCATCCTCAATCTCCCCGTCGGCGGGCGTGGCCGGCGAGGTCGCCAGGCATGCCCGGTCAGGGTGGGGGTACGGCGGGACGCAGGGCGGGAGGGTAACCGAGGCGGCAGGCAACG
>DATAXV010000010.1:0-11801 GCA_036272915.1 Candidatus Dormiibacterota bacterium
CGGTTCCTACGGCACGCTCGACATGGAGCCGATCACGGCTGGCAACGAGGGCCACTCCATGCTCCCCGTCGTCGTTTCCGGAAACACGATGGTCACCCGCAACCTTCCCAAGAACGCCAACGCCTCGCGGACCCCTGACGACCTCGTCGCCTTCGACCTGACCAGCGGCAAGGAGCTCTGGTCCAAGAACCTGGTCAACGTCTCCCAGTCGATTCCGATCGCCATCCAGAACGGCAATGTGATCGCCATCGTCACCGGCGTCTACGAGGCGCCGCCGCAGGTCTTCCAGGTCTCCCTGAGGAATGGCGCCGCCAAGGCCCTGGGGCCTCCGTACTCACGGGCGCTGATCGAAACGCCCAACTTCAGCCAGCTCTACTGGCAGGGCGGCCATGTCTACGGGGCTGCACTCACCAACATCGGCAAGGGCTTCCTGCTCTACGACCTGAACTGATGAGCGTGCGGTGGCGGGACCGGCGGGGGGCGCCGGCCGCCGCCGTGTCCGTCCGTCCGGATGGGGAGGCCGGGCGTCCTTCTGGCATGCTTGGTTGAGGTCGATGAAGACGAGGAACGCGGCGACCAGGGGCGACCGACCGGCGATCGGGCTGCGCGAGCGCAAGAAGGCGAGGACCAGAGCCACGATCCAGCGGGAGGCGCTGCGGCTCTTCCGCGACCAAGGCTACGACGCAACTCCCGTGAGCCAGATCGCCGAGGAGGCGGAGGTCTCCGAGAGCACCTTCTTCCGATACTTCCCGACCAAGGAGGACGTGATCCTCTGGGATGCGTTCGACCCGGCGCTGGTCGAGAAGTTCAGGGCCCAGCCGGCGGAGCTGGGGCCGCTGGCGGCGCTGCGCGTGTCGATCCGGGAGCTGCTCGGGACCCTCACGTCGGAAGAGGTCGAGGAGCAGCGACAGCGGGCGCTGCTGCTGCTCTCGGTCCCTCCCCTTCGCGCGACCCTGGTCGATCACATCAGCGGTCCAATGCGGCTGCTGGCGGAGCTGATAGGAGAGCGGGTGGGCCGGCCCGCCGACGACCCCAGCGTCGGCGCCCTCGCCGGTGCCGTCCTCGGCGTCTCCCTCTCGGTGATGATCCGGTGGATGGAGGATCCCGGCCTTCGACTGGTCGATCTGGTCGACGAGGCGGTGGGCATGCTCGAGAGCGGCTTCCGGCTGGACTGATCCGGAGTCCGGAGCCGGTCCCCTGACGCCGCCTGCGTCTACGCTGATCGCATGGTCGATCAGGCGACACTGGACAGGAACCTCGCCCTGGAGCTGCTCCGGGTGACGGAGTGGGCGGCACTGGCGGCGGCTCCACTCCAGGGCCGCGGTCACAAGGAGGAGGCGGACCAGCGGGCGGTGGACGCGATGCGTTCGGCGCTGGCCTCGGTCGACATGCGCGGCACGGTGGTCATCGGGGAGGGGGAGAAGGACGAGGCGCCGATGCTCTACTTCGGTGAGGAGGTCGGCAACGGCATGGAGCCGGAGGTGGACGTCGCCGTCGACCCCATCGACGGCACGCGCCTCACCGCCAACGGACAGCCCGGGGCGCTCTCCGTGGTCGCCCTCGCCGAGCGCCACTCGATGTTCACCACCCATGTCCACTACATGGACAAGCTCGCCGTCGGCCGCAAGGCGGCGGGCGTGATCGACATCGAGATGCCGACCGACTGGAACCTCCGCCGCATCGCCAAGGCGGAGGAGATGCACCCGCACGACCTGACCGTGATCATCCTCGACCGCGAGCGCAACCACCGGATCATCGAGGAGGTCCGCGACGTCGGGGCTCGCATCCGCCTCATCTCCGACGGCGACGTGGCCGGGGCGATCATGGCCGCGCTCGAGATCAAGACCGGCATGCACGTGCTGATGGGTTCGGGCGGATGCGCCGAGGGCGTGCTCGCGGCGTGTGGCGTGAAGTGCCTTGGCGGCGCCATCCAGGCGCGGCTCGCGCCGCGGGACGAGGCCGAGCGGCAGGTGGCCGTGGACGAGGGCCATGACCCGGACCTGATCCTCCACGCCGGCGACCTGTGCTCGGGGGACAACATCTTCCTGGCCGCCACCGGCATCACCACCGGGGAGCTCCTCCAGGGCGTGCGCTACGAAGGCCAGTACGCCTACACGCACTCGATGGTCCTGCGCTCCTTCAGCGGGACCATGCGCTTCGTCGACGCCTTCCACGACGTCGGCAAGCTGAGGCCGAAGGGCCTCCTCCCGGATCAGGTTCGGCTGACCTGACGACGGGGTGCCCGCGCCGGCACCGGGCCGGCGCGGGGTCCGATCTCTCGCTCGTTATCGGTAGGAGCTCGACGGCTGGAACGGCGTCTCCTCGGTCTCGTCACCATGCAGCTGGCGCCGCAGCTCCAGGTTCTCCTGTTCGAGCTGCCGCATCTGCGCGCTGCTGTCCCGGGTGGTCCGGTTCAGGCGCATGTGGCGGATACGCCAGGCGGCACCCGAGGCCAGGCCGTACAGGATGCAGGCGACCAGCACCGCCGCGGCCGCGGCCACGACCGGGTACCACATCTGCACGTGCTCCCATCGCCAGTTCGCGAAGTGAAGCGTCATCGGGACCTGGTTCTGGTACGCGAACAGACCCGTTGCCGCCAGCACCACGAGGACCAGCAGGAGAAGTATGGCTCTCATCTCCTACACCTCCATTTTGATGAACTGCTCACCCCAGTGATGATGATAGACCTATTGGTCGAAAATCGCACCTTCATGGTTCACCAAGGGCCGCCCGCGTGGTTTCTGCGAGACTCGGGGCGATGGCCAATATCGACACCGTTTTCGTGGACGTGGGTGGCGTTCTCCTCCTTCCCCCTCCGGAGGCGGCCTGGACCGCGCTCGGCGCGGAGGCCCCCCTCGACCTCCAGGCGCATCGCCGAGCCCACGTCGAGGGCATGGTCGGTTACGACCGTTCCGAAGGCGTCTGGCGAGAGTACCTTCTCGGCTTCTGTCGCGGCTACGATGTGCCGCCGGAGAACCTCGAGCCAACTGTCAACGCCCTCCAGCAGACCCTGGAGCGGATCCCCTGGTCGGTCGTCGACGAGCAGTCGCGTCGGGGCCTCAGGGCCCTGTCCGAGCACGGCTACCGGCTGGCCATCGTCTCCAACTCCGACGGCACCATCGAGCGCCAGCTCCGGTTCTTCGAGATCTGTCAGACCGGTGAGGGGGGCGGCGTCTGCGTCGACGCCGTGATCGATTCCCACATCCTCGGCCTGGCCAAGCCGGACCCGGCCATCTTCCACCACGTGCTCGGTCTCCTCGGCGCCGACGCGGCCCGGGCGGCGCACATCGGCGACAGCGTCCACGCCGACGTCGGCGGAGCCAGGGCGGCAGGGGTTAGACCCGTGCACTTCGACCCGCTCCGGCGCTGCGACGACTCCGATCACGAGCACGTCCACGACCTGGCCGACGTGGCCGCCATGCTGGGCTGAGTCAGGCCTCCCCGATCGGGCCGGGCAGGCTGAGGAACCGGTCGCCGTCCCCGTCGAGGTGTGACGCCGCCCACTCGGCCACCCGCAGCTCCTGCGTGAAGAGGACGACCTGGCTGTTTCGGGCGAGCTCCTGCAGCAGTCCGAGGAGGGCCGCCGTGCGCGACTCGTCGGCGTGCACCGTGATCTCGTCAAGCAGGATCGGGGAGCGCTCGCCGGGGCGGATCAGGTGCTCGACCAGCGCCAGCCGGAGGAGCAGGTGGATCTGCTCCCTGGTGCCCTGGGAGAGCAGCGACGCCTCCCGCCAGACGCGGCGCTGGCCGCAGACGCGGACCTCCAGGCTGGCCGGGTCGACCAGCGCGTCTAGGTACCGTCCGCCGGTGATCCGGGGTAGACGCTCGCGGAGGCTCCGGGCGAGGGAGGGGGCGATGTCACGATGGACCTCCTCCTGCGCCCGCTGGAGGAAGCCGGCGGTGAGGTCGAGGATGCGGTCCAGCTCCCTCAGCCGCTTCAGCTCCCCCTCCGCCCGGTTCAGCGCCTCCTCGGCCTCGGCGACGCTTGGGACCTGCCGCGCGAACTGCTCGATGGCGCCGCGCGCCGACGCCGCCCGCTCCTGGAGCGACGTCACCGTTCCGCGCATGGCCTCCACCTCCTCGGCGGTGGGGACTCGTCCGCCGCGGCTCCGCAGCGCATCCGGGGGAGCCGCCCGAGCCAGCCGCGCCGCCTCGGCTCGGGCCAGCTCGAGCTGGCTCGCCAGGCCGGCCGACGCACCCGCCGGGCGTCGCGGCTCGCGCCGGCGGCGCGTGGCGCCGAGGCGGCCGGCCAGGACCAGCGCGGCGGCGCCGAGCAGGAGCAGACCGAGCACCGCGGCCGGGCCGGGCCAGCCGCGGACGGCGAGGAGGAGACCCACGGGCGCGGTCACCACCGCCGCGATCAGAGGCCACCGGGCGGAGCCTGGCGCGCCGCCCGGGCTCGACTCCAGCTGCGCCGCCCGGTCGGCGGCCGCCACCGCCGCGGCCGTTGCGGCCGCCGCCTCGGCCGCGGCCGCCTCGCGCTCCAGCTCCTCCCGCCGCCGAGCCCGGGACAGGTACTCCTCGTGCGCGGCGCGGGCCCGATCGAGGCGTTCGCGCGCCCGTTCCACGCTCTCGCGGGCCTGGCGAAGCGGCCGGCCGCTGCCGGCCCGGTCGCGGCCGACGCGCTGGCGCCGGAAATCCTCGAGGCGGGCCAGCGCCGCGGTCGCGGTCGCGTCGGTGCCCGCTGTCGCCGCCGCCCGCTGGAGGTGCTCGGCGAGCAGCTCGGGCTCGGCGGCGACGCCGAGCACGTCGGCCTGGCGGACGCAGGCGGTGGCGAGGAAGGCGTGCCGGTCGAGTCCCAGCCAGCGGGACGCGTCGGGCGAGCCCTCGAACACGATCTCGGCGCGAACGTCCCGGCCGCTGTCGAGGTCGGTGGCCTGGCTCTCGACCCTTCCGCCCAGATCCTGCCGGAGCTCGATCCGCCGCCCGTCCTCGAGCCGGAGGATCGAGCTGACCCACCAGTCCGTGCCGTCCCAGGGACGGTGGCGTGCCTCGAATTCGCGCTCGGCCCGGGTCTGGCCGCGGCCCCGGCGGAGGCCGCAGAGGGCGGCGTAGAGCGCCTGGTTCCAGGTCGACTTGCCCGCCTCGTTGGGCCCGAAGATGACGTTGAGGCCCGGTGCCAGGTCGAGCCGGCGGTCGCGCAGGGCGCCGAAGCCGCCGACGCTCAGGGTCTCGATCCGCACCTCAGACGCCCTCCAGAGAGCCCCGCTCCTCGAGTGCGCGAAGGCCCATTCGGAGCACGCGAGTGCGGTCCTCCTCGCTCAGCGGCGCATCCATCACCTCGCGCACGAAGCGCCCGCGCACGGTCGGCTCGTCGAGCAGTGCGTCGAGGTCGTGCGCCCACCGCAGCCTCTCGGTCCGCACGCTCACCGCGTCCATCCAGGGAGCGGCGCGGGCAAGAGCGCCGTCGACCAGCTCGACCTCGGCGGCGAGCTCGCCGCCGAGCGTGACGCGGGCGACGCCGCGCCGCTCGCGGAGGCACTCGCCGATCCTCTCCCGCACCGTCTGTGCGCTGCCGCACGCGCTCACGTCGAGGGCGACGTCGTGCCAGCCCCGGCCGGAGACGGCGACGCGCTCGGAGCGCAGGCGGTCCCGTCCCTCCACGGTCCAGAGCATCACGCCGCGGGGGCCGTCCTCACCGAAGGTCAGCGGCTCGGGGTTGCCGGGATAGGTGTGCCACTCGCCGTCCGCGGGCCGGTGGTAGTGGCCGCAGAGGAGGTGGCGCAGGCCGGAGGCGGGAACCTCGGCGGGATCGAAGGGCGCGTGTGGATCGGGCGCGCCAGAGTGTCGCTCGGCGGCGTGGAGCAGGCCCAGGTTGAGGCCGCGGTCGCCGACGCGGAGATCCCGCAGCGGGTCGGGCTGACCGGCCGGGGCGAGATGGGCCGCGCCCCACACGGTCAGGCCCGGCGCGATCGGGTGCGGCTCCGGCCGGGCCGAGCGGAAGATGTGGACGTTCGGGCTCCAGTCGACCTGCTCGTAGAGGCTCAGCGGTCCCAGCCAGTCGTGGTTGCCGGGGGATATGAGGATCGGGATCGGGGCGGCGCCGGCGAACGCCTGGCGGAGGAAGGCGGCGGTGTCGGGCGAGAACGTCTCCTGCTCGTAGAGGTCGCCGGCGCATAGGATCGCGCCCACCCGTCGCTCGGCGGCCAGGGTGAGGATGCGGGTGAGCGCATCTCGCAGGGCCTGCCGGAGGCCGCCGGCCACCCCTTCGCCAGCCCAGCGGAAGCTGGCGTCGAGGTGCAGATCGGCAAAGTGGAGAAGGCGCATGGCTGGATCCGAGCAGGCCCCATTATCGTCCTGCCGGCGCCGTCGGGCCCGTCTTTATCGATCTTTTGTTCGGGGTGTCAGCGGACGCCGCGGACGCGGCTGACGAAGATGCTGCCGAGGATGAAGAAGATGATCGAGAGCCCGAACACGATCCTGTAGCCGTTGCCTGGCGAGATGTTGCTGACGACCTCGATCAGCACGCCGCCGATGAGCGGGACGATGACCTGGGGCAGCGTGTAGGAGGCGTGGAAGAGGCCCATGTCCTTGGCCGGCCGCTCGGGGTCGGGCAGGGTGTCGACGGCCAGTGCCCAGTCGACCGCGTAGTAGAGGCCGTAGCCGATCCCGTAGACCAGGCCGAGGACGACGACGATGGGCACGCTGGTCGGGTAGAAGACGACGAAGATCACGGCGACCAGGGCCTGGAAGAGGCCGCTGCCATAGACGAAGATCTTGCGTCCGGCGCGGTCGGAGAAGATCCCGCCGAGCAGGCCCAGGGGCACGGCGGTGAGGAAGACCAGGAGCAGCCAGATCGAGGTGAACTCGCTCGGATTGGGCGGCCTGACCACGCTCGCGAAGAACGGCGAGAGAAAGAAGGCGACGACGGTGATCGCCGCGGTGACGAGCAGCCGCGTGGCGAGGACCCAGGCGAAGTCGCCTCCACGCAGCGGCGCGACCATGCTCCGAGCAGCCTCGCCCAGGCTCGGCCATGGCGGTGGTGCGCCGGTCGGCGGCGACTCCCTGGCGAGGACGAGGACGGGCACATAGGAGAGGACGATGACGACGGCGATCACGGCGTAGGCGAGATCGAGCTGGTGGAGCCCGGCCAGCACCGCGGTGGTCAGCACGCCGAGGATGCCGCCGACGTTGTTCATCGCCGCGAGGAAGCCGCTGGCCCGGCCGAACTGGGCGTCGGGGACAAGGTCGGGGATGAGGCCGGCGTAGGCGGCGCCGCAGGCGTTGTTGAAGAGCTGGATGACGAGATAGCCGCCGACCAGCACCCAGTAGTTGCGGGCGGTGCCCATCATCGCCAGCCCGACCACGTCCCCGGCCAGGCCGATGACCATCACCGGCGCGCGCCGGCCCCACGGCGTTCGGAGCCGGTCGGAGACGAGGCCGGTGATCGGGGGGACCAGCACCGCGAAGATGCCGCCCAGCCCGGCGGCGAGTCCGATGGCGCTGGTCTCGACCGAATGGGGCACCAGCTCGGCGATCTGAGCCTGGAGCAGGACGAAGCCGATGGGCAGCCAGTGGAAGTTCTGACCGAACCAGCCGACGCTGAGGGCGAGGTGCCGCGGCCTGGCCGCGGGGGCGGCCGTACCCTCGTTCATCTCGCCAGTGTCCGAGGCTGGCAAGTCGCAGAGGAGCCAGGTAGGCTTGTGCCCGGCATGTCCCTTTCCATCGGACGAATTCGCTCCCTTATCTTCGAGGTTCCGACACGCGCCAAACTGGCATACTGTCTCCTTCGGGACCCGAGGGTGCCGCTAGCTCCCAAGCTGGCAGTGCTCGGTGCGTTAGGCGTGATCGTAAGCCCGATCGACCTGCCGGGGTGGCTTCCGCTGGTCGGGCAAATGGACTTGCTGGCATTGAGTCTGCTGGCCGTCAAGGTCTTCGTCGATGCCTGTCCGGAGGACCTGGTACGAGAGCACCGGGAAGCCCTTGATCACGGCCAGAGCCTCTTCGACCAAGACCTGCGGCGAGCTGGGGAGGGGGCGCTGCACCTCTGGACCGGCTTGAGATCAGGTGGGGCGGAGACGCCCAGGCAGTTGGAGGAACCCAAGTGAAGGTCATGCTGACCAAGGACGTCGACAACCTGGGACAGGCAGGCGACGTCAAGGAAGTCAAGGACGGGTACGGCAGGAACTTCCTGCTCCGTCGCAAGCTCGCCGTGCTCGCCGGTAGGGGTGTCGAGGACGAGGCCAAGCGCATTCGTGACGCCACCGACCGCCGCGAGGCCAAGGACCGCCAGGCCGCCGAGGAGCTGGCCGAGGAGATCAGCAACCGGACCGTCGTGTGCCGGCTGCGCATGGGCGAGGGCGGCAGAGTCTTCGGCGCCGTCACCAACGACGACATCGCCGAGGCGCTCAAGGCCCAGCACCAGGTCGAGATCGACCGCCGCCGCATCGAGCTCCCGGAGCCGATCAAGCAGCTTGGTGAGCACCAGGTGACGCTGCGCCTGCACCGCGACGTGCCGGCCACGATCAACCTGGTCGTGACCCAGGACCGCTAGTCCACCTCGCCGGGGTAGCAGTGGCGGCGAGTGGCCTGACCGGTCACCGGCGACGTGCTAGCATGCAACAAATGTTCGGGCCGCATGCTCGAGCACGAGCTGCAGGGACGCCCGCGCGCGCTGACGGTCCCGGCGAGCCGAGGCTAGCGTGGCGACGATGATCCCCGGCGTCAAGACCGAGGGGCGGCTGCCGCCGCACGACCTCGAGGCGGAGGCCTCGGTCCTCGGAGCGATCCTCCTCGACCAGACGGCGATCACCCGGATCCTCGACATCATCGACCCGGATGACTTCTACCGCGAGAACCACGGTCAGATCTACCGGGCGGCGATGCAGCTCTTCCGCGAGGGGGAGCCGATCGACAACGTCACTCTGGCGGCCGAGCTGGAGAAGATGGGCGTGCTGGAGCGCGTCGGCGGTCGCGCCCACCTGGCCATGCTCCAGGAGCAGACGCCGACCGCGGCCAACGTCGAGCACTACGCCCGCATCGTCAGGGACCGCTCCTACAAGCGGCGGCTGATCAGTGCCGGAACCCAGGTGTCGACGTACGGATACGACGACTCGCTGGAGGCGGGTGAGGCGGTCAACCAGGCGCAGGCCTGCGTCTACAGCATCACCGACGACCAGGTCAACAGCGGCATGGAGCGGCTGTACGACCTGCTCAAGCCGGCGATGGACCGCATCGATGCGCAGATGGCGTCCGGCGGTGGCGTCGTCGGCCTCGCCTCCGGGTTCACCGACCTCGACCGCATGACCAACGGCTTCAAGCCCTCGGACATGGTCGTCGTCGCCGGCCGTCCCAGCATGGGCAAGGCGCTGAGCCTGGACACGCCGATCCCGACCCCCACCGGGTGGACCACGATGGGCGCGCTTCGCATCGGCGACCAGATCTTCGATGACGCCGGCCTTCCCTGCACCGTCGTCGCGGCGACGCCGGTCCAGCTCGACCGCCGCTGCTTCACGGTCGCCTTCGACGACGGCGAGCAGATCACGGCCGACGCCGATCATCGATGGGCGGTCCTCGTCGGTGGGAAGCGCGAACGGCGCGTCCTCACCACGCTGGAGATGGCATCGACCCTCGGGAGGGCGTCCGCGTACTGCATTCCCGCCTGCCGGGCTCTGGCGTACCCAGAGCGCGGCCTGCCCGCCGATCCGTACGCCTTCGGCGGCCGGCTCGGCGATGGCGCCGAGATCGCCGCGATGGTCGGCGCTGCGCACGCGACGACGGGGCCGGCGATGGCGGGGAGTGCTCTCCGCGAGCGTGGGCCCCGCATCCCTCGACAGTTTCAGGAGAGCGGCGTCGCCCAGCGCCTGGATCTCCTCCGCGGGCTGATGGATGCCGCCGCGACCTCCGATCAGGTCGGGCCCGCCGAATACGTGACCGGCGTCGCCGAGCTCGCCGAGGACGTGATGGAGCTCGCCAGGGGTCTGGGCTTGACGCCCCGGATGAGCCTCACCTGGGATGGTGCGGACGGTTCTGCCCGGCACCGGATCACCCTGGGGACGCCTGGCGGCGCCGCCGAACGGACGATCGCGGCGATCCGGCCCATCTCCTCGGTGCCGGTCCGGTGCATCCAGGTCGATTCTCCCAACCACCTCTACCTCGCCGGCCGGGGCTGCGTGGCGACCCACAACACCTCCTTCGTCCTCAACCTCGCCCTCACGGCGGCCGTCGAGCAGAAGCAGCCGATCGCCATCTTCAGCCTGGAGATGTCGAAGGAGCAGCTGGTCGAGCGCATGCTCTGCGAGCAGGCCCGGATCGACGCCCAGCGGCTGCACAAGGGTCTCCTCAGCGAGGCCGAGCACGAGCGGCTCGTCTACGCCCTCGGCCCCCTCGGAGACGCCCCGATCTACATCGACGACTCGCCGATGCTCGACGACCTCACGCTGCGCCTCAAGGCCAGGCAGGCCAAGGCGCGCGAGGGCATCGAGATGATCATGATCGACTACCTCCAGCTGATGCACGGCCGCTCACGCTCCGACGAAGGCAACCGCGTGCAGGAAGTGTCGGCCATCTCGCGGGCCCTGAAGTCGATCGCCCGCGAGCTCCGGGTCCCGGTGATCGCGATCTCACAGCTCTCCCGTGCGCCGGAGCAGCGGCCGGACAAGCGCCCCATCCTCTCGGACCTCCGTGAGAGCGGCTGCATGCCCGCCGAGACCAGGCTGCTGCGTGCCGACAACGGTCAGGAGGTGACGCTCGGCGAGCTCGTGCTCACCCAGGAGCAGCCGCTGGTCTGGTCGCTCGGCAACAACGGAAAGCTGGTCCCGCGGCGGTTGACCCGGACCTTCCCGTCCGGCGTCAAGCCGGTCTTCCGGCTCCGTCTCGCCTCCGGATACGAGCTCGAGGCCACCGCCAACCACCCGTTCCGCACCGCGGACGGATGGCGCCGCCTGGACGAGCTCTCGCTGGGACAGCCCATCGCGGTGCCGGGGCGGCTTCGCGCGCCTGTGGTCCAGGGCCGGTGGGATCACGATGAGCTGGTGATCCTCGCGCATCTTCTCGGGTCGGGGACCGCCGGCCCCGAGGTCGCCCAGACCGGAAGCGGCCCGCGCCGGAACCTCGAGCATCCGCTGCAGGGGTGGCTGGAGTCGCTCGGCCTCTGGCGCCGGCCGCGCGAGGCGGTGTTCATCCCCGAGCCCGTCTTCGGCCTGCCCGAGGAGCAGATCGCGCTGCTCCTGCGCCACCTCTGGGCGGTGGCCGGGAGCCTGGTCGTGGACGGGGACGCCGAGGGCCAGGAGGTCCGCATCGCCCTCTCGTCGCCGAGCCGGGCCCTGGCCGACGGCGTCCGGCGTGCCCTCCTCCGCCTCCAGATCACGACCCGTCTGACCGCCGAGGCAAGCTACCGCTCGCCGGGCTGGCGGGTCGAGGTGACCGAGCCGGAGTGCATGGTCCGCTTCCTCTCCGTCGTCCGCTGCCACGCGGAGCAGACCCGTCTGATCCCCGAGTGCCTGGCGCTGCTCGCCGACAGGGTCCCGGCGCCCGCTCCGGAGGCCCGGCAGCTGGCGGCGGCCGCCGTGACCGGCTGGGGCGACGAGACGTGGCCGGTCGCCGAGGGGAGGAGGGGCGTCTTCATCGGCGAGACCGAGCTGGTCGCGCTGTCCGTCTCCGACGTCCGGTGGGACGAGGTCGTCGAGATCACCGCGCTGGGTCCCAAGCCGACGTTCGACGCGACGGTCGAGGACACCCACAACTTCATCGCCAACGGCGTCGTCGCGCACAACAGCATCGAGCAGGACGCCGACCTCGTGATCTTCCTGTACCGGGACGAGTACTACAACCGCGAGAAGAGCGAGAAGCCGGGCATCGCC
>DATAXV010000011.1:0-33196 GCA_036272915.1 Candidatus Dormiibacterota bacterium
CCTCCGGGCAGGACTACGGTCAGCAGGGCGGCTATGGCCAGCAGCAGCAGCCCGGCTATGGCCAGCAACAGCAGCCCGGCTACGGCCAGCAGCAACAGCAGCCCGGCTACGGACAGCAGGGCTACTCGCCCTATTACCAGCCCGGCCAGGGAGCGCCCCGAGTCTCGCGCACGTCGCCGGGGCTGATCATCGGCGTGGCCGCCGGTGTCATCGCCCTCCTCGTTCTCCTGTCCATCGGCGGTGTCGCCATCGCCCGCTCACTGAATCACAACACCACCGCCAACAACGGCCAGTCTCACGGCGGCGGCTCCGGTGGGAGCGGCGGCTCGGGCGGCTCCGGTGGGAGCGGTGGGAGTGGTGGCTCGGGCGGCCAGCAGGTCTCGACCAACGCCTTCTCGGTCACCGTCCCCAGCGGCTGGTCGATCGCCAAGCAGACCAGCACCGAGGTCGACATCCTGACCAGCGACCAGATGTCGGCGGTCGACGTGATCGGCGGCCAGGCCAACAACCCGTCGGAGACCACCGCCCAGTACCTTCAGGACCAGCAGCAGTACCTGCAGCAGCAGTACGGCTCGGTACAGGTCTGCGGCGGGCCTCAGAGCATGAGCCAGGGCGGGCAGACCGGCCAGGCCGAGTGCTTCCAGTTCAACAGCACCGACAACTCGGGCAATCAGGTCCCCGTGGTCCAGCTCTACTGGGTGACGGCCACCGGTGGCAACATCTACGCCTTCGTCGCGGCGAGCGAATCGGCCACCAGCCTGAGCTCGCTCGAGCAGGCCACCAGCCCGGTGTACCAGTCGATCCAGTGGAAGGGGTGAGAGCCCAGAGGGGCCCGGCGCGTGGCGGCCGGGCCCTTGCCCGCGCCATCTGCACAGCCGTCCTGGCGATGGCCGTGACCGCCTGCGGAACCACCGCCCAGGCGACCGCCGGCCCGCGTCCGCTCGCCAGCGTGCGGAGCTTCGCCGCCGTCCTCAAGGCGGCTCAGGACCTCGGTCCGGTGTCGCCCACGACCTCGCTCATGGTCGACCTGACCCTGCGCCAGCAGGGCTCATCGGCCAGCCAGCATCAGGCCGCCGCGATCTACGATCCGGCATCGCCGAGCTACGGCCATTACCTCACCAGCCAGCAGTACGATGCCCTGTTCGGGCTCAAGCCGGCGCGGATCGAGGCGGTGCGCCGGAGCCTCGCCGCCGATGGCATCAGCCTGGGGTGGTCCGACGGCTCGATGGGCATCACGCTGACCGGCGTGGCCTCCGCCTTCGATCACGCCTTCGGGATCAAGGTCGACTCGTTCCGCGACGCCCGGGGCCATCAGTTCTGGGCGAGCCGGACCGCGCCGGCCCTGCCCTCCAATCTGGTCGGGATCGCCTGGCCGCTCGACCGCTTCACCGACTGGTCGCCGCCTCTGGTTAAGGACGCCGTCCATGCCGGCGGCGTCCGCCCGCAGGATCTCGAGGCCGCGTACGACACCTCCGGCCTGCGCAACCAGGGCATCGACGGCTCGGGCGAGACCGTGGTCGTCTACGCGCTCGGCGACGACATCGAGCAGAGCGATCTGGACGCCTTCAACAAGGAGTTCGGGCTGCCCGCGATCACGCCCCGGATCATCGGCCCCTCGTCCCAGGAGCAGGGTGAGGCGATCATGGACGTCTCGGCGATCCACGCCATCGCGCCCGGTGCCAAGATCATCCTCTACACGAAGCCGGTGAACACCAACCAGGACCTGGTCAACATCGAGCAGGACATGGTCAACCAGAACCAGGGAGCCATCCTCAGCCAGAGCTGGGGCGGCTGCGAGCAGGGCATGGGCAGCCAGCTCGCCCAGTTCTTCCAGCAGCTTTCCCAGAAGGCCGACAGCCTCGGCGAGTCCGCCTTCTTCGCCACCGGCGACAACGGCGGCTACGACTGCCTGCAGCCCGGCGACTACCCGACACAGAGCGCAGTCGGGCCCGTGCTCCCGGCCACCGCCCCCGGCTTCACCGCCGTCGGCGGCACCCGGCTCGAGCTCTCCGCCAACGGCGGCTACTACGACGAGCAGGGCTGGAAGGGCCTGGCCGACGCCTCCGGCGGTGGTGGTGGGGTCAGCGGTTACTACGCCAAGCCCTCCTGGCAGATCGGGCAGGGCGTGAACAACCAGTACGACACCAACAACATGCGCGAGGTGCCCGACGTGGCCGCGCTCGGCGACCCCACCTCCGGCATGTCCCTGGTCGTGCAGGGCCAGCAGGCCGAGATCGGCGGGACCAGCCTGGCCACCCCGGTCTGGGCGGGCTTCACCGCGCTCATCGACCAGTACCTGCAGAAGAACGGGCAGAAGCCCGCCGGCTTCATCAATCCCGCCCTGTACGCCATCGCCGCAGGCAGCCCTCCCTATCCCGCCTTCCATGACGTGACCGAGGGTGGCAACGACGTCTACCCGGCCACGACCGGCTACGATCTCTCGACCGGGCTGGGGACCCCCGACGTCTACAACCTCGCCCGCGACATCCTCACCTACGAGCAGAACGGAGGTCACGTGTGAGCGATCCGTCCCAGCCAGTGGCGGAGACCCCGCCTCAGACCCGGGCGGACGGGCTGACGCTGGTCCGCTGCGCGTCGTGCGAGAACTCCGTCCCATCGGGTGAGTTCTGCGGCGTGTGCGGCGCTCATCTGGCGACCGCGGGTGGCGACGGCGCCACGCGCCGCCACGCCTACGCCGCGCATCCGGCGGAGCGAGTGCTCCACCTGTCGGTGATCTCGACGCTCCTGCCCCACCTGCCGCACCGGCGGTCGGCGCCCTTCCGCATCGCCCTGCTCCTGGTCGCCTCGGTGCTGCTCCTCATGGGTCTGCTCCAGGCGACCGCGCCGACGATCGCGGTGGCTGCGGTGGCCGTCCCGCTGCTCTACCTCCTCTACCTCTACGAGGTGGAGGTCTATGAGGACGACCCGGTGGTGGTCCTCGGTCTGACCATGCTCGGCGGCGCCATCCTCGGCGGCCTCTGGGCCCACTTCTTCGGAAGCATCGTCACCAGCCAGGTGCTCCTCACCTCCGCCACCGGCCTCCACGCCCGCGGTCTGATCGTCGGCGGGGCGCTGGTGCCGCTGCTCAGCCAGGCACTGATGCTCGTCCCCGCCCTTGTGTTGTTGGTGGTTCGCCTGCACAGCTTCGACGAGGCGCTCGACGGCTTCACCTTCGGCGCCGCCTCGGCGCTCGGCTTCACCCTGGCGGCCACGCTCGTCGACCTCTTCCCGCAGCTCCAGGCCGGGTTGCACACGACGACGGCACCGCTCGACAACATGATCGACGTGGCCATCCGCGGCCTCCTGGTGCCGATCATCTGCGCCAGCGCGACCGGCCTCATCGGCGCTGCCATCTGGCTGCTCAAGGGCCGCAAGCGCGCGGACGCGCACCACCGGCTGGCGTCGCTGCCGGTGGTGGCGATCGTCGCCGCCGTCGCCCAGATGCTCCTGGGCATCGCCGGGATCGCCCTGCGGCACCCCTGGGAGCTGCTGATCGTCTACCTCATCGTCACCGGCGCGCTGCTACTGCTGGTGCGTTTCGCCCTGCACTCGATGCTGCTGGCGGAGGCGGTCGAGGTGGAGATCGGTCCTCCCTTCCCCTGCTCGCACTGTCATCACATCGTGCCCCGGATGGCCTTCTGCCCGAACTGCGGCATCGCGACGCGGGCAACTCCGAAGTCCGGGATCGGGCGTCACTCCAGGGGGGTCCGCTGACGATGGCCATGCACTACTCGATCGCCCCGCGCTGCGGCGTCTGCGGTCAGGCCAACCCCAACGGCAACCCCTTCTGCCTGCACTGCGGCAGCGATCTCAGGATCGCCGCGACGGCACCGGCACAGAGCTACGGCCAGCCCCAGCAGGGCTACCAGCAGCAACCGCAGCAGTACCAGCAACAGCAGCAGGCTCCGCAATACCAGCCGCAGGCGCCGCAGTATCAGCCGCAACAGCCGTACGGCGCGCAGCAGCAGCAGTACGCGAACCAGGGCCAGCAGCAGTACGCGAACCAGGGCCAGCAGGAGTACGCGAACCAGGGCCAGCAGGCGTACCAGGCCCAGTACGCGCAGCCCGGCTACGGTGCGCCCCAGCCCTACGGCGCCGGTGCCTATGGCCCCTACAACCAGGCCAGCTGGCGGCACGTCGGGTCCGCGGTCCCGGCCAAGTCGCACCGGGCCCGCCCGTGGCTGATCGCCATCGCCGGCGTCGTCGTCCTGATCATCGTCCTCACCATCGTCGGCAAGCTGCTGATCCCGAGCACCCCGGTCTGTCCCGCGCCCTGCCGCATCCCGCCGCCGCGGGTGCAGCCGCTGTCGGCGCCGCACACGTACACGAGCTCGACCTACGGCTTCAAGGTCGACTACGACTCCAGCTTCATGGGCCCGTCCCAGATCTCGCAGCAGAACAGCTCATCCATCGTCTGGACGCTGACCGCGAGCAGCAACGCAGGACCGATCGGGTTCCCGTACGGGTTCTTCGGCACGGCCGCCAACGGGCGGAGCGCGGAGCAGGTCGCGCAGGCCTATCAGAGCAGCTCCTTCCCGCAGGCGACGATGCTCTACCAGATCACCCAGGCCGGCCTCGGCTATGAACCCGGCTGGGGTGCCGTCTACGACCTCAACGTCCAGGCCCCGGACGGTGGGAGCATCGACTCCCGGCTCTTCGTGGTCACCTCGATCTCCGGCAACACGGCAGTGACCTTCGCCGGGATCGGCTTCGTCAAGAGCGAGAAGGACGAGCACCCGAACCCCTCCGGCACGCCGATGGCCCAGATCTTCTCCTTCCTGCTGAACCAGGTGACGATGCCGGGCGAAAAGCCCAAATGACACCTTCCTGACACACTCCCGCGCAGACTGAGGGCCATATGCAGCGCGTCCTCAAGGGATTCCAACAGGATCCCGGCGGGTCCATAGTTCGGTTCTTCTCGATCGTCGTACGCGGGCGCACCTATCTGCGCCTGCTCTACCTGGCACTGACGCTGCCTCTGGGCGGCGCCTACTGCCTCGTCCTCGTCGGGGGCGCCCTCGTCGGCGCCGCCCTCTGCACCGTCGGCATCGGCCTCCTGGTGCTGCTGGCCTTCCTGGTCATGGCCTGGGTCTTCGCCAGCTTCGAGCGCGAGCTGATCATCGCCCTGGTCGGGGTCGAGGTGCCTCCCCTCAGCCTCCCCAGCCAGGAGCCCATATCCGGGCGGCGCCGGCTGATGCAGCACCTGCGCCAGCCGACCACCTGGAAGTCGATGGGGTACCTGCTGCTGTTGGTCCCGTTCGCGCTCTTCGCGTGGACGGTGGGCGGCGTCCTCGTCGGGGCGCCCCTGATCCTGCTTCTCCGGCTCCTCGCCGGGGCGCTGAGCAACGGCGGCGGCTTCTTCTACCTGATCATCTTCGGGGTGCCGCTGGCCGTGATCGGCACCTTCGGCCTCCATCTCCTCGACCGGATCGTCCGCGGCTGGGGCGACCTGGCGGTGACCTTCCTCGGGGTCGGCGACGAGGAGCGAGGGACCTGGGAGGCCGAGCAGCGCGCGGCGCAGGCCGAGAAGAGCCGTCAGGAACTGATCCTCAACGTCTCGCATGAGCTGCGGACGCCGATCGCCAGCATCCAGGGGCACCTCGATTCGCTCCTGATGCCTGACGGCGACCGGCCGCCCCCCGCGGAGTGGGAGCGCTACGTCACCGTCGCCGCGACCGAGGCGCGGCGGCTGGGCCGGCTCGTCGACGAGCTGCTGATGCTGGCCCGGGCGGACGCCAACGAGCTGCCGATGGAGTCGCAGCCGACGGACCTCCGGCCGCTGTTGGAGGGGGTGGTCGCGGCCCTCGGGCCGCTCGCCCGTCGTGACCGTCGCGTCACCCTGATCTGCCGCGAGCTGCCCGAGGTCCCGGCCGTGGTCGATCCCAGCCGCTTCACCCAGGTCGTCTCCAACCTCGTTCGCAACGCCATCAACCACACCCCGGAGGGTGGCGCCGTCTCGCTCAGCGGGAGCGCGCAGGGGGAGTGGGTCGACGTCGCAGTCGGTGACACCGGGACCGGGATCTCGGCCGAGGACCTCCCGCGCGTCTTCGAGCGCTTCTACCGCGCCGACGCCGCGAGGACCAGGGATTCCGGCGGCTTCGGGCTCGGCCTGGCCATCGCCAAAAACCTGGTCGAGGCCATGGGCGGGACCATCCAGGCGACATCGGAGCCGGGACTGGGCAGCACCTTCACCGTCCGCGTGCCCCTCGCCCGCTGACCCCCTCGGCCGCCCCCCGGCGTCCGGTTATGCTTCCAGCGACACATGATCCTGCGCCGCCGGGTGCGCCCGGAAGATGCATCCGACCCCTATCCGCTGCTGGAGTTCGACGTGCCCGAAGGGATGCGCCGGCTCGAGGTGTCCTATCGCTACGACCGGTCCTCCGGCGCGGTGATCGACCTCGGTGCCGTCGACCCGCGAGGGGCGTCGTTTCCCGGCTTTCCCGGCTTCCGGGGATGGAGCGGCGGCTTCCGCGACCGGTTCGTGATCACCGAGCGGGGGGCGACGCCGGGCTACCTGCCCGGCGCCATCCAGCCGGGTCGCTGGGCCGTGCTGCTCGGCCTGTACAAGATCCCGGCGGAGGGGGTGGAGGTCGAGGTCGAGATCGCGACCGGCCGTGACCCCGGACCCTCACCGCACCCGCTGCCGGCTCCGGCGTCGCCGCCGGCGGCCCGACCCGCGGGCTGGTTCCGCGGCGAGCTCCACAGCCACACCCACCATTCCGACGCCCCCGGCAGCCTCGAGGCGCTGGTCGAGGAGGCGAGGGAGAAGGGCCTGGACTTCCTCGCCGTGACCGATCACAACACCGGTAGCCACCTGCCGCACCTGGCCAGCTGCCCCGACGACCTGCTGCTGGTACCCGGCGTGGAGATCACGACCTATCGAGGTCATCTCAACGCCTGGGGTCTGGATCGGGCGGTCGACTTCCGCTGCCGTACGGCTGACGATATGGCCGCCGTGATCGCCTCCATACATGAGCAGGGAGGCATCTGCTCGGTCAGTCACCCGGTGGCTCCCAGCCTGGAGTGGAATTTCGGCTATGACCTGCCCATCGACGGCATCGAGGTGTGGCACGGACCGACTGGGGACTTCAACGCGGTGACCCTCGATCACTGGGAGGAACTGCTTCGCGAAGGTCGACGGCTGACCGCGTTCGGAGGCAGCGATCACCACAAGGGGAACGACGACATCTTCGCCCTCCCCACAGTCTGGGTGAGGGCCACCGAACTCCGTTTACCGGCCCTGCTTGATGGTTTGCGCGCCGGACGTGTGATACTGACCGCACAAGGTTTCGCCCCGGTCGAACTGGAGGTCTGGCACGGGAGTAGGATCTATGGTCCAGGGGAAACCGCCCCCGGTGAGCGCGTCGAGGTGCGTTGTGGCGGGGGAATGCGGGGGTATGAGGTACGGCTCATGAGCGCACTGGGTCAGGTTCAGGAGGGTGAGATCGACCTCGCCAGTCATCGCTACGTGCGCGCCGAGGTTCGTTGCAAAGGAGATATGCCGTTCCCGCTGATGGCGCTGACCAACCCAGTCTGGGCCGCCGGCTAGCAGAAGCGTCAGTGATGTCTGTGCCTCGCGTCGTGACTGCCGGATCGAGAATGGGCGTTATGAGAGATATGTACCGGGGTTGGCTGTCCGGGTGACACACACCCTGCAGGTGGAGGCCGCCGTCGGCGTGGTCGTGGTCATCGTCGTCGTGGTGACCGCCGGCGCGCTGGTCTGGTGGCTGAGACGGCGCTCGGCGGACGAGGGCGCCATCGGAGGGGAGCTGCAGACGCCGCTGGCGCTGCCGGCCCCGACTCCGAGGCCGACCGCGCCCACGCGCATGGCCCACGCGGCGCCGCCCCCGGTGCCCGCCGAGGCCAAGGCTGCGCCGCCTCCGCCGTCCGCCGCGATCGCGGCGACCTCCTCGCAGGCCCTGATCCCGTCGGCCGCCGAGCCCCCGCGGCTGCGGCTGCTCGGACTGGTGCTGGGCCTGCTGGTCGAGCAGACCCGAGGCGAGCAGCCGCCGCCGCAGCTGGGCACCGCCATCGCCCGCCTCGCCGACGGCGACGAGGAGGCCGCCCGCTCGCGGCTCAGTACGCTGGCCCTGACCCTCATGGGTGAGGATCAGGCCGGCAAGGACGGCGAGGAGCAGCTCGGCGGGTTCCTCAACGGAGTCCTCGAGGGTGAGCTCGCCCATGGCCTCTCCTTCAGCTCGATGCCCGAGTTCCAGCAGGCGCTGGGGGCGGTGTCGCCGGACCTGCGCCGCAAGCTGGACACCATCGTCTGGTCGAGGAACGCCGACTCCGTCAACATCCTGACCCCGGAGGACATCCAGGCCCTGGAGCAGGTCGCCGTGGCCATGGCCACCGCCCTCGTCATCGACACCAGCGACCGGCGACGTCTCACCGGGGACGAAGAGGGTGGGGCGGTGCCGGACGAGGAGAAGGCCGGCGAGGCTGCCGCCGAGCCGGCCGGTGAAGGGGTCGCCGCCTCGACCACCAAGGCCGAGGAGGCCTCCGATGAGGCGCCGGCCGTCACCGATAAGGCCGAGGAACCGTCCGCCGAGGCGCCGACCGTCATCGACGAGGCCGGGGAGCCATCCCCCCAGGTTGCGACCGCGACCGCCGAGGCCGAGCTGCCGTCCGACGCCGTCGAGAAGGTGGAGGAGGCGCCCCTCGAGTCCGACGAGGTCGAGGAGAAGACCGCGAAGACCGCCGCCGGGGCGAAGCCCGAGTCGGAGGAGAAGGAGCCCGCCTCGAAGACCGGAGTCGAGGTCGAGGCCAAGGCGGAGTCGCCGGCCGAGGCACTCGAGGCGAAGGTTTCGGAGACCGGTGCGACCGACGAAGATCCGCCGCCGGCCGAGGCCGCGAAGCCGGAGACCGAGGCCGTCACCGAGGTCGAGCCCGGGGACGCCAGGACCGGCGAGGGCGAGCCTGCCGCGGCGAAGGGCCCGAAGGAGGCCTCCGCCCAGACCAAGAAGGCCAAGGCCGGCACCAAGCCGCAGGACGCGGCACCGGCGGGCGCGAAGGCCGTCGACGGCGCCAAGGGCGAAGACGAGCGCCGGGAGTGAGCCGGCGCCGCTGCACGGACCCCGGCTCTGGTAGAAACGAGCAAGGTCGCATGAACTTCGATCCCCGCGCGGGCCGATCATGACCAACACCGCCGCCTCGCTGGAGGGTGACCGCGAGCCGGTCGTGGGCAGGCTGTCGGACGTCCTGACCGAGGTCCGCAAGGTCATCGTCGGCCAGGAGCGGGTCTTGGAGCGGACCCTGGTCGCCCTGCTGGCCAAGGGCCACTGCCTGCTCGAGGGCGTCCCTGGAGTCGCCAAGACCCTGACCGTGAAGACCCTGGCCGACGTCGTCGGCGGGAGCTTCACCCGGCTTCAGTTCACCCCGGACCTGGTGCCGGCCGACATCCTTGGGACGCGGATCTACCGAGCCTCGTCCGAGACGTTCGACACCGAGCTGGGACCGGTCTTCGCCAACTTCGTCCTCACCGACGAGATCAACCGCGCTCCGGCCAAGGTGCAGTCGGCCCTGCTCGAGGTCATGGCCGAGGGCCAGGTCTCGATCGGTGGCCAGACCTTCCCCATGCCGCGCCCCTACATCGTGCTGGCCACGCAGAACCCGATCGAGTCGGAGGGCGTCTATCCGCTGCCCGAGGCGCAGCGCGACCGCTTCCTGATGAAGGTCAACGTCGATTACCCGACGGCGCTCGAGGAGCGCGAGATCATCTACCGGATGAGCGGCGACATCCCCGAGGCGAGCCGGCTGCTGAGCCCGACCGAGCTTCTCGAGCTGCAGCGAATCGTCACCCAGGTCTCGGTGGATCCCTCCCTCGTCGACTACGTGGTCAGACTGATCCTGGTGACCAGGACGCCAGGCCCCCACGGCCTCCCCGACGTCGCCCGCTGGGTGGCCTACGGCGCGAGCCCGCGCGCCTCGCTGGGACTGGTCGCCGCCGCCCGCGCGCTGGCCGTGATCCGGGGCCGCGGCTACGTCGAGGCGCGGGACATCGTCGATGTCGTCCCCGACGTCCTCGGCCACCGCATCGTCCTCTCCTACGACGCGCTCGCCGACGGCGTCCCCATCGAGCACGTTCTGAGCCGCGTCATGCAGACGGTCCCGCCGCCGAGGTTGCATCCGCAGCGGAGCTGGGCCGGTCTGGTCCGCCCCGTTCACGCCGGCGCCACCGGCTGAGGAGGCTGCGCGTGGCGGTGGATCCCCAGCCAGGCGGCGCCTACTCCCGGGAACGAGCGGATGCGGTTCTCCGCGGGCTCGAGCTCGCCATCACCCGCCGCCTCGACGGCCTGCTTCACGGCAACTACCTCGGGCTGATGCCGGGCCGGGGCTCGGAGCCGGGGGAGTCCCGCGAATACCACCCGGGCGACGACGTCCGCCGGATCGACTGGCCGGTCACGGCCAGGACCACGATCCCGCACGTCCGCGAGACCGAGGCCGATCGGGAGCTCGAGACCTGGGTCGTCTACGACGCCTCGGCCAGCCTCGCCTTCGGCACCGCCTACTCGGAGAAACGGGACGTGGCACTGGCCGCGCTGGCCGCGATCGTCTTCCTCGCGGTGGGCGGCGGCAACCGGATCGGAGCCCTCATCGCCGGCACGCCCGAGCTGATCCGGATCCCGCCCCGCGCCGGACGGCCTCATGCCCGGGCGATGCTCTCCCGTGCCGCCGCCGCCCACGAGCGCGAGGCGGGGGGAGTGGGACTCGGCCCGGCGATCGACGCCCTCCGCCGGATGCACCATCGCCGGGGCCTGGCCGTCGTCATCTCCGACTTCCTGGGCGACGAGTCGTGGCAGGAGCCGATGCGCGCCCTGGGCACGATCCAGCAGCTGATCGGCATCGAGGTCGTCGACCCCAGGGAGATGACCCTGCCCGACGTCGGCGTGCTGCACATGGTCGACCCCGAGTCCGGCGAGCAGATCGAGGTGCCGACCCAGGATGCCGAGCTGCGCGAGCGCTACGCGGCCGCGGCGAGGATTCAGCGCGAGGCGATCGCGACCGGGCTGCGCCGCGCCGGCGCCGCCCACCTGCGGCTGCAGACCGATCGCGACTGGCTGGTCGACATCGTCCGCTTCGTCGGGGAGCAGCGCAGGCGCAGGCTGAAGTGAACGCCCGATGCTGACCTTCCTGTCCCCGGCCTGGCTCCTGCTCCTCATCCCCGTCGCCGGCCTGGTCGGCGCCGTGGTCTACCTGGAGCGGCGCCGCCGCAAGTACGCCGTGCGCTTCAGCAACGTCGCCCTGCTCCGGTCGGTCGTCCCGCGCAGCCCCGGCTGGCGGCGCCACGTCGCCTCCGGCCTGCTCGTCCTGAGCCTCGCCAGCGAGGTCGTGGCCATGGCCCGTCCGGCGACCATGATCCGGGTGCCGCGGGAGCAGGCCACGATCATGATCTGCATCGACGTCTCACTGTCGATGCAGTCCAAGGACGTCAAGCCCTCCCGCATCCAGGCGGCGCAGTCGGGCGCCAGCTCCTTCGTCAACGAGCTCCCCTCCGGCTACGACGTCGGCCTGATCAGCTTCGCCGGGTCCGCCAACCTGCTGGTCCCGCCGACGACGCAGCACGCGCAGGTGCTGCAGGGCATCCAGCAGCTGCAGCTCCAGGAGTCGACCGCGATCGGTGAGGCGATCTACACCGCCCTCAACGCCATCAAGCTCGTGCACGGCAACGGGGGCAAGCCGCCGCCGGCCGCGATCGTCCTGCTCACCGACGGCGCCACCAACACCGGGCGCTCCAACCAGACGGCCGCCGAGGCGGCGCGCGCCGCGCACGTGCCCGTCGACACCATCGCCTTCGGCACGCCCACCGGAACCGTGACCATCAACGGCCAGACCAGCGAGGTCCCCGTCGACCGTCAGGCCCTGGTCCAGATCGCGCAGGAGACCGGCGGACAGGAATTCGACGCCCCGACCGCGGAGCGGTTGAAGGCGATCTACCAGGATCTCCAGCAGCAGCTGAGCTTCCGGATGGAAGCCAGGGAGATCACCGCCTGGTTCATCGCTCTGGGGTTGATTCTGGGGCTTCTCGCCGCCGCCACATCGCTCTACTGGCAACAACGGATCCCATAGCCGCGAAGACCGTAGGAGGACGCATGCTCAGGCTCGGGTACAAGGCATCAGCGGAACAGTTCGGCCCCTCGACGCTCCTCGACTTCGCCGTCGAGGCGGAGAACCAGGGGTTCGAGAGCATCTTCGTCAGCGACCACCTCCAGCCGTGGCGTCACACCGACGGCCACGCCCCGTTCTCGTTCTCCTGGCTCGCGGCCGCGGCCGAGCGCACCAGGTCGGTCGTGCTCGGCACCAGCGTGGTCACGCCGACCTTCCGCTACCACCCCGGCGTCGTCGCCCACGCCTTCGGGACCCTGGGCGAGCTCTATCCAGGACGCCTCATCCTTGGGGTCGGCACCGGCGAGTACCTCAACGAGGGAGCGCTCGGCTACGAATGGCCGCCGCTGAAGGAGCGGTTCGCCCGGCTGCGGGAATCGATCCGGCTGATCCGCAAGCTGTGGACCGAGGACATCGTCACCTTCGACGGCGACTACTACCACACGAAGAACGCGACCATCTACGACAAGCCCAGCCAGCCGGTGCCGATCTACATCGGGGCGTCCGGGCCGCAGACGGCCAAGTACGCGGGCCGGGCCGGCGACGGTTTCATCTGCACCTCGGGCAAGGGCATGGAGCTGTACAAGGACAGCCTGCTGCCGGCGGTCGAGGAGGGCGAGGAGGCCGCGCACCGTGCCAAGGGTTCGGTCGAGCGGATGATCGAGGTCAAGGTCTCCTACGATCACGACCGGAACCGGGCGATGGAGGACACCAAGATCTGGGCCGCCCTGGCGCTGCCCGCCGAGGACAAGGCCGGGATCGACGACCCCAGGGAGATGGAGCGACGGGCCACCGCCGTCGAGGATGTGGCCCACCGCCGCTGGCTCGTCTCCGGCGACCCGGACGAGCACATCGAGCAGCTTCGCCCCTACATCGAGCTCGGCTTCACCCATCTCGTCTTCCACGCGCCGGGCGACGATCAGGTGCGGTTCCTTCGCGAGTACGGCAGGGACATCCTTCCCCGCCTCCGCAAGGAGTTCGCCTGAGAAAGAGGGCTGAGAGGCGGCCGAGCGATGACCCACCGTCCGCTCGGTCCGCGCCCGGGTCTCACCTCAGTCGAGCGGAGGTGCCACCGCCCAGTGCTCGACGATCATGCCGTCGCGCACGCGCACGATGTCCATCGTCGGACGGGCGAAGGTCCGCCCGTTCAGCGTTCCATGCATCGTGCACAGCCTGCCCACGGTGGCGCCCCTCTCAATGACCTGGTCGACGGTCATATGGACATCCTCGGCGCTGTTGCGGAACGACTCCCGCAGGCGCCGCCACGCCTCCACGTGCTCAGCGGAACCGGGAACGGTGCCGTTCCTCATCGTGTGGTCGACGGCGTCGGGCGCCAGGTAGTCCCGAGCGCGCAGGCTCCTGATGCCGTGGTCGCCGGTGCGGGGTTAGCATGGCGGCGATGTCAGGGCCGCTGGATGGAGGTGTTGATCGATGACCACTCTTGAAACCCGAATCGAGTCGGTGACGGTCCATCCCAAGCAGGCCCTGGTGACGAGGCGGGGACGGCTCCAGCTGGAGGCGGGCACCCACGAGGTCTCCATCGACGATCTCGTCCGGTTCATGCCCGAGTCGGTCCGGGTCTCCGGTCGCGGGCCGGCGGGCACCCGGATCCTCGGCGTCGACGTCAACACCGCCTTCCACGGGCGCGCGCCCGAGCCCGAGCTGGAACGGCTCCGCGAGGAGATCGACTCGCTGGTCAGGCGCCAGCAGCTGCTGGGCGCGCGGCGCCAGGCTCTCGACGACCGGCGGCAGTGGCTTCGCTCGGTCGGCGAGCAGTCCCGCGAGTTCGCGAGGGGTCTGGCCCAGGGTCAGATCAAGGCGGAGGACTGCGCCGCTCTCTTCGCCTTCATGGCCGACCGGCACCTGGAGGACGCGGAGGCGACCCAGGTCCTGGAGCGGGAGGAGACCCAGCTCGAGGAGACCATCGAAGCGCGGCGGAGGGAGCTCGAGCGCCGGCAGGGCGGAGAGAACCCGGATCGGCAGTCGGCCGTGATCGGCGTCGATCTCGCCGAGACGGGCGAGCTCGAGCTCGAGCTGTCCTACATGGTCGCCGGCGCCGTCTGGCATCCGCGCTACGACGTCCGTGTCGAGCCGGAGGCCGACCGTGACGCGGGGCGGGTGCATCTGCAGTGGCTGGGCGTCGTCACCCAGCGCACACGCGAGGACTGGAGCGGCGTCGAGCTCGCGCTCTCCACCGCGCGACCGCACCTCGCCGGCATCCCGCTCCGCCTCGATCCCTGGTTCCTGGTCGAGCGCCCGGCGCCGGTGCCGATGCCGGCGGCGCCCCAGCGGGCGTTCGCGGCGGCGAAGCTGAGCAAGCGGAGCACGGCCATGTCGGCGAATGTCGAGGCCAACGCCGAGCAGATGGTCGAGTTCGCCGCGCACCAGTCGGCGGAGGTCGACGGGACCGGCCCCAACGCCGTGTTCCGCGTCGGGCAGGGCATCGACGTCCCCTCCGACGGGTCGCCGCACCAGACCACGATCATGGAGCGGGACCTTCCCGCCGTGTTCGACCGCGTCTGCGTCCCCTCCATCAGCGAGGAGGTCCAGGTCCACACCAGGGTCACCAACGACAGCGAGAGCGTGCTTCTCTCCGGCGAGATCCACGTCTTCCAGGGAGGCGAGTATCTGGGCACGACCCGTCTCGCCCAGGTGGCACCGGGCGAGACGTTCGACCTCCATCTCGGCGTCGACGACCGGGTCAGGGTTCGCCGGGAGCTGGTCGAGCGCGCGGTCGACCGGGGCACGATCCTGCAGGGAGGGATCCGGCGGACGACCTTCGGCTACCGCATCACGGTGCGCAACTTCGACGACCGGCCCCACCGCGTCGTCCTGCGGGACCGGATCCCGGTCTCGCAGCACGAGCGGATCAAGGTCAGGCCGATCACCCTCGAGCCCGAGCCGAAGGAGCGGACCGACCTCGAGGTCATGACCTGGGAGCTGGACCTGAAGGGCGGCGAGGAGCGCGTCCTGCGCATCCGCTTCGGGGTCGAGCATCCGGCCGGGTTGGAGGTGGAGGGCCTGCCCCCACGGCTGACCCCGCCGCCGGTCAGCGCAGCCAGGCGTGCTCCGGCTTCCAGTTGACGAGCCAGCGCCGGTTGGGCCCCGCCATCACGTTCAGGTAGTAGAGGTCGTAGCCGGCCGCCGCCCCGACCGGGTGATAGCCGCGGGGGACTAGCACGATGTCGCCGTCGTGCACGGCCAGGGTCTCGTCCAGCGAGCCGTCATCGGTGTAGACACGCTGGACGGCGAAGCCCTCGGGGCGGGCCAGCCGGTGGTAGTACGTCTCCTCCAGGTAGGCCTCCTCGGGAGGGTTCTCGGTGTCGTGCTTGTGGGGCGGGTAGCTCGACCAGTTGCCGCCCGGGGTCACCACCTCGGTGACCAGCAGGTGCTCGGCCGCCTCGTTCTCCATGAGGACGTTCCAGACCTGGCGACGGGTGGGTCCGCTGCCGCGCTCCTGCCCCTCCGGCCGTCGCAGCGGCCGTGCCTCGGCGCCACGCTCGGCCGGGGCCCGGCAGACGCCGAGCTCGAGCGCGCTCAGCGCCTCCACCCGCCACGAGGAGCGCGGCGGGACGTAGGCGGCCTCGGGCGGACCGTCGAAGGGCGTCGGCCGCCCGCCCAGCTCCCAGTCGCCGACGCGGCAGCTGCCGGAGACCACGACCAGGCACTGCTCGGTCCCGCCGGTGTCCCGCTCGACCGCCTGCCCGGGCTCGAGGCGCAGGACCTCGAAGCCCACGTACCGCCAGCCGGCCGACTCGGGAGTGACGTCAGCCCCGCCGGCGAACGGCATCCTCGTATTCCCTGCGCGCCGCCTGGACCGCCTCCTTCTCGGAGACCTCGGCGACGGGCACGTCCCACCAGCTCTCGTAGTCGGGCACCCGGACGGTCGGATCGGTCTCGACGTAGACGACCGTTGTCCGGTCGGTCCCGGCCGCCTCGGCCAGCGCCTCCCGCAGCTCCTCCACCGTCTTCGCCCGGAGCACGATCGCGCCCAGGCTCGCCGCGTTGATGGCGAGGTCGGTGGGCGGATAGGCGGTGCCGAATCCCTCGGTGCCGAGGGAGCGGGAGAGCCCCCCGATCGAGGCGTATCCATGGTTGTCGACCAGCACCACGACCAGCTTCGCGTCCTCGGCGATGGAGGTGACGATGGCCTCGGAGAGCATCAGGTAGGAGCCGTCGCCGCACATGGCGTAGACCTCGCGCTCGGGCGCCGCCATCTTGACCCCGAGGGCGCCGGCGACCTCATACCCCATGCACGAGTAGCCGTACTCGACGTGGTAGGCCTTGGGGTGGTCGGCGCGCCAGAGCTTGTGCAGCTCGCTGGGCATCGACCCCGCCGCGCAGACCATGACGCCGTGGGCGCCGGCGGCGTCGTTGACGGCGCCGATCACCGCCGACTGCGCCGGCCGCTCCCCATCCAGGGCGCGCAGCCGGTCGACCTCCGAGCGCCAGGCCTGCCGCAGCTCGGCGACCTCCCGCTCGTACTCGGCCGGGACCCGGTAGTCGATCTCGCCGAGCAGCTCGAGGACCCGCCTGGCGTCGGCGAGGAGGGCCAGCCCGTTCTGCTTGGCGGTGTCGATCTCGGCCACGTTGACGCTGATGAACCCGGCCTTGGGGAAGGCGGTCTGGGAGGCGGTGGTGAAGTCGGTCCAGCGGGTGCCGATGCCGATGACCAGGTCGGCCTCGCGAGCGAGACGGTTGGCGGCGAGCCCGCCCGAGACCCCGATCGGGCCCAGGTTCTGGGCATGGTCCCAGGGCAGCGAGCCCTTGCCCGCCTGGGTCTCGACGACGGGGATGCCGGTCCGCTCCGCGAACCTGATCAGCGCCTCCGTGGCCTCGGCGTAGATCACACCCCCGCCGGCCACGACCAGGGGCCGCCTGGCGCCCCGGATGGCGGCCAGCGCCCGGTCCATGGCGGCGGTGTCGGGCAGGGGCCGGGGGATGTGCCAGGTCCGCGGGGCGAGGAAGTCCTCGGGGAAGTCGAAGGCCTCGGCCTGGACGTCCTGGGGGAGGCAGAGCGTCGCCGCCCCGGTCTCGGCCGGGCTGGTCAGCACCCGCATCGCCGCCAGCGCGGCCGGCATCAGCTGCTCCGGCCGGTTGACGCGGTCCCAGTAGCGGGAGACCGGCTGGAAGGCGTCGTTGACCGACACCTCGCCCCGCCACGGCACCTCCAGCTGCTGCAGCACCGGATCGGGAATCCGGGACGCGAAGACATCGCCGGGCAGGAGCAGGACGGGCAGGCGGTTGACCGTGGCCAGCGCGGCGCCGGTGACCATGTTGGTCGCGCCGGGTCCGATCGAGCTGGTGCAGGCCATCGCCCCGAGCCGGTTGCGCATCCGCGCGTAGCCGACGGCGGTGTGGACCATGGACTGCTCGTTCCGGGCCTGGTAGTAGGCGAGCAGGTCGGGGTGCTGGTGCAGCGCCTGGCCGATGCCGGCCACGTTGCCGTGCCCGAAGATGCCGAAGCAGGCGGCGAAGAAGCGGGCCTCGCGGCCGTCGCGCTCGACGTACTGGTTGGCCAGGAAGCGGACGAGGGCCTGAGCCGTGGTCAGTCGCATCGCGTCTCTCCTTCAGGCTTCGAGCCGGCTGGCCAGGAGCGCCTCGACCTCGCTCGGGGTGGGCATCGCGTCGGCGCAGGCGAGCCGGGAGGCGACGATCGCCCCCGCCGCGTTGGCGAACTCGATCGTCGTCCGCAGCGGGGTCCCCAGCAGCAGCCCGTGACAGAGCGCGCCGCCGAAGGCGTCGCCGGCACCCAGCCCGCAGACGACCTCGACCGGGACCGGCGGCACCGTCACCGACTCCTCGGGCGTGGCCGCGTAGACGCCGGCCGGCCCGAGCTTGACGATGGCCAGCGAGACGCCCTGCCGGAAGAGCTCGGCGGCGATCGCCCGCGGATCGTCGAGCCCGGTCGCCATCCGCATCTCCTCGCGGTTGCCGACCACCACCGAGGCCAGAGGGATCGCCTCCACGGCCGCGCGTCGCGCGTCCTCGACCGACCTCCAGAACATGGGGCGGTAGTCGCAGTCGAAGATGGTGTGCTGCCTCCGCCTCCTGGCCCGGAGCGCGGCCAGCGTGGCGGTCCGCGTCGGCTCCTCGTAGAGCCCCGAGTGCGTGGCCGAGAACAGAGGGACGCCGGCGATGGCGTCGAGGTCCAGCTCGTCCTCGCGGATGCGCATGTCCGGAGCCGACGGCGCTCGGTAGAAGGTCAGTGGGAAGTGGTCGGGCGGGAAGATCTCGCAGAAGGCGAGCGGCGTCCGCAGGTCGGGGTCGCTGCCGACCCAGCGGGTGTCCACGCCGAACTCGGTCAGCGCCCTGCGCACGTAGGGTCCGAAGCCCTCCTCGCCGACCTTGGTGATCAACGCCACCTCGTGACCGAGCCGGGCGGCGGCCACGGCGACGTTGGTGGGCGAACCGCCCAGCGACTTGGCGAAGGTGCGGACCTCGGCCAGGGGGACGCCGATCTGCTCCGGGTACAGGTCGACCGAGACCCGGCCCATGGTGATGACCTCAAGCATTCAGGAACTCCAGGCTGCGGCGGACGTCCTCGATCGGTCCCTGCCCCTCGGGCGGGTCGACTTCGAGCGTGCAGTCCTGCTCGAGCACGTAGAGGCCGCGATAGCCTCCGCGCTCGAGCCTCTGGATCACCCGGGCGATGGGAGCGTCCCCGCGGCCCAGGGGTGGATACAGGCCCCGGGCCACCGCCTCGCGGTACCCGAGCCGGCGCGCTCGGACCTCGACGGCGAGATCCTCGCGAAGGTCCTTGAGGTGGACCAGCGCAACCCTGTCGATCGGGATCGTGGTCGGGTCGGCCCCTCCCAGGAGGAGGTGCCCGGTGTCGAGGCAGACGTCGACCCGCGTCCGGTGAAGCAACTGCCGGAGGTCGGCCTCGCCCTCGATGCGGGTGCCGAAGTGAGGGTGCACGGCGGCGGTCAGACCGTTCCGCCGGCAGACGTCCTCGACCCGGCCGACTGCCTCCCACGTGGCCTCGTCGGGCTCGGTCCTCGCCTCGTAGCCTCCCTCCGCGCTTCCCGCGCCCAGGGAGAGGACGGTGGCGCCGTGCGCGTGCAGCCAGGCCGCCTGGCGCTCGACCGGCTCCAGGTCGTCGGCGGCGACGAAGCCGGCAACGATGCGGGCTCGCGGGCCGTCCGGGAACCAGCCCGGAGGCCCGGCCTCGGTCGCGTCCAGGCCCAGCTGCTGCATCTCCGCCAGCACCCGGTCGGGCGCCATCTGGTGGCCCCAGCCGGGTACCTCGCAGACTCCCCAGGAGATCGGGGCTGCGGCGAGCCGGGCGGGATCGATCAGCACCATCACTGGAATAACACACCACGTGGGCGCGGAGAGGTGTTTAGACTGGCCGGGGTTGGCTGCTCCTGAGTTCCCCAAGGGCAGGCCTCCAGCGGAATCGAGGGAGAGGAACGAGGTGCTGGGCGGTACTGTCCGCCCTCGGTCCGTCCGCCAGGCCCAGGGTATGGGCATGGTGGCCACGTCGATCTGGAGGTCGGTCCGCGACACGCGGACACGGTTCCGGTTCGCCGGGACGTCGCGCAGGCCGGTCTGGCCGGCGGCCGGCGGCTTTGCCGCCCTCGGTGCCGAACTGGCGGCGGGCCTGCGCTCCGACGTCCGGCGCTGGCAGGCGGGGCCTACCCGCGAGGCGCGAACGGAGCTCCTGCTCGAGGTGATCAGGCGGATGGCCGGCCAGATGGCCCTGGGCCCCTGCGGCGGACACTTCGTCGACGGCGTGGCCATCAGTGGAAGGAAGAGGGTGCGGGTGCGGCGTCAGTCCGGGGTCTGGACCGCGGAGCTGAGCCGCTCCCTCGCCGAAGAGGGCGGGGCATCCCTCAGCGAGCTCGTCGCCTCCCTGCTCGGGGCGGTGCAGGAGGTGCTGCGCGAGGAGTGGTCGGAGCCGCCGGGGGGTTTGGTCCGCCGGCGGGGTGTCGACTGGCAGCTGGTGCGCTCGTGGAGCGCGGCCTGCTGGCGGGAGCACGACGTCGCCGAGGCGGCGGCCGCCTACCTCTCTGGTTTTCGGTCGACGATGCGGGAGACGGCCCCCAGAGTCGAGCCGCTGACCGCCCGTCTGCTCATGATCTGACGTCCGGGCGTGCGCGCGCGGGCGCGGATCGTGGATCATGGAGTGTCGGATGCGGAAGGCACGGCAGGGGCCACAAGACAGGGAGACAATCTCCCTGCGGGCGTTGAGCCCGCGTGAGCTCCAGGACGCCGGCCGCCGGTTGCGGGGATGGTTTGGGCCCCATGAGTGGCGGTCTGCGGACGGAGCGAGCCGGGCTGATATGGCGCGCGCCGTGCACGACTGGACCCGAGCCGCGTACGGGCTCCCAGAGCACGCCCTCGTCTTCGTCGACCGGTGGGCCGACGAGGTCTGGGGTGAGTTCGAGACCGAGACCAAGGACGTCCTCCTCAGCCCCAAGCTGCTGCTGAGGGAGGACCCGACCCCCCTGCTCAGCGCCCTCGCTCACGAGAACCGCCATGCGGTCCAGTACGAGCTGGTCGAGGAGCTCGAGCGCAGGGAGGGCGATCGCCGGCCTGCAACCGGCCGGCCAGAGGTCGACTGGCTCGAGGTGGGCTGGTGGCGGGACGCGACTCGCCGCTACATGCCCTACCGCACCGACCACTGGAAGCCGTACTTCTACAGCCCGCTCGAGGTCGATGCCCGCGAGGCCGTGACGAGCCTCGTGGACAGAGGTTTCTGGGCTGCCGATCGAGGCGACGAGTGACCGGATCCGATATCGCACACAGGACTTTTCATGAATTCGGCGATGGCCTCTGAGCAACTTTAAGTGATATCAACGCTGTGACAAACGGCGCGGTTATCGCAGTAGAAACTAGTGAGTTGACGCAAGTCAAGGGCTGAAATTTCCAGCCCGAATGCGCTATCCTGCCTCACTGCGTCATGGGGGTAGCTCGAAGGGGTAGTAGCTCGAGACGCACAAGGAGGGATTCATGCCCGACATAGCGGCACGCCTTCAACGTGCCAAGGACTGGCTCCCAGGAGGACCCTTCGGGGTAGCGGGCCCTCCCGGAGCGATACAACTGCGTGACGTTACGGCCGGTTACGGTGATGATCCCGTACTGACTCATCTGAACCTGGAGTTGGATCGGGGCGAATTCGCGTACCTGGTTGGCCCCTCGGGGGTCGGCAAGTCGACCCTCCTCCGGATCCTCTTCGGAACGCTCCGGCCCCTGTCCGGCGAGATCGCCGTGGACGGCATCTCCGTCCACCTTCTCAAGAGCTGGCAGACGGCCAGGATCCGCCGCCGGGTCGGCTGCGTGTTCCAGGCCTACGAGCTGCTCGGTCACCTCAGCGCTCTGGACAACGTGGTTCTGCCGCTGCGCATGGCGCATCCCAAGCTCCGCAACCCAGAGGCGTACGCGACGGATGCCCTCGAGCTGGTCGGGCTGCAGGACAAGACCGACGTGCTGCCCGGTCACCTCTCCGGTGGCGAGCAGCAGCGGGTCGCGGTGGCGCGCGCGATCGCCCACCAGCCTCGCGTCCTGCTGGCCGACGAGCCGACCGGCAACCTGGACAGTGACACCAGCGGCGAGATCATGGAGATCTTCAAGCTCTTGAACCAGCTGGGCAGCACGATCCTCATGGCCACCCATGACGAGATCATGCTGTCGCGGTATCCGGCGAGAACCGTCCGCCTACCCCAGATGGTGCTGGAGGAGGCGAGTTGAGACAAGCAGGACGAACCTGGGGTTGGGCCCCGCGATATGTCGCCGGAGTCGCCGGCTACTGCTTCCAGGTCTGGAGGCACCGGGCCATGGCTTGGGTCGCGACGGCTCTGGCCGTGGGAGCCGTGCTGACCGTTGCCGCCAACACCGAGCTCTTCCTGGTCCTCGGCGAGCGCAGCCTCAATCAGCAGCTGCGGTCGGCCTCGGAGTTCCAGGTCTACCTGGCGGACGACGCGTCCAAGTCTCAGGTGCAGGGGCTCGAGCAGGAGCTCTCCTCTCAGACCGGGGTGAAGTCGGTCACCTACCGCTCCAAGCAGGAGGCGCTGGCCCTGGCCCGGCAGGATCCGAGCCTGGCGAAGATGGCCCAGTCGACGAACTCGAACCCGTTCCCGGCCAGCCTGGTCGTGAACCTGCGCTCGCCCTCGGTGGCGCCGCACATCTCCCGGCTGGCGGCCGCGAGCAAGGCGACGGACCGCAACGTTCCGGCCTCGTACACGCCCAGCCAGGCCAACCGGCTGAGCGCGTTCCTCTCGCTGGCGAGGGCGGTGGTCGTCGGGATCGGCGTGGCCGGCATCCTGCTGGCCAGCCTGATCGCGCTTGTCCTGCTTCGCAGTGAGATCCGTAGCCGGCGGGCCGAGCTCCGCATCCTGACCCTGGTCGGGACACCTCGATTCATCATCCGCCTGCCACTCCTGGCCGAGGCCTGCTCGGTGGCGATCGCCGGCAGCATCGTGGCCGCGCTGGTGCTGGCCTACGTCGGCAGCCGTGTGGTCCCGCCGGTCGACAACTACCTGCCGTTCCTCCAGCTGGGCAATGCCGCCACCTCGCTGAGCGTCATCAGCCTGGCGACGCTGGCCACGAGCGTCGTGGCGCTGGGGCTGTGCAGCGTCTTCGTGAGGTTGCCGCGTTGAGGCCACTGCATCTGGTCCCACTCGCCGTGGTGGGATCGCTGCTCCTCACGCTGGCCGCCCAGCCCGTCTTCGCCGACACAACGTCCACCGCGTCGAGCGGCAGCGCGTCCAGTCAGAGCCTGTCTCAGCTCGAGCAGGAGCTCACCACCGACAAGGCCAAGCTGACCGCGCTCGATGGCCAGATGGAGGGCGCCCAGGGCCGTCTGAGCACCCTCAACGCCAAGCTGGCCCGGGACTCGGCGCGGGAGAAGCAGCTCAAGCAGCAGCTCGGCGATCTGGCCCGGCTCGAGTACCAGGAGCCGGCGCTGGACATGGGTACGGTGCTGAACGCCCAGAGCCTCCAGGAGCTGATGGCCGACGTCTCCCAGTCGCAGCTGGTCTCGCAGAACCAGCGCAGCCTGGTCGTCCAGGCGGCCGATCTGCAGACGCAGGACCAGAGGGCTCGTGCCGGGATCCTCAACCAGCTCGCCCAGATCAAGAAGTCCAGGGACCAGGCCGAGTCCATCGCCAACCAGGCCCAGCAGATGACCGACGCCGCCGTCGCGGCCGAGGCCTCCTCGGTCTACAACGAGGGTGAGGCCCTCGTCGACGGCGTCGACACCCAGGGCGGGCCCTGGCCGAATCACTTCGCCTACGGCTACTGCACCTGGTATGTCGCCACCAGGCGTGACGTGCCCTGGATGGGGAACGCGATCGACTGGTGGCCGAATGCCCGCTCGGACGGCTATCCCGAGGGCCAGACCCCTCAGGTGGGCGCGATCATGGTGACGTCGGAGGGTGATCCCTCGGTCGGGCATGTCGCCTATGTGACCGCCGTCAACGCCGACGGGTCCTGGACCGTGAAGGAGATGAACTACGCGGCCTGGGACGTGGTCGACACGCGCACGCTGAGTCCGGGCTTCTCCTACCTGGTCGGCTTCATCTACAACAAGTAGTCCCGCGCCGCCTCGCGGGCGGTGAGGACGTCGTGGGCGGTGGCGAGCTCGCGGATCGTTTCGACGTCCACGAGCACGCCCAGCCCGGGTCCGGCGGGCACGGTCAGGCGGCCCTGCTCGAGGCGGAAGGGCTCGGTGATCAGGTCCCGGCGGTAGTAGCGGTCCGAGGCGGAGAGGTCGCCGGGCAGGGTGAAGCCGGGCAGCGCGGCGACGGCGGCGTTGGCCGCCCTGCCGATCCCGGACTCCAGCATTCCGCCGATCCAGACCGGGACATCCCTGGCCATGCACAGGTCGTGGGTCCGCCGCGCCTCCAGATAACCGCCGAGGCGCCCCGGCTTGATGCTGATCACCGAGCAGGCCCCCATCTCGATCGCGGCCGCGGCGACATGGGCGGAGGTGATCGACTCGTCGAGGCAGATCGGGGTCCTGACCCGGCGCGCCAGCTCGGCGTGCTCGGCGAGCCGCTCCTCGGCGAGGGGCTGCTCGATCAGGAGCAGATCGAAGGGGTCGAGCCGGCGCAGGTGGCCGGCGTCCGAGATCTGGTACGCGCAATTGGCGTCGACCTGAAGGCCGAGGTCGGGGAAGGCCTCCCTGACCGCACCGACCCACTCCACGTCCCGGCCCGGGACGATTTTCAGCTTCACCCGCCGGTAGCCCTCGGCGACGTAGCCGGAGACGGCCTCGAGCAGGGCCGGAATCGACTCCTGCAGACCCACCGTCACGCCCGCCTCCACGGCCTCCCTGCCACCGCCGAGGTAGCGGGCGAGGGAGATCCCACGAGCGCGCAGGTCGGCGTCGAGGACGGCCAGTTCGAGGCAGGCCTTGGCCATCGGGTGGCCCTTGACCGGCGACCAGCAGCGGATCGCCTCCTCGGGCGTCGTCTCGGCCGCGAACAGCCGGGGTAGGAGGTGATGGCGGATGACGTGCTCGGCCCCGTCGACATACTCGGACGTGTAGAGCGGAGCGGTCAGGGCCGCGCACTCGCCCCAACCGTCGCCCTCGGTCGTCTCCAGATGGACGAGCAGGAGGTCGCGCACGTCCTCGCGCCCGGCCCCGCTCTCGAAGGGCGCGACCAGGGGGAGGTGGACGCGCCAGAGCTCCGCCCGTTCCAGTTTCGGCACCTGGCCAGTCTGGCATCGGCGGCGCGGGGATCAGGATGATCGGCGGTCTGGGGCCGGTGGCGGCCGGGGAGGGCCGAGTGGAGATGTGGCAGTGTGCAACAGTTCGTACATGCGAGTTTTTCGATGAAGGCTCTGGAGAAGCAGGCGCCGGGATCGGGGAACGTCGGGCTGAGTGAGAAGCCCGTGCCGAGGCCGGGACCGGGAGAGGCTCTGATCGACGTCGTCGCGGCCGGCGTGTGCGGGACCGACCTGCACATCATGGACGACAGCTTCCGCAACTTCCCGCCGGTGACGATGGGGCACGAGGTCACCGGCGTGGTCAGCGCCGTCGGCTCGGAATCCGACGCCGGCCTGGTCGGGGCGCGGGTCGCCTGTGAGACGTTCTACTCGACCTGTGGCCACTGTCCCTGGTGTCGCGACGGCCGGCCCAACCTGTGCCCGGACCGCCGCTCGATCGGCTCGGGGGCGGACGGCGGGTTCGCTCCCAAGATGGTGATCCCGGTGCGCAACCTGCACCGGCTGCCGGACAGCGTCGGTGACGCCGCGGGAGCGCTCTGCGAGCCCCTCGCCTGCGTCTGCCAGTCGCTGTGCGATCCGTCCGTGGTCGAACCCGGCGACGACGTCCTGGTGACGGGACCGGGCACGATGGGCCTCCTCGCCGCCCAGGTGGCGCGGGCCGAGGGCGGCAGACCGCTCCTGGTCGGGCTCGAGCGCGACGCCCTGCGGCTGGAGGCCGGCCGCAAGCTCGGCTTCGACACCGCCGCCGCCGACGACGAGGAGAGGATCGCCGCCCTGGGCGGCGGCTACGGCCCCCAGGTCGTCATCGAGTGCTCAGGGGCCGGGGCGGCGATGGCCGCCGGGCTGCGGGCGGTCGCCCGCGGGGGCCGATACGTCCAGATCGGCCAGACCGGCTCCGACGTCACCGTGCCCCTGGCCCTGGTCTCCTTCAAGGAGATCAAGATCACCGGTGGCTTCGCCAGCACTCCCCACTCCTGGCGGCGGTCGATGGAGCTCCTCCGACGCGGTCAGGTGCAGCTCGACCCGCTGGTCACCGAGGTCGCCGGCCTCGACGACTGGGAGCGCATCTTCAAGAGCACCGCGGTCGCCGGAGGCGTCAAGTACGTGTTCGACCCGCGGATCTGAGCGGGACCCCGGGTCGGCGTCGTGGCGAGTGCGCTGCGGCGGCGGAGCGGGGACGGGGATGATGGAGAGAGATGGGTTCGCCGGCGGGTCCGATCCAGGATGCGGGCCGCCGCCGGCGCGCACCGGTCGCGGGCGCGTCAACCGGAACAGGTAGGAGGTCAACGATGGAGCTTCCGTTCGACTCCGATCGGCTGGATCAGCTCATGAGCGAGGCGGGGGTCGACGTGGTCCTGGCGACGTCGAAGCACAACACCCGCTACATGCTCGGGGGCTATCGGTACCACTTCTACAGTGAGATGGAGCCCGCGGGGCGCAGCCGGTACATCACCGCCGTCGGGTACGTCGGCGGCCGGAGGGGCGACAGCTTCTTCGTCGCCTGGCCGGGGGAGGCGGGGCAGGCCGAGCGGGAGGGGATCTGGGTCCCCAACGTCCGCGCCGAGGCGGGGAGCTCGGTCGAGGTGGCGGCGATCGCGGCCGACGCCATCGAGAAGCTCGGCCTGGCCGCCGGAACGGTCGCCGTCGAGGGACCGTTCATCCCGGCCGACGCTCAGGCCGAGCTGGCGCGCAGGCTGCCCCATGCGCGGATCGTCGACGGGGTGAAGCTCCTGGAGCGGCTCCGGGCGATCAAGAGCCCGGAGGAGCTGGCGCGGCTGCGGAACGCCTCCGACCTGATCGTCCAGTCGATGCTGGGCGCGGTGCGGCAGGCGAAGCCGGGCGTCACGACCAGGGAGATCGCCGAGCGGCTGCGAAGCGAGGAGGTCTCGCGCGGGCTGGGCTTCGACTACTGCCTGGTCGCGACCGCGCGCAGCTTCTACCGAGCCCCCGGCGACGATCGCTGGGAGGCTGGCAACACCATCTCCATCGACTCCGGCGGCAACCACGGGGGCTATATCGGGGACCTGGCCCGGATGGCGGTGCTGGGCGAGCCGACGCAGCTCATGAAGGAGCTCCTCGCCGAGATCGACGTGGTGCAGATGGCGGCTCGAAAGCCGATCCGGCCGGGAGCCACCGGCGCTCAGATCTTCGAATCCGCCCGCGAGGAGCTCTCCCGACAGGCCCACCGCGCCGAGACTGTCTTCGAGGCGCATGGGATGGGCCTGGTCAGTCACGAGGACCCGCACGTCTCGCCCTCCGATCAGGAGGCCCTGCAGAGCGGCATGGTGCTGTCGATCGAGACGACCATGAAGAACCCGGAGGTCGGGTTCGTGAAGCTCGAGGACACCGTGGTCGTGACCGGCGACGGCTGGGACGCCTACGGGGACGAGGCCCGCGGCTGGAACGTCGTCGGCTGAGGTCCCTTCCGTCTCGGGCCGGCCGGTGTCGAGCCCGAGGCGGAAACACCTCGGCTCTTTCAGCCCCGCGGCGTGAGTTCGAAGACGGGGTGGCGGGTGGCGGCGCCGGCGGGATCGTCGATCGTGTCGCGCAGGCCGAGGCGGCCGGCCATGAACCGGTTGATCGCCGTACGGCTGAGGTAGGGACCGAGCACGTCGGCGAAGAACGCCACCGACTCGGCGCGCTCGAGCGGCACCGCCCGGACAGGCTCCTCCCTGTCGCCCACGGTCAGCGTCGCCTCTCCGGCGGTCCGCAGGTTCCGCACCCAATTCACCTCGCCGTACGGGCTCTGGATCCATCGCCTGCCGCCGATGGAGATCACCGCCACCGGCGTGGTGTGCGCCCTCCCGCTCTTGCGCCCGCGGACGGTCAGTAGGACGTTCGGGCCCATCGGGACGCCCAGGCGGGACAGCCTGCTGACGAAGCCGTTGAACAGGTTGACGAAGCCGGGTGCGTGGGCAACGGCGGCGGAAGATCCGATCCGAGGCTGCGGTGTCGGTGCGTCGGTCATCGTGGGACCTCCTTTGGGGAATCGATCATCTGATTGAGGCTCAGCCTAGCATCTCAATCAATCAGTTGCTTGACTCGAGTTGGCGATGCCCAGCCAGCGTTCTAGCTGGTCCAGCGCCTGCCCCTTTCGGGCCGCCGACGCGACGGTCGGGAGGCTCATGCTCATGAGGACCATGACGATTAGGGAGGCGACGTCATCGCTGTCCATCTCGGGTCCCAGGTGGCCCTCTCTCGCCGCTCGGTGGAGAAGACCGCGCACTATCCGCTGCCAGCCCTCGTTGGTCGAACCCAGGATCTTCGCGATCTGCGGATCCCTCGTCGATCGAAGCGCCAGCTCGGCCATGACCGTTCCGACCTCGGGTTCATCGAGGAGCAGATCCCTCACCGCCCGGAGATGGTTGGCGAGCTGATCCGAGGAGGATCCGTGCGGGGCCAGGGTGGACTGGAAGCGACGCATCGCGTACTCCAAGACGCCTCCGATCAGGGCCTCTTTGGTCGGGAAGTAGTAGTGGAGCGTGGCGATGTTGAGACCGACCTCAGCCGCCACCTCCCGTGTGCGGAGGCCCTCGAAGCCGCGTTCGGCGATCTGGTTGAAGGCGGCGCGGACGAGCGCCTGCCGCCGGTCCTGCTTCGGCTGGGTCGAATCGGTGTGAGCGGGGCTCGGATCCACGCGCTCAATTAAACACGCGGCTTCCCCAGTCTCTTGAATGTTCAGGTGGACATCGAGCGCCTTGTACTGGTCGAGTACCAGAGTCGCCACAGACAGCTCATGGTGACCCTTCATCTGATCTGGACATACACATCGACAGACTTGGATTTACGGTTCGACAAGTTATATTGATCGAATGATTGGTGTTCAGCTGGTGAGGGAGCTCCTCGCTGCGCTTGGCGCGCTCCTCCAAGCTCGTGGTCAGAGATACACGGTCGTCGTTGTCGGTGGAAGCAGCCTGCTGCTGCAGGGCCTCTCGACCCGAACGACCCAGGATGTCGACGTCGTTGCCCTGGTGGAACGGGGCTTGTTCCGAAAGGCGGACCCGCTCCCCGCCGGGCTGGAAGAAGCCGCCCGCGACGTCGGCGTAACCGCCGGGGTCGGCGGTGATTGGCTCAATTCGATGGCCGCCATCGTCATGAATGAACCCGGGCTTCCCCAAGGGTTTGCTGATCGCGCGACCGCTCTTGACTTCGGCGCACTCACGGTACTCGTCGCGTCCAGATTCGATCTGATTTGCATGAAGCTCCATGCCGCCGTGGATCGCGCCTCTCCCAGCAAACATCTCGACGACCTTCGACTCCTCAAGCCGTCGAGCGGGGAGTTGGTGGAAGCGGGGGTCTGGGCGCGTGGACATGACCGTCGGCTGGGTTCCGACTTCAGCTGGTTGCCTATCTAGAGATGCTCGGCGTGAAGGATGCGGACCAACGTGTATAAGCCGAATTCGCTGACTGACTCGGCGCTGGACACCGCGTGGGGACTCTGGGCCGAGCTGGGGGTGAGCAGCTGGGTGGAGCCGCGCAGCCAAGCCGCGATCGACGTAGAACCGCTCATCCTTTTTACGTCTTGGATTGGCCGCCATGACAACCGTCTGTGGGAGGAGAGTCTGGACTGGTGCGCTGCGAACCATCGGTGGGTATCCGTGGTTCGGCTGCGACGCTTGTTCAAGGACTCCGCGCCGGATGTTGCCGCATCGTTTGCGGAATATGGGGCCACGGTTCGCCGGGTCACAGGTATCCCCAACTGGCCCGCCGGGGATGTACCGCGCCAGATCGTATTGAGCCACAAGAGCCGCCCTCCACGTCTCGGGCGCCCCGCCCTTTTGCAATTGCGAATCCGTGCTGTCCTCGGCCCCACAGCCCGTGCCGAGATACTTCGGCTCCTGCTCATCGATCGGCCGCAGGGCTGGTCCGCTGCCGAGATCGCCGACCAAATCAGTTACACAAAGGCGAATGTCGCGTCGGCGCTAGAGCCTCTCGGAGCAGCCGGGTACATGGATAGGGAACCCGAGGGCAGTCGGTTCAGGTACCGACTGTCGCGTGCCCAACAGCTGAGGGACTTTGTCGGTCCGGTACCTGCCTTTCAACCGGACTGGACCGCACGCCTTGCTGTGATGACTGAGTTGACTCGCTTCGATGAGAAGGAGCCGATTGAGGATGGGACGGCCAAGGCCGCGGAACTCTACGGCGCGATCCGTCGCATTCAGCCCATGCTGCACAGGCTAGGTTTGTCCCCGCTCGTCCCCCGTCCCGGACGTCCCGCGTTCGGTGAGCAGCTTGAAGGTTGGATGCACGGGTTGCTGGCCTACTGGGCGGGTCGTCGAAGTCTCCCCGACACCGCCGGCGTGCGATATCACGTTGGCCGCACCGGCACTGCCTGGGAGGCTTCCGCGGAGGACCCTGAGTGGGCGACGATACGGCCGCTGAACGTCCCCTTTGGTCAAAAGGAACCCTCGGGCGTTCGGCTGGCAGTCGGCGAGGGCCGTAGCGTGGCGCCATCCGCGCCCGAGCTGGCAAATGAACTGTTTCAACAGGCGTTTAGCCGCGACGGCCTTCAGCGTGCATCGTCCCGTTTCCAGCCCGAGGTTCACACGTTTGTCGGCGAGGAATTGCTAACGATACCCGAGGGAACGATTCGGATCTTTGACCAGCTGTTCCTTCAGTTCTGGTGGGCTGAACATGTGGCCCGCGTAGGTGGATCTGCGGTCACGTAACGGAGCCGAGAGTTCGAGCTGAGCTCGACTCCGACACGAGTCAGGAGCGCTTGATCTCGAGCGCGCGCGCCCGTTGCGCGCCCGTCCGGGCGCAGGCGGTGGAGTCGGATTTCGGTTGCCGAGCAGGCCGACGACTCGCCTCGCGGCATCATCACTGCGTGGAGGCTCAATCGATCCTCGTCCTTCAGCTCTGGCCCGCCCGCGTGAAGGCCAAGCAGGCGGGGGTTCTCGAGGCGACCGGGCTGTTGGCCGACCTTGGAGCGGCGGCCCGCGTGGGCGGCCCCCTGGCCGACCGCTCCGGCGTCGTCTGGGTTGACATTCCGACCGCGGCTGTGCCCGAGGCCACCGCCCGCTTTCCTCTTCTCGGCTACACGGCTTCCGTTCGGCTGTTGGTGCCTGCTGCCGAAGCTCGAGCCGGCGACGAGCGAGTGCATTGGCAGGGCCGGCCGCATGCACTGCATTTGCTGCATGAGGCCGACACAGGACTCCTGGAGAGCCGCGCCCCTCACCGGAGGAGCTTCCTGCTGGAATGCGGAGATGGGGTGGTCAGGAAGGTGCCCGGGTATCGCGGTGGCCGCGATCCGCTGTCTCATCGCGCATTGCCCGTTCAGGATGCGAGGCTGCTGGTCAACCTGGTCCATAGACCCGGGCGGGCGGCGTTTCTCGACCCCTTTGCCGGCGCCGGCTCGATCGTCCTGGAGGCGAGGGAGCACGGGTGGTTCGCGGTGAGCGCCGACATTGATCCCGCCCTCCGGTATGGGCTGGCCAGCCTCGGTTCGGGGCATGTCGTGGCAGATGCCCGCGCGCTGCCCTTCTCTGCCGGTTCCTTCGATGCCATCGCCACCGAGCCGCCGTACCACCCCTCGGCCACGGCGACCGTCGTGGAGGCGTTGACTGAGCTGTATAGGCTTCTACGACCTGGTGGCGTGTTGTCGATGCTGGTTGCGAGGGATCAGCGACCAGACCTGGTTCGCCAAGCGGGCGCGCTGGGGTTCACGATCGAGCTGGATGTTGCCGTTGACCGCAAGGGCCTGCCGGTGGCAGCGCTGGCCTGGACGCGGTGAGCGCGCTCTTCCTGGGGGTCGGAACCCACCGCGCGCACGACTACAAAGGGACGGCGTCAGGGCGTGGTGCTCATGGCACTGGCCACGCCATGCAGTCGCAGTCAGCAGGATCGCCACTGTATCTGGTGCGCGCACCCATGTCATTGTTCAGGCGAGCGTGGGGTCTGTGAGGTCATGGAGCTTCCCAACCTCTACGAACCCGAGGTGCGCGAGGATCGGAGCCGACATTCTCCCAGCGCGGACCGCTAGGGCGCCCTATCCTCGTGATCATGTGCTGAAGGTAGCGGGATTCCGATAAGTCGCGGCTGGTGGGCCGGGAGGGAGTCGCCCCCAAGGCTTTTGCGGCGGTTTTATAGTTGGCGGAAGCAGTGCGGGGAAGGTCGAGCGGGTGGTCGCCAGGAATCTGACCGAAGCCGACTTGGTTCGGGCAGTGTGTCTCGTGGGGTAGCCGGTCGGACGAGAAGATTCGCCTATTGGAGCGTGAGCGCGGAGTGGATCAGAATACTTGCCATGGAGGACGCCCGTACCAAACCGATCATTCGGGTGAGGCTGCGGGAAGCTATCGACGCGTTGGGTGGGAAGACCACGAACAGCGCATTGCGAGATTGGGTTCTTGAGCGATACCCAGGCACCAATATCAACACCATTCAGACCATGATCACCACGTACACGGTCAACCATCCATCACGAGTTCACGCTCCTGAAATCCACGGTCCGCGAGTTGCAAACGACTCTCGGTATGACTTCCTCTACAGACCGCGACGATCGGAGTTGGAGCTTTACGACCCGGATCGCCATGGAACGTGGTCGATCGTGCAGCGTGACGACGGTAGCTTGGGCGTGGAGCCTGTCGATAGCGAGCCAGCTGAACTGCAGGCGGTGGAGGACGAGACCTTTTCGCCGGAGTTTGCAGCGGAGGCGCACCTTCGTGATTATCTTGCGTCGAACCTTGGTCTGATCGAGCCGGGGTTGAGCCTTTACACCGACAGTAATGGGACGGCAGGTATCGAATACCCTACGCCGATCGGAAGGATCGATATCCTTGCTGTGGATTCAAACCAGAATTACCTAATAATCGAACTGAAGGTTAGCCGAGGCCCTGACGATGTGGCTGCGCAGCTCCTCAGGTACCGCTCGTGGGTAAAGCGACACATCGCGAAAGGCGGCGCGGTCCGTGGAGTGATCATTGCTGGCCACTTGTCGGATCGCGTGCGATATGCGTTAGCAGACGTTGATGGCGTAACACTCTACGAGTATGAGATGCATATCGCGCTTCGACCTGTCAGCCGGCTCTCGGACTGACTGCGAGACCGGTGCACCAGGGCAACACCAAGTGATGGCCGCCTTCCGTGTCCGGCGACGACAAGTGCCGGATCGCGGAGGGTGCCGAGGTTCGCCAAGGTTTTACAGACAAAGCCAGCGTCAGCCACAGCGGTATTTGGCGAGCCACTAAATTCGGATCAGCCTCCCTCGACAGATCCCAGGAGCATGGAACGACAGGCAGGGTCATCGAGCAACTTGGCAGCACCGGAGCTAGCTAGTGGCCCAGATCCCAAGTTCGTGACCCATCAGACGGCGAGCACATCCCCGGTGTACGTCCATCGGTAGGGGTGTGCCTCAATGCCGTTGTAGCGGGCGATGTAGGCGGTGACGTGGGCCGCCATGGCGTCCGGGGTTGGT
>DATAXV010000012.1:0-19670 GCA_036272915.1 Candidatus Dormiibacterota bacterium
CCCTCCAGGTTGCGGAACATGTCCTCGGCCATCTCCCGGGGGACCTCCTGGGCGAGCGCCCCCTCGATGAAGCTCTCCCGGAAGCCGGCGGAGTTGCGCTCCCAGTCGCGGCGGTTCATCGCCCGGCGGAAGCGCTCCGCCTGGCCTGGCGACATGCCGCCCATGGCCATCGCCACCTGCACCACCTGCTCCTGGAAGAGGACGACCCCCAGCGTCTCCTCCAGGACGTCCCTGACCGTCGAATGGATCGGCCGGTCGAGCTCGAACGGCCTCCCCGCCCGCTTCGCCTCCCTGGCCTTGACGTAGGGGTTGACCGCCCCGCCCACGATCGGGCCGGGACGTACGATCGCCACCTGCACGGTCAGATCGTCGAGGTTCTCGGGCTGGGTCCTGGGCAGCATCTGCGCCTGGGCCCTGGACTCGATCTGGAAGACGCCGACGGTGTCGCCCTGCTGGATGCGGCCGAAGACGCGCTTGTCGTCGAACTCGATCCGGGACAGGTCGACGACGACTCCCCGGCTGGCGTGGATCAGGTCGAGGCACTCCTCGACCAGGGAGAGCATGCCCAGGCCGAGGAAGTCGATCTTGACCATCCGGGCGTCGTCGATCGAGTCCTTGTCCCAGTGGCAGACGTAGCGGTTGGCCCAGGCGGCGGGCTGCACCGGGACGCACTCGACCAGGGGGTCGGAGGAGATGACCATGCCGCCCACGTGCTGGGAGAGGTGGCGGGGGAAGTCGTGGGCGTCCCAGGCCAGCTCGATCAGCTCCCTCCAGCCGGGGGCGTCGATGAGGGAGCGGAACTGAGGGGTCCGCTGCATCTCCTCCTTGAGCGCGCGGCTGGAGCCGTAGCCCTCGCTGAGCTTGGCCAGCCGGTCGAGCTCGACCGCCGGCAATCCCAGCACCTTGCCCAGATCCCGGATCGCGCTCCGGATCCGGTAGCGGGGGATGGTGGCGACGAGGGCCGCGCGATCCCTGCCCCAGCGCTTGTGCACGCGCTCGATCAGCCGCTCCCTGATGTCCCGGGGGAAGTCGAGGTCGATGTCGGGGAGGCTGTCCATCTCCTCGTTGAGGAAGCGGCCGAGGAAGAGGTGGTTCCGGATCGGGTCGATGTGGGAGAGCCCGATCAGGTGGCAGACCAGGCTGCCCACGCTGGAGCCGCGGCCGCGGCCCGGAGGCAGGTTGGCCCGCCCTCTCGCCGACTTCCCCCTGACCTCGGCGGCGACCTCCCTGGCGAGGTCGAGGACCTCCTTGTAGACCAGGAAGAAGCCGGCCAGATGGTGCTGCTGAATGAGCGCCAGCTCCTCCTCCAGGCGGGCCTCGGCCCTGATCCGCTCGGCCTCGGTCGGGTAGCGCTCGACCAGGGCCAGCCGGCAGCACTCGGCCAGCCAGGAGTCGGGCGAGTGGGTCTCGGGGACGGGCGGCTCGGGCAGCCGGTAGCCCAGGTCCTGGGTCAGGTCGAAGCCGCAGCGCTCGGCGATCAGGACCGTGTTCCGGACCGCCTCGGGGAACTCCCGGAAGCGCCGCGCCTGCTGCTCGGGAGAGCGGAGGTGGAACTCGGAGTTGGGCCGGCGGAGGCGGTGGCTCTCCTCCAGCGTGCTGCGGTGCCGGACCGCCACCAGCGCGTCCTGGAGGCGGTGCCGGAAGCGCTCGTGATAGTGGACATCGCCGGTGGCGACCGTCCCCACGCCAACCCTTTCGGCGAGCTCGGCCAGCGCCCGGTTCCGGTGGCGGTCGCCGAAGACCAGGTTGTCCTGAAGCTCGACGAAGACGTTCTCGCCGCCGAACCACCCGACCCAGTGGCGGAGGACGGCCTCGGCCTCGGCCGTCCGGCCCCGCTCCACCAGCAGCGGCACCGCGCCTCGCCGGCAGCCGGTCAGGCAGATCAGGCCCCGGCAGTGGCCGGCCAGGCGGGGGACGGGGAGGCAGGGGTCGAGGCGCCGCTCCTCCCGCCGCCCGGCATCCGGCTCCTCGATCCCGTTGGTGAGGCTGATCAGGCGGCAGAGGTTTCCGTAGCCCTCCCTGGTCTCGGCGAGCAGGGTCAGGTGATGTCGCTCCTCGCCCAGGTCCTCCACGCCCGGCGGGTCCCCGGCCAGGGTCAGCTCGACGCCGGTGATGGCCTGGAGTCCGACCTCGGCGCAGAGCCGGGCGAAGACCATGGCCCCGAAGAGGTTGTCGTGGTCGGTGATGGCCAGGCTTCGGTACCCGAGCTCGGTCGCCCGCTTGATCAGCTCCTCGGGATGGGAGGCGCCGTCGAGGAGCGAGTAGTTGGTGTGCAGGTGGAGCTCGGCATAGCCGTTCAGTAGCGCTGGCTCCACCAGCCCCCCTCCTCCTGATCGTGGAACAGAGTCACCAGCAGCCCCTCGTCGAGGGCGACCCGGAAATAGGTCCGGCGCACCGGGCCCGGCCGCCACCAGCCGTCGTCGACGCGCCAGACCTCCTCGACGCGCAGCACCCGCCGCCAGCGGCCGCGCAGCGACAGCGCCCGGGGGACGCCGGCCTCCTCCCGGACCTGCGCCGCCGCCGGCGCGTTCAGGGGTCGAAGTCGATGAGCGCCAGTCGCCGCTCGGGGATCCGGCTCCATGGCTCCAGCTCCACGATCCGGCCGATCGGGCAGTAGCCGTAGCGGGCCTTGAGCTCGCGCAGGCTCTCCTCCAGCTGCTCCTGCATCCGGGGCCGGGTGGCGGACAGATGGAGCTGGCGGCCGCTCTCCATGACCAGGCCGCGGAGCTCCACCCCCAGCTCGCTCAGGGGCCCGGGGAAGCGGGCCTCCTCGATGACGGGGCGCAGGGCCGACCACATGTGCCGGAGGTCGGAGCGCGCCTCCTTGAAGGTGACCGTGCGCGACCACTCGCCGTCGGTCTCGGTCGCCGCTCGCAGCTCGACCTGGCGGGCGGCGAGCCCGCGGGTCACCGGCTGGCGGAGGAGCCGGCTCAGCGTCTGCTCCCAGGCGGCGAGGATCGCCTGGCGCCCGATCAGCGGGCTCTCCAGCTGCAGCCGCTCGGCCAGAGGGGTCCGGCGCGGCTCTGGCCGCAGAGGGGCGGGCTCCCGGCCGTGGGCGAGCTCCCAGGCCCGGGCGCCCTCGGATCCGAACTGGGCGGCGAGCTTCGATCGGGGCAGGGCCCGGAGCTGGGCCAGCGTCTCCAGGCCGAGCAGGCGCAGGCGTCGCACCATCTCGACCGAGACGGGCAGGGCCTCGGTGGTCTGAGTGGTGAGGAAGCCGGCCAGCTCCTTCTCCCCGACCACCGAGGTGCCGCCGGCTGCCGCCCGCCTCGCCGCCAGCATGGCGGAGAAGCGGGTGGGAGCCGCCCCCAGGCGCGGCCCCAGCTCGGGTGGTGCCGAGGCGACCACGGCCCGGAGCGCCGACTCGAGCGAGCCGTAGTAGATCTCGAGGTCGTCGAGGGCCACGTAGGCGACACCCTCGGTGGCCGCCTCGATGGTGAAGGCGACCGGCTCCAGACCCCTCAGGACCTCCTCCCACCAGGCCCGGTAGCGTGCCGGTCGCTCCTCCAGGACGGAGAGGACGGGGCAGCGCCCGATCGCCTCCCGCAGCTTCTGTCCGGGGCGCACGCCACTGAGCTCGGCCTGTGCCGAGGCCGCCAGCACCGACCCGTCGACGCCGGCCACGGCCAGTGCCCGGCCCGCCAGATCGGGATGGTCGGCCACCTCACAGGCGAGCGGGAAACGCGCTACCAGCAGGCATCCCAGCACGTCCGCAAGTATACGAACAAAAGTTCCGTATGGATCTCTGGGCCTCCGCCCCCTGGCCCGATGGGATGGTGCGGACCAGTGATCCGCTCGACCCGGATCCCGAACTGAAGGACGCGCAGCGCCTGGTGCCACATGGCAACTTCATCCCCGGCCCCTCCTTGGCCGAGGATGGAGGGCTTGCTACGACGAGACCAACCGATTGGGACGGAGGCGGCAGCCCTACCTGGCCGGGTAGTAATTGGTCGCATGCCGAATACCGTGTAATACCATGTAGGTATGTCGGTTCAACGAGCGGCACCGTTCAGTATCCGGTTGCCCAGAGCCTTGGATGATCGCGTCTCCGCATGGGCCCGACGCTCGAGGCGAAGCAAGGCAGCAGTGATCAAGCAGCTTGTTGACGAAGCGGAGAGGTGCTGGAGGTACCCCGGGATCGTCTTCCGTGGTGAGGACCAGCATCGACGCGCATGGATCGTCGGGTCTGCGTTCGATGTCTGGGAGCTCATCTGGACCCTGAACGACCTCAAAGGGGACGCCAATTCGGTGGCGAGCCAGTACAACGTCGATAAGTCTCAGATTCGACTGGCTCTCGCCTACTACGGGGAGTTTCCCGAGGAGATCGACGAGCTTATCGCGTGGAACAGGCGCCCTCTAAGCGCGTGGCAGGCCGAGTATCCGCTCATCGAGTCGGTGGTCATCGAGGATTAGGTGCGTCTGCTCCTCGATGAGCATCTGTCTTCGAAGGCGGTCGTCGATCCTCTCCGTCAGAACGGCCATGACGTGCTTGCGGTATGTGAGAACGCTGACCTCCGCGGCCTGACAGATGAGCTCCTGTTCGAGGTGGCCGTTGGCGAGGAGCGAGTCATGACGACAAGCAACATCGGAGACTTCGCCCGAATCACGGCGCTCTGGACCGGTGAAGGCCGCCATCATTGCGGCTGCGTCCTGCTGCCCGGCATCGATCACAGTGAGTTCGGTGTCCTGCTGCGCACGCTTCTGGGTGCGCTCAGACGGTGGCCTCGCGGAGATGACTGGCGCGATTCGGTGAGGTACCTCTCTCGGGGGACGTAGCTCACACCAATCCCTCCGCCCGGAGGTCCGGTCCCATGAGCACGTCGCCATCGCCATCTCGTTCTGGACATGACCCTCCGCATCGAGTCCCGGTCGTCGACGTCAGGATGAACACAGGGCCCTGCACGAGCAGAGCCCTGTGGTGCCGGGTTGTCGGTAAGCCGAGCCGGTTCGTTAAGCCCAGGACTCCGAGCCGGCGAAGGCCATGTGCTCGCCCTCCTTGTAGTGGGGGCGGGGCAGGTAGGTGTTGATCCCGGGCACGGCGTCGCCGCGCAGGAGGAAGGCGCTCGGCCACTGGCCCTCGGTGACGATGCGCGTCGAGGTGGGGATGTAGCGGATGGTCAGACCCCGGCGCCAGCGGTCGCTGGTGTTGGCGTGGGAGCCGTGGATGATGTTCGGGTGGTGGACCTCGACGTCCCCGGGGTGCAGCTTGATGTCCACCGCCTGCGACTCGTCGATCGAGGCCGGGTCGACGTCGATCTCGGCGCCGAGCACGTTGACGACGTCCTTGCGGTCGCGGATCCCCTCCAGCTGGTGGCGCTGCGAGCCGGGGATCACGCGCATGCAGCCGTTCTCGCGATCGACCTCGTCAGCCGCCAGCCAGAGCGTGACCACCTTCATCGGGTCCAGGGGCCAGAAGGCTCCGTCCTGATGCCAGAGCACGGCCTGCCCGGTCTGCGGCGGCTTGGCGATGTAGTGAGAGGCGAAGAGCGCGATGTTGGGGCCGATGAAGGCCTCGGCGACGTCGAGCAGGCGATCGTCGCTGATCAGGCGGACCCAGAAGGGATCCTCGGTGACCAGGGTGTGGCCGAGCTGCTCGGGGCGGAGCTCGGGGTGCTTCTTGCACAGCCAGTCCACGTGGGCGCTGGCCTCGGCCGCGAGGGCGGGATCGATGACCCCGCGGACGATGAGGTAGCCGTCCCGATCGAACTGCTCGCGAAGCGCGCTGCCGTTGACTGTTTCGGTCATGCCCCAACGCTACGGAGCGACCGCCCCGGCGATGCTGCGGATCTTCGGCGACTGTCGGACTAAGAGCGGATGGTGCGGCGCTGGTAGTCGCGGGGGCTGCAGTCGTGCTCACGCCTGAACATGCGCTCGAAGTGCGAGAGATCGCCGAACCCCGACGCCTCGCAGATCGCCCGGATGGGCAGGTTCGTGATCTCCAGCAGGCGGCGGGCGAAGCCAAGGCGGAGGTCGACCAGGTAGTGCTGGAAGGCCTTGCCGGTGGCCCGGTGAAAGCACTCGCTGAAGTAGCGGGGCGAGAGGTGGGCGCGGGACGCGACGTCGGCCAGCGTCAGCTGCTGACGGAAGTGGTGGTGGAGGAAGACCAGGCCTGGCCGCACTCGCCGGAAGTCGCCGTCGGCCTGGACCGGCGGCGCGCTGATCGCGCCGCGCTGGCGCGCGATCTCGATCACGACCCGATCGAAATCGGCACGGACCAGCCGCTCCACGGCGAGCCCGCCGCGGACGGTGTCCTCGTGGAGCTGGGCGAAGGCACGTTCCACGCGCGCCAGGCCCGGGCCCTCGAGCCGGAGCGTGTACGGCAGATCGGTGGCGAAGAGCAGGGACTCCAGCACCTCGTCGAGGGCGGCCTCGGTGAAGACCACGTCGTAGAGGCGGAGCGGTTTCCGCAGTGGGGTGATGGCATGGAAGTCGGCCGGGCTGAGCACGGTCAGCCCACCCCGGCGGAGGAGGTGCTCGGTGCCGTTCAGCGTCTCCCTACCGGTGCCGTTGACGACCAGCTGCAGCTCATGGAACTCGTGCCAGTGCAGCGCCACCGGGTCGCGGAGGTGCTGCTCGTAGCTCCTTACCGTCTGGCCCTGACGGAGGTAGGCGTCGGTGGTGAGGCGGGAGGCGATAGCGGCCTGCGGATGTGCGGTCACTGTTCCTCTCATCGAGCCGAGCGGACGGCAGGCAAAAAGGGTTCTGTCCTTATGGTGACCGACCGTGACCGGTCGTACCAACGACGTCGGGCCACCGGCCGTCGGTGGCCATTGGGATGTGTGGGGGCCATGGGCGGGCGACCGCCTACCCGTCGCGTAATCGCCGATCATGCCCGGGCCGCGTCACCATCGTCAGCATGGCCGGTGAGACGCCAACCGAGTACATCCGCCGGCTGATGCCGCTCTGCGCGACGCTTGGCTTCAAGGCGGACAGCGTCGGCCCCGACCTGGTCTCGCTCTCCGTCGTGTGGGCGCCGGAGCTGTGCACCGCGGGCGGCGTCCTCCACGGCGGGGTGATCATGGCACTGGCCGACTCGGCCGCGGCGACGTGCGCGTTCCTCAACCTGCCCGAGGGGTCCAGCGGCACCGCCACCATCGAGGGCAAGACCAACTTCCTGGCCGGCATCAGGTCGGGAATGGTCAGCGCATCCAGCCGACCGCTTCACGTCGGATCGAGATCCATCGTCATCGAGACCGAGGTTCATTCCGGCGAGCGCCGGCTGGCGGCGAAGGTGATCCAGACTCAGGCCGTTCTCTGACCAGAGCTCCTCAACCGCCCGGCACTCCCTCCGGCGGGATCGGCTCGTGTCCGGAGCACTGGCGAACGGGAAGACGCGGATAGCGCGGGAACCGGGCGTCTGATCGGGAGCGCTCGCACATCCAGAACTCGCTGCGTGCCCCTGGAACCGACCGTCCGTGCCGGCACGACGCGCAGAGGCCGGGGTCGGCGCGGATCTTCACTCAGGTCGGCGTGCGCGCCGGAGCAGAGCCGTGCCCTCGCTCACCGTCAGCGAGGCCGTTGCCAGGAGAAGATCGGCGAGAGCGGTGTCGCCCTCGTGCACGCGCCGCGGCGCCTCAGCCTCGGCCTCCCCGCTATCGATGAAGTTGCCTGAACGCCCGTCCCAGAGCTCGTAAGCCATCGCATCGGTCCTCGAAGGGCAATCGTACGGGCGCCCTGCCGCCGGGTCCATCGGATTGAGATCCGATTTCCGTAGGCGCAGAATGGATGTATGGCTCGCCGAGCTCCTGAGCGAGATCCGGGCGACGCTAACCTGCGGGTGGGTCACCGCTCCCGACGCGCGGCCGGCGTGCCCGGCGTGCTCGAGTCGATTCGCGTGAGCCTCGACCAGATGGGCTCGGTCCGGACCGTGCGGACGCTGCTCCGCGTCAACCAGAGGGGCGGCTTCGACTGCCCGGGCTGTGCCTGGCCGGAGCCCGATCACCGCCACGCGGCGGAGTTCTGCGAGAACGGTGCCAAGGCGGTCGCCGAGGAGGCGACGCTGCGCCGCATCGACGCCGACTTCTTCGCCCGTCATCCGATCTCGGAGCTGGCCCAGAGGAGCGACTGGTGGCTTGGTCAGCAGGGCCGTCTCACCCGGCCCATGCTCAAGCCCGAGGGCGCGGACCACTACGAGCCGGTCGAGTGGGACGCGGCGTTCGATCTCATCGCCCGGGAGCTGAAGGCGCTCGCCTCGCCGGACGAGGCGGTCTTCTACACGTCGGGCCGGACCAGCAACGAGGCCGCGTTCTGCTACCAGCTCTTCGTTCGCGCCTTCGGCACCAACAACCTGCCCGACTGCTCGAACATGTGCCACGAGTCGAGCGGATCGGCCCTGACCGAGACCCTCGGCGTGGGCAAGGGCAGCGTCTCCATCGAGGACGTCTACAAGGCCGACCTGATCATCATCGCCGGCCAGAATCCCGGAACCAACCACCCCCGAATGCTGAGCGCCCTGGAGCGCGCCAAGGCCGAGGGTGCCCGCATCGTCGCCGTCAACCCCCTGCCCGAGACCGGGCTGATGCGCTTCAACAACCCGCAGACGGTCCGCGGCGTGCTCGGTCCCGGCACGGCCCTGGCCGATGAGTACTGCCAGATCCGCCTGCGCGGCGACATGGCTCTGTTCAAGGCCCTGGGCAGCCGTCTCATCGAGGACGAGGAGGCCGCGCCCGGCGCCGTCCTCGACCAGGACTTCATCCGCGATCAGTGCCACGGCTTCGAGGCCTATCGGGACGGCCTCCGGTCGCTCTCCTGGGATGACGTGACCGAGGCGACGGGGCTGGAGCGAGAGCAGATCGAACGCGTCCACCGAATGGTCCGGGAGTCGTCCCGGGTGATCGTCTGCTGGGCGATGGGCCTGACCCAGCACCGCGACTCGGTTCCCGCCATTCGCGAGATCGTGAACTTCCTCCTGCTGCGCGGCAACGTCGGCCGCCCCGGCGCCGGCGTCTGCCCCGTCCGCGGCCACAGCAACGTCCAGGGCGACCGGACGATGGGGATCTGGGAGAAGCCGAAGCAGTCCTTCCTCGACGCTCTCGAGCGGGAGTTCGGCTTCCGCCCGCCGGGGCGCCACGGCCACGACGTCGTCGACGCGATCCGGGCGATGCGCGACGGTGAGGCCAGGGTCTTCCTCGCCGTCGGCGGCAACTTCGTCAGGGCCACTCCGGACTCCGACGTGACCGAGGCCGCGCTCCGCCGCTGCCGCCTGACCGTGCAGGTGTCGACCAAGCTCAACCGGTCGCACACGGTGACCGGTGACGTCGCCCTGATTCTGCCCACCCTCGGCCGCACCGAGCGGGACGTGCAGGGAGGGGCGCTGCAGGTGGTCAGCGTCGAGGACTCGATGAGCATGGTCCACCTCTCCCGCGGCCGCCTCGATCCGGCCGGCGATGAGCTGCTCTCAGAGGTCGCCATCGTCTGCCGGCTGGCGGAGCGCACCCTCCAGGGAAGGCCCGCCATCGACTGGGCCGGGATGTCCCTCGACTACGACCGCATCCGCGAGCACATCGCCCACGTCGTGCCCGGCTGCGACGACTACAACAGCCGGGTCCGCAGCCGCAACGGCTTCCAGCTGCCCCACGGGCCGAGGGACTCGCGGAGCTTTCCGACCGACGTGGGAAGGGCCAAGTTCACGGTCAACGTGCTCCAGGTCCTCCGCCCGGCCGAGGGCCGCCTGATCCTCCAGACGATCCGGTCGCACGACCAGTACAACACCACCATCTACGGGCTTGACGACCGCTACCGGGGCATCCACGCCGGCCGGAGGGTGGTGCTGGTGCATGAGCGCGACCTGGCCGACCGCGGACTCCGCGATGGCGACATGGTCGACCTGGTCAGCGAGTGGCCGGACGGAGCGGGTGGCGTGGAGGAGCGGCGGGCCCCCCGCTTCCGGGCCGTCGCCTATCCGACCGCGCCAGGCTGCGCCGCCGCCTACTTCCCGGAGACCAATGTCCTGGTGCCGCTCGACTCCACCGCCGAGGTCAGCAACACGCCCACCTCGAAGTCGATCGTGATCCGGCTCGAGCAGCCGTCGCCGGCCCTCCCCGAGCCCTTCGTCGAGGTGTCCGTGCCGGAGCCGGCCCACCGCTGAGCTCGCCTCCAATCGATAAGGGGAGGGGCGCCGATCCGGGATAAGCTGGCCGCAATGGCATCTCCCTCCACCGTCAGCCCGGCCGACCTGCTGAGCCAGCTGGTCCGCTTTGACACCACCAATCCGCCGGGCAACGAAGGGCCGTGCCTGGAGCACCTGCGGCGGCTGTTCGAGGAGCGTGGCATCAGTGGGCGGATCCTCGCCGGCGACCCCTCGCGGCCCAACCTGGTGGTCCGGGTCCCGGGGCGTGGGGAGGCTCCGCCGCTGCTCATGCAGGGGCACGTCGACGTCGTCACCACCGAGGGTCAGAACTGGAGCCGGGCTCCCTTCGGCGGCGACCAGGTCGACGGCTGGGTGTGGGGCCGCGGCGCCCTTGACATGAAGGGCGGGGTGGCGATGATGGTCTGCGCCCTGCTCGACGCCATCGACCGCGTGCAGGCGCCGGCCGGGGACGTCGTCCTCGCCTGCGTCGCCGACGAGGAGGCGGGCGGTGTCCACGGGGCCAAGTTCCTGGTGGACCAGCATCCCGAGCTGTTCGAGGGCATCCGCCACGGCATCGGCGAGGGCGGTGGCTCGCGCCAGGAGATCGCCGGCTCTGCCTTCTATACGATCATGGCCGCCGAGAAGCGCGCCTGCCGCCTGCGCATGACCCTGCACGGTCCCGGCGGCCACGCCTCCCGCACCCATCGCGGCGGAACCATGGCCAGGCTGGGCCGGCTGCTGACGGCGCTCGACGGCTGCCGGCTGCCGATCCACCTCCACCCCGTCACCGAGGCCTTCATCCGCGGCATCGCCGACCGCGTCGGCGGCGACGTGGCAGCGACGCTGCGAAGCCTGCTCGAGCCGCGCCGTGCCTACGCTGCGCTCGACGCCCTCGGTGCCGAGGGCGGGATCTTCGACTCGGTCCTGCACAACACCGTCAACGCCACCATCGTCCAGGCCGGGAGCAAGATCAACGTGATCCCGTCCAAGGCCGTGATCGACGTGGACGGGCGGGTGCTCCCCGGGGTCAGGGCCGAGGAGTTCGTCGCCGAGGTGCGGGAGGTGGTCGGGCCGGCGCCGGAGATCGAGGTCACCAGCGAGGGGCCCTTCACCCCGTCAGCCGAGCTGGGCCAGTTCTATCAGCTGCTCGGCGCCGTGGTGCACGAGCTCGATCCCAAGGCGGTCGCCGTCCCGGTCATGCTCAGCGGCGCCACCGACCAGCGGCACTTCGGCCGGCTCGGCATCGTCGGCTACGGCTTCCTCCCGGTCCGCCTCCCCGCCGGAGTCGGCCGCGAAACCGTGCACGCAGCCGACGAGCGCGTCACCGTCGAGTCGCTCGACTTCGGCACCCGCGCCCTCTCCGAGGTCCTGCATCGCTACCGCGGCTGAGGTGTGAGGCGGCCGCCGGCTGAAGCAGGCGGTGGCGAGGACGTGCTACGCGCGACCGCCGGCAGGCGTCTCGAGCTGGCGCGGCGCCACCGTCGCGGTGTCGATCGGCGCCACCGGGATCCGGCACACCAGGCGTGTTCCGCCTCGCCGTGGACTCTCGACGCCGAGCGCGCCGTTCACGACCGCGACCCGGTCGGCGAGCCCGCGGAGGCCGGATCCCCGCGAGGCGTCGGCGCCGCCTACGCCGTCGTCTTCGACCACCACCGAGAGCGCTCCGTCCGCCTCCCGGGCGGTCACGAGCACCGTGCTGGCCCGTGAGTACTTCGCGATGTTGGCCAGGCCTTCGGAGACGACGAAGTAGGCGGTGGCCTCGACCGGTGCAGGCAGGCGCCGCTCCACCGTGGAGTCGACGGTGGTCGGGACGGTCGAGCGCTCGGCCAGCGAAAGGAGGGCGGGGACCAGGCCGCGGTCGGTGAGGATCGCCGGGTGGATGCCTCGAGCCAGATCCCGAAGCTCCGAAAGGGCAAGCGAGACCTGCTCCGATGCCTGCTCCAGACGGGCGCCGAGACCGGAATCCGCGTCCCCGGGGACCAGGCGCCTGGCCAGCTGCAGCACCAGGGAGATGGCCACCATGCGCTGCTGCGCGCCATCGTGGAGGTCCCGCTCGAGGCGGCGGCGCTCCTCGTCCTGGGCTGTCACCAGGCGCTGACGCGACTCCTTCAGCTCCTCGATCAACCGGACGTTGCGGAGGACCAGACCTGCCTGGGCGGCGAGGTCGTCCAGCAACTTCGTCTCGGCCGGCGTCATCGCCTCACCCGCGTCCTTCATCACTCCGATCAGGCCGAGCAGCTCTCCCTGGTGGCGGACCGGGATGGTGGCGTCCGCGCCCTCGATGCTCACATCGTCCCCGTGCACCGAGGGGACCATGGCCCTCACCTGCCCCCTGGAGCCCGCCGAGGTTGCCTCCAGGATCATCGCCGACCCGAGGTGCAGCCACACGTCCACCCGCGCGGCTCCGGTTCCCTCGGCGACGATCCGGGCCATATGCGGCAACAGATCCTCGATCGCCACCGCGTGGGCCATCCCCGTGGAGAACTCCGAGAGGACCTCATAGGGCGTGGCGCGCCTGCCATAGACCAGTCGGTTGGCCAACCGCTGAATCCGCTCCCTCACCGGCTGGAAGCCGACCGCCACCACCGCGGTGGCCACGATGGACAGGCCGACGTTGGGATTGCCACCGCTGCCGACGGCGCGCCCGACCCCGACTACGATCGCCACGTAGACCGCCGTGATGAACACCGCCAGCGACCCATAGACCAGAGCCTTGTTGATGACGATGTCGATGTCGTAGAGGCGGTGGCGCAGGATGGCGAAGCCGCAGGCCACCGGGATCAGGGCCAAGGACAGCAGGGACGCTGCCTGGAGGATCTGGAACCATGTGAAGCTCGGTCCCCGGCCGCTCCCCAACGACAGCGTGATTACACCAACCGCGAGATAGAGGGACGCGCTGGCGCCGGCCGCCGTGGTCAGCCACTTCATCTGGAGGCGCTCCTGGCCCCTCGAGCGCCGGTACCGCAGGACGAGGGCGATCACCGACGCCCCGACCGAGAGCGGGATCAGCACCACCGCGAAGGCCAGGACCCCGACCAGTGGATGGAGCGCCTCGATGCCGAAGGGATTGCGAATCCGTGGAAACCCGGCGCCGGCGAGCTTCCCGGGTGTGAGGAGGGTCTCGGCACTGGTGAAGACCATCGAACCGGCGGCCATCCAGGAGACCAGCCACCATCGGCGAGAGGGGAGGTGGCCGTCTGGGAACAGCAGGAGCAGGAAGGTCCCGATCAGCATCACGCCAGGAATCCACACCCATGCGCTCCAGGCGGCGGCGGCTGGACCTCCGGGCAGCGCGCCCGGCTGAACGAGGATCGTGTACCTCGCGTAACCGTCGGTCAGGACCGCGAGGGACCAGGGCAACCCGATGCCCATGAACAGCCACCCGATCGTGTTCCAGGGCTGCCTCGAGAGGATCACCATCCCCACCGCCGCGAACGCGAACGCGAAGCCGACGAGCATCGTCTCGTCCCAGAACGAGCTGCCACCGAAAGCGCTGCTCGTCGGCGTCGAACTGCTCAGGGCCTGGAACACGACCGCCGCGAGGCAGATCGCGACGATCACGATGAAGCTGCCAAAGGCGAGGCGGCGACGTCTGCGAGAGGTCATGGCGCCGGCGCGGAGACGTCCGCGGCCTCCGGGCCCCCACCGGCGGGGGATGCCCCGAGAATGGTGCTCCCGCCGCCGACGGACATGCAGCCGGGGGTCGGCCGCCCGACCTCAGGAAGGAGCTCGTCGAGCCCGACCACGATCAGAGTCGTCCCCGGAAGGGCGGCGCCGCGGCTCCGGAAACCGCCCTTCGGCCGGCTGAACAGCGCATCAGCACCATGATCTTCGGCCTGATCCCGACCGGCAAGGGTGTTCGCCTCCGCCCATCCCATGGTGGTGGCATCCCGGTAGGTAACTGCCTCATGCCCCGCAGCCGCGCCCGCCGCGGGGTGTTGTCAAACGTTCTCCGCTAGTCGCAGATGAGCACGCGGCGCTCCGTGTGAAGCTTCGGGCTTCGCGCAGCCGCCCCTCAGGCGAAGTGGCAGGCGACTATCCGCCCGCCCGCCTTGGCCGTCAGCGGCGGCTCCTCCTCGGCGCAGATGCCGTCCTGCGTGCCCTTGGCCCGGGCCAGGGGGCAGCGGGTCCGGAACCGGCAGCCGCTGGGCGGGTTGATGGGGCTGGGGACGTCGCCGCGGAGGATGACCCGCTGCCGCCGGTCGGCGACCTCGATCTCGGGGATGGCCGAGATCAGCGATTGCGTGTAGGGGTGCAGCGGGTTCTGGTAGAGCTCCTGAGCCCCCGCCAGCTCCATCACCTTGCCCAGGTACATCACCGCGATGCGGTCGGAGATGTAGGCGACCACGGCCAGGTTGTGGGCGATGAAGACGTATGTCAACTCGAACTCGCGCTTGAGCTCCACCAGCAGGTTCAGCACCTGGGACTGGATGGACACGTCGAGCGCGGAGACCGGCTCGTCGGCGATGACCAGCTTGGGTCGCAGGGCCAGGGCGCGGGCGATGCCGATGCGCTGCCGCTGCCCGCCGGAGAACTCGTGCGGGTAGCGGTTCACGTACTCGGGGCGGAGGCCGACCCGCTCCAGCGTGTCGCGCACGATCTCCTCGCGCTGCTTGCGGTTGCGCATCCCGTGCACGAGGAGGCCCTCGCCGACGATCTGGCCGATTGACATCCTCGGGTTGAGGGAGCCGATCGGGTCCTGGAAGATCATCTGCATCTGCGCCCGAAGCGGCTTCAGCTGTCTGCGGGAGAGCCCGTTGATGTCCCGGCCGTCGAACTCGATCTTCCCCGACGTGGGCTCGATCAGGCGGAGGATGGTGCGGCCGAGCGTGGACTTGCCGCAGCCGGACTCGCCGACCAGGCCGAGCGTCTCCCCGGGCTTGACCTCGAGGTCGACGCCGTCAACGGCGCGGACATGGCCGCGGACCGTCCGCAGCAGGCCGCCGCGCACCGGGAAGTACTTGACGATGCCGTCAAGGCTGAGCAGCGCCCCCCTCTTCTCCGAGGTGAGGGGTGCGACCTCGGCGGCGGCCGGCTCGGCGGGCGGCTCGGCGGGTGGCTCGGCGGGTGGCTCGAACGCGGTCGCCTGCTCCTGGCGGGGCCCGTGCTCGGTCAGCCAGCAGGCTGAGGAGCGTCCGCCGCCGAGCTGGAACAGGGCGGGATGCTTGTCGCACGCCTCATAGCGGTAGTCGCAGCGGGAGGCGAAGCGGCAGCCGGTGGGCCAGTGCAGACCGCTCGGGACGACCCCCCTGATCACACCCAGCTTCTCCGCCTGGGTCATCCCCAGCCGGGGAACCGACTTGAGCAGGCCCTCGGCGTAGGGGTGCTGCGCGTTCTTGAGCAGGGGGCCGGTCAGGGCGCGCTCGACGACCTCGCCGGCGTACATGACCACGACCTCTTCGCACATCTCGGCGACGACGCCAAGGTCGTGGGTGATCAGCATCACCGACATGCCGACCTCGCGCTGCAGGTCGCGGAGCAGGTCCAGCACCTGGGCCTGGATGGTCACGTCCAGGGCGGTGGTGGGCTCGTCGGCGATGAGCAGCTTGGGGTTGCAGCTGAGGGCCATGGCGATCATGACTCGCTGGCGCATGCCCCCGGACATGTGGTGCGGGTAGTCGTCGAGGCGCCGCGTCGCGTCGGGGATGCGGACCAATTCCAGCATCTCCGCCGCCCGCTTCGTCGCCCGCGACTTGGAGAGGCCCTGGTGCCGGATGATCGTCTCCGAGATCTGATCCCCGACCGTGTAGACCGGGTTGAGCGAGGTCATCGGCTCCTGGAAGATCATGCCGATCTCGGCGCCGCGGATGTCCCGCATCTCCTCGTCGGACAGCTCGAGGAGGTCCTGGTTGTCGAACCGGATCCGTCCCGAGCTGATCCGGCCGGGCCGGTCGACCAGGCGCATGATCGCGAGAGCGGTGACGCTCTTGCCGCACCCCGATTCCCCGACCACACCCAGCGTCTGACCGGGATAGGCGGAGAAGGAGACCCCGTCCACCGCCTTCACGATTCCATCAAACGTGTCGAACTCGACGTGGATGTCCTCCACGTCGAGCAGGGGCCGAAGCCCTTGCTGCTGCTCAGTCACGGGTCAGCGCAACCCCCTGGGATCGAGTGCGTCACGCAACCCGTCGCCGATGAAGTTGATGCAGAGGACCGTGACCACGATGCACAGTCCCGGGAACACGGTCCACCACCAGTTGCCGCTGAGCAGGTACTGCTGCGAGTTGCTGAGCACGGTGCCCCAGGAGTAGGTGGGAGGCTGGAGCCCGAAGCCGAGGTAGCTCACGAACGCTTCGAGGATGATGTTCGTGGCCACGCCCAGGGTGAACGAGACCAGGATCGGTCCCACCGCGTTGGGCAGCAGGTGGCGGTAGATGATGCGCATGTTGGACACACCGAGCGCGCGCGCCGCCTCGGTGAACTGCTGCTCTCGCAGGGAGAGCATGTAGCTGCGGACGATACGGGCCGGCCCCGGCCAGCTGAAGATGCCGAAGATGATCGCGATCGTGACCGGGCTGGCGTGGCCGAAGACCTTGGTCGCGAGCGGGACGGTGAGCAGGATCGGGACCGAGAAGTAGAGGTCGGCGATACGCATCAGGACCGCGTCGAGCGGGCCGCCGATGAAGCCGGAGGCGCCGCCGATGATGAGCGCCATGGCGATGCCGACGACCATCGAGCCGACGCCGATGAAGATCGAGAGCTCGCCGCCGTAGAGGCAGAGGCTGAAGATGTCGTGGCCGTTCAGGCTGTCGGTGCCGAAGAGGTGTGCCAGCGATGGGGGCTGGTTGGCTTGACCCAGCGTGTACTGGTTCGCCGTCTGGATGAAGTTCGGCGCGATCAGGTGCCAGAGCGGCGCGCCGTAGCAGAGGACGAGGATGGCGACGAAGCCGAGCAGCGCCCACTTGGCCAGCGGGTGGGCCATGAAGCGCCGGTAGGTCAGCTCCCGGAAGTTGAGCTGCTGTGTCGCCTCGCCCCCGCTGAGGGCGGAGTCCGGTGCCGGCTGCGGACCCAGCTCGCCGCGGACGTCAAGCATAGGAGATCCTCGGGTCGACGATCGCGTAGGCGATGTCGGCCAGGATGTTGCAGAAGACGATGAGGACCGACGACACGAACATAATCCCCATCAGGAGCGTGTAGTCCTCGACGGAGAGCGCCTGGTAGAAGAGCTGGCCCATCCCCGGCCAGCTGAAGATCTGCTCGGTGACGACCGCGCCTCCGAAGAGCACGGGCAACGTCAGCGCGATGTTCGTGATGACGGGGAGCAGGGCATTGCGCAGCGCGTGCTTGAGGACCACCGTCCGCTCCAGGAGGCCCTTGGCCCGGGCGGTGCGGACGTAGTCCTGGTTGACGGTGTCCATCATCGACGCGCGCATGAAGCGCGAGTCCCCGGCGATGCCGACCAGCGCCACGGTGAAGGCCGGAAGGATCAGGTGATGGATGATGTCCAGCACCCCGGAGACCGGGTTGGCGGCCAGGTAGCTCTGGAACTGGGGCGTGCCCCAGCCGGCGCCGGTGTCGCTGACGTTGACGATGCCGGCGACCGGGAAGATCGGCACGAACACGGCGAGCGCCAGGATCAGCATCAGGCCGAGCCAGAAGGTCGGCATCGAGAAGAAGATGTACGAGAAGAAGGTCACCGCCTGGTCGAAGATCGAGTACCGGCGGAGCGCCGCGTAGATGCCGGAGGGCAGGGCGAGGAGCTCCTGGATGCAGAAGGCGGTGCCCATCAGGATGACCGTCGCCGGCAGGTGCTCGGCGATCGCCTTGCGGACCGGGATCCCGAGGAAGAACGAGAACTCCCAGTTGCCCGTGACCATCGACTTGGCCCAGACGAAGTACTGCACGTAGAGGGGCTGGTTGAGGCCCCATGCCTTGATGATCGCGTTCTTGGCCGCCTGGCTCATGCGCGGGCTGAAGGCGAACGCCGCCATCGGCCCGCCGGGAAGCGCGTGCATCCCGAAGAAGAGCGCCAGGGAAATGAGGAAGAGGGTCGGGATTGCCTGACCCACTCTCCACACGAGATATCTGGTCACGGCTTCACCGACCCTCTGTCCATCTGCTCGTTGCTCCTTTGGCTAGGAAGCCGCGGGCTTCATCCCGTAGTCGGCCGCGTTCCAGAAGTCGAGACCGACGAAGGCGCCGCTGCCGGGGCCTCCAGGAGCGAAGTTGACGACGCTGCTTGCCGCCGTGGCGACGTTGGGTCGCTGGTAGAGCGAGATCAGAGGCAGGTTCTTGTTCCACTCGACCTGAAGCTGGTCATAGACCTTCTGCCGCTGCGACGCGCTGGCGGTGAGCTCGCCTTCGGTGAAGAGCTTCGTCATTGTCGGGTCATTGACGCGACCCCAGTTCTGCCCGCCCGGGTTGGCGGTGCTGGGGAGCTGCGAGGGGGTGACGAGGGTCGACCAGGAGTCGGGGTCCGCTCCGAACTCGTCGGTGAAGATCCCGGCGTCGAAGGTGCCCGTCGCCATCGTGCCGTTCTCGCCGAAGTCGCCGAAGAACTGGTCGGCGGGGAAGTTGGTGAAGTTGGTCACCTTGGCGCCGACCTGCCCCCAGTCATGCTGCAACTGCTCCTCCTCGGCCGACCGCTGCGGGTTACCGCTGGTGGTCGAGAGGGTGAACTCGAGCATCCGCCCGTTCTTCTCGCGGACGCCGCTCTTGGTCATCTTCCAGCCGTCGGAGGTCAGCATCGAGTTGGCCTTGGCGACGTCCAGCTTCCAGGCGGGAAGGTTGGTGTCGTACCAGGGCTTGAGGTTGTCGGGAAAGACGCTGTTCATGATCTTGCCGACGCCGCCGACCAGGGACTTGATCATCGCCTGCTTGTCGACGGCGATGTTCAGTGCCTGGCGCAGCACCGGGTCGTCCTTGAAGACGGTGGGCTTACCGCACGTCTGCGCGAACTGCTGTGACGCACAGCCGGTTTCATTGTTGCCCTGATTGAATAGGACCATCTCATAGCTGGGCGGGTAGGAGACGACGGTCTTGATGTTCTTCAGACCCTTGGTCGCGGATATGTCAGAGCCGAGCAGGTCCTGGCCGATCTGCGTGTCACTGGTGCGGATGCCGGCGAGCTCGCTGGACTTGTCTCCGTAGGTCTTGTAGACGAGCCGGCTCAGGTACGCCTTGTGGTTGAAGTACTTGGCGCCCGTGCGTCCGTCGGCGTAGTAGGGGTTGGGCTTGTAGGTGACGACGGTGTTGTTGCCGCCGGTGAAGCTGGTGACCACGTATGCGCCGTCGGTCACGGTCGGGTAGTTGGTGAAGAAGGGGGCGTTCTTCCAGTTGGCGACCGGGATCGATCCCAGTACGTGCTCCGGCAGCGGCGACATGTTCATGTCGAGCAGATAGGGACCGAGGACGCCGGTGTTGATGGCGTTCGGCGCCTGGCAGTTGCCGGCCGGGACCGGACCCATCTGCCAGACCATCTTGGTCGGGCTCAGGATCTGCATGTCCTGGACCTGGTCGAAACCAGGGGCGGTCACCGCACCGCTGGCCGGGTTGCACTCCTGCTGCCAGGTCCACTTGATGTCCTGAGTGGTGATGGGGGTGCCGTCAGACCACTTCATCCCGCTCTTGAGCTGGATGGTAATGTCCATCTTGTTGC
>DATAXV010000013.1:0-2813 GCA_036272915.1 Candidatus Dormiibacterota bacterium
GGCAATGGCTGGACCATCGAGGACACCGTCCAGAGCTACCTGCAGGAGGCGCCGCCGGACAAGATCATCCTCGGCCTTCCCCTCTACGGCTATCAGTGGGCGACGGCGGGCAATGCCGCCAACGCACCCATCCTCGGCGGCCCGACGGCGCTCACCGACGCCCAGGTCGAGGCGATGGGAGGCGACACCCACTGGGACTCGTCGGCGGAGGTGCCCTGGCTCGACTACGAGTCGGACGGCACCTGGTACGAGGTCTACTACGAGAACGCCCAGTCGCTGTCGCTGAAGGCCGCCTACGCCGACCAGTACGACCTGCTCGGCGTCGGTGCCTGGGCGCTGGGCATGGAGAGCAACGGCGAACTCGCCGCGCTGGCCGGCAGCGCCGGAGCCACCAAGCTTCCTCCGCCCGAGTCGCTCAACCCCACTCCGACGCCGACCCCGCAGCCGACACCGACCTCGACGCCCAGCCCGAGCCCGTCGCCGACGGCATCGCCCAGCCCGTCTCCGTCGCCGAGCAGCTCGCCATCCCCGTCGCCGAGCCCGAGCGCGTGTCCGAGCCCATCGCCGTCGCCGAGCACGTCGCCATCGCCGTCTGCGAGCCCGGCGGCGTCACCCAGCCCGAGCCCATCGCCGAGCCCCAGTCCGTCTCCGAGCCCGAGCCCGTCGACGATCCCCGAACCCTGCTCCTGACCCGGTCTCAGCCCGCCTGCTTGCGCGGCCGGGAGCTCTTCTTCCTGGGCTTCGCCGGGGGAGCCTCGGGCCCCTCGGCAGCAGGCTCCTCGACTGCGGGCTCGGGTGCCGCCGCCTCCGGTGCCTGCGGACCGAGGCCGAGCGGCGCGGGCACGTCGATCCCGGTGACCGACCGGACCAGGTCCGCCTGCGCGGTGAGCGTGCGGCGAAGCAGCGCTCCCCAGGAGTCGAGCGCCTCCTGCGCCTCCACCTGGCGGTCCTGCTGGTCCATCGTGCGGCGGACCTGCCGGAGGCCCGCCTCGGCCTCCTCGACCCGCTGTCGAAGGACCTCGTAGCGCCGTAGCAGCTCCTCGTGGCGGTAGCGGGGGACGACGCCGAGCAGGCGCCAGATCTGCTCCAGCGCATCCACCGGTGATCCCTCGCGCAAGCCGGTGGCGCGGGTCAGGGTCCGGGCCAGCTCGTCGCGGGTCAGGCCCGCGGCGACCGGTAGCAGGATCTCGAGCAGGTCGGCCGATCCCCGCCCGAGCCGGAGCAGCCGCTCCCAGGTGCGGACCACCTTGGGGTCGATCACCGGCTTGCGCTCGTCGTCCGTCATCCGCCCACACTACATCGGCGGGAGGCGACAAGATCAGGGGTGCGTGATCGAGACCCGGATCGCCGCCCTCGTCGTCATCCTGCTCATCGCCGCCGCGATAGCCGTCGTCGCCCGCCGGGCGGCGGTGCCCTACGAGACGGCGCTCGCCATCGTCGGGCTGGGCGTCGGCCTCATCATCGGCTCCCGGCCGATCCACCTCACCTCGAGCCTGATCCTCTTCGTGCTGCTGCCCGGGCTGCTCTTCGAGTCGTCCTTCAACATCAGGTGGCGGCACGTCCGCGACAACCTGGCCGCCATCGTCGGTCTGTCCACCGTCGGGGTGCTGCTGACCACTGCGGTGGTCGGATTCCTGGGCAGCCTCAGCCTCCAGCTCGCCCTGCCGGTGGCGATCCTCTTCGGCGCCCTGGTCTCCCCCACCGACCCGGTCGCTGTCACCGCCGTGTTCCGCCGGATCGGAGTCCCCTCCCGACTGATCGACCTGGTCGAGAGCGAGGCCCTGCTCAACGACGGCACCGGCGCCATCGTGTTCGCGATCGCGCTGGCGGCGACGCAGGGTGGGCAGCTCGCGCCGGGACCGGCGGTCCTCACCTTCCTCCAGCTCGGGCTCGGCGGCTGCGCGCTGGGCGTCGCCGTCGGGCTCCTGCTGTCGCTGGTGACCAGCCGGCTGGACGATCCGCAGGTCGAGATCACACTGACCGGCATCGCCGCCTACGGCGGCTACCTGGTCGCCGACTACCTGCACGTCTCCCCCATCCTCTGCGTCGTCTGCGCGGGATTCGTCCTCGGCAACGTCGGCCGGCCGAAGGGGATGTCAGAGCGGACGCAGGCGGCGGTCGACGTGTTCTGGGACTACGTCTCCTTCCTGCTCAACACGGCCGTCTTCGTCCTCATCGGATTGGACGTCCCGTGGGAGGCGATCATCCGCGTCTGGCCGCTGGTCCTCGCCGCGGCCGGGATCCTGCTCGTCGCCCGCGCCCTGGCTGTCTACCCGCTGCTCATCGTGCTCCGCCCGCTCGGACGGCGAATCAATCTGCGGTGGCAGCATCTGATGGTCTGGAGCGGGCTTCGCGGCGCCGTCGCTCTGGCCCTGCTTCTCAGCCTCCAGACCTCGGGGCCGGGTGCCTATCAATCCCTGCGAGGCCTCGTGTATGGCGTCGTCCTGATCAGCATCATCGTCCAGGGTCTGACCATGGGCCCAGTCGCGCGTGTGCTGCTTCCGCACCGGCCTGGACATCCGCACACGTGACCATGTGGGCCAGCAGCTGCGCGGAACTCCTGGGGAGCGGACTGCCAGGCCGAAGATAGCTATAGATAGCCGACATCACTAACGAGGCCCAACGCAACTGTGCTGGTAGTGGGCGCTCAATCCGTCATAGCGTGAGTGGCAGAGGGGTAGTTATGACAGCGGTTGAGGAGCAGGATCCAGGAGCAGGAGCCGCTCAAGGGACGTTGCGATAGGCGGTCGATGGTCGGTGAACAGGTGCCGCGGAAGATCACAGTCGCTGTGACCTGCAAGAGGTTTGGCGTC
>DATAXV010000014.1:0-6934 GCA_036272915.1 Candidatus Dormiibacterota bacterium
TGACCATCCGGACCTCGGCGGGGGAGCATCGCGCGTCAAGGGCCGTCGTCTGTGCCGGCGCCTGGGTGGGCAGGGTCCTTCCCGGGGTGGTGCCGAACTGGGTCGAGCGCCAGGTCCAGTTCTGGTTCCGGGCTCGGCGTCCGGAGGAGTTCGCACCGGGGCGCGCCCCGATCTTCATCCGCAAGCGCGGCGGGCGCGACCTCTACGGCTTCCCGACACTCGACGGCCAGACGGTCAAGGTGGCGGCGCATCACGGTGGAGCGAAGGCCGATCCGGACCGGCTCGACCGGCAGGTCCATGAGGCCGACCGGGAGAGGGTCTCCGACTTCGTCCGCGACTCGATCCGCGGACTCGACCCCGACCCGGTCAGGAGCAAGGTCTGCATGTACACCAATTCTCCGGACGGAGACTTCGTCATCGGCGCCGTCCCCGGCCATTCCCGCCTGACCGTGCTCGGCGGCATGTCCGGCCACGGCTTCAAGTTCGCCACGGTGATGGGAGAGATCGCCGCCGACCTCGCCACCGATGGTGAGACCCGGCACCCCATCGAGCCGTTCGGTCCGGAGCGCTTCCCGACGCCGGACTGATCCCGGACATCGCCGGTCACAGCCCAGTCACATTGGGCGCCTAGGTTTGGCGGCGTGACCACCACCCGGATCGAGGACACCGGTCCCCGCCTCTACATCGCCGCCCGCGCGCCGCGCCCGGGTCAGGTCAAGACCAGGCTCGCGGCGGGAATCGGCGACGATGCCGCCGCGGCGCTGTACGCGGCCTTCCTGCGGGACCTCGGCGCCCGGTTCGAGAGCGCGCCCTTCCGTCTCGGCTGGTACGTGACCCCGACCGACGCCTGGAGCGAGATCCGGCCCCTGGTCGGCGCCGGACCGGCGACCCGGGTGAGGGTTCAGCCGGAGGCGGACTGGACCGACCGCCAGCGCCACCTGCTGCGCCGGGCCAGTGAGGAGGGCGAGCGGCCGGTGGTTCTGATCGCCTCCGACTCGCCCCAGCTCGGCCTCGACCAGGTCACCGAGGCCTTCGCCCACCTGCACGACCACGACCTGGTGCTCGGACCCACGCACGACGGCGGGTACTCGCTGATCGGGATGCGCGGCTGGCACGACGTCCTCTCCGGGATCGTCATGTCCGGCCGCGACGTCGCCGACCGGATCCGGCAGCGGGCGCGGACGCTGCGCCTGCGGCTGGCCACCCTCGCCCCGATCTTCGATATCGACGAGCGGGAGGACCTGGCCCTCCTGGATCGGTACATGACGCCGGGCCACGATCTCCATGCCACCCGCTCGGCGATGGAGCGGCTCGGCCTGGTCAGGGCGGTGCAGCATGTCTAGGCGGGCCCTGGTCACCGGCGGCGCCGGCCTGATCGGGTCGCACCTCGTCGACCTGCTCGTCGCCGAGGGCTGGGGAGTCCGCGTGCTCGACAACCTCGAGCCGCAGACGCACGGCCGCGGCCGGCCGCCCTGGATCAACCCGGAGGCCGAGTTCCGCTGCGGCGACGTCCGCTCCGAGGCGGACATGGCCCAGGCCCTGGACGGTGTCGAGGTCGTCTTCCACCTCGCCGCGTACGGCGGCTACATGCCGGAGATCGCGCACTACGTCGAGGTCAATTCGCTGGGGACGGCCCGCCTGCTCGAGCTGATGCGCGCGCATCGCGGGACCGTGCGCAAGCTGGTCATCGCCTCCTCTCAGGCGGTCTACCGCGAGGGGGCGGTGCGCTGCCCCGAGCACGGGTTGCAGTTCCCTCCTCTGCGCGACTCCGCCGATCTCGCCGCCGGCCGCTTCGAGGTCCCCTGCCCGGTGTGCGGTGGCGGCGCCGAGCCGGCGCCGACGCCGGAGGCGGCGCCCATCAGCGGCGGCACCGTGTACGCCCTGACCAAGGTCGACCAGGAGCGGCTGGCCCTGATCGTGGGAGCGCAGATGGGACTGCCCGTGGTCGCTCTCCGCTACGCCTGCACCTACGGCCCCAGGCAGTCGCTCTACAACCCCTACACCGGGGTGATCAGCATCTTCTGCACCCGCCTCCTCAACGGGCTCGCCCCCGTCGTCTACGAGGACGGCCGCCAGACCCGCGACCTCTGCTACGTGGAGGACATCGCCAGGGCCAATCTCTGGGCCGCGGAGACGGACCGCCTCGACGGTCGCGCCGTCAACGTGGGCAGCGGCCGGGCGACCTCGATCGCGGACCTGGCCGAGGTGCTCGCGGACGCCCTCGGAGTCCGGATCCCGGCCGAGGTCAGCGGACAGTTCCGGCCTGGCGAGATGCGAGCCCTGACCCCGGATCTGAGCCTCGCCCGGAGCGCGGGCTTCGAGCCCAGGGTCTCTCTCGAGGAGGGGATCGCGCGCCACCTCGACTGGCTGCGCAGGGAGGGGCCGATCGAGGAGCGGTTCGGCTCGGCACACCGGCTCCTGACCGAGCATCGGATCGTCCAGCCGGTGCTGCGGCCGTGACCCCGGTCCCCGCGCTGGACATGCTGGTTCGCCGCCGGACCATCAGCGGCTATACCGTGGAACGCGACGCCGACTATCTCTGGGCCCAGCGGCCCACCCTCACCTACAGGACCTATCAGGATCGATTCGGAGCCGCCCATGCCAGCCGATTCGCCGACGATCTCCGGGGGCTTGGCGCAGTGATCACGATGACCGCCGCCACCGGCAACCTCGGCGCCGGCCCCGGCATCCTGCGCAGCCCCCAGGTCACGGTCGCGGCGGCCTTCCCCGAGCGCCGCGGCATCGCCCGCGCCCTGGCCCTGGTCCGCCGGCGGTACCACGCCAGGGGCGAGCGGCCGGTGGCGGGATCGTGGTGGCTGCCGGACGTCCGCCTCAGCGCCTGCTCCGGGCTGGCCGGGACCATCCCCGTCGTCGCCCAGTGGGGGCGGACCGGGGGCGGCGTCGCCGTCGTCCTCACCCTCTCCGCCCGCCGCCTGCTGCCGGGCCTCGGCCTGCGGCGGGTCCACGTCCTCAGCGAGTGGATCGACCTGCTCGGCGGGAGCCTGGCATGAACCCACCGCGGCGCGATCGCGTTCTGGTCGTGGACGACGACGCCAAGATCGTCGTGCTCATCTCCGCCTACCTGGAGCGGGCTGGCTACGAGGTGGCCGGCGTCCACGACGGGCTCGCCGCTCTCGAGGTGCTCCGCCGGGAGCGCTTCGACGCCGTCGTCCTCGACGTGATGCTCCCCCGCATCGACGGCATCGGCGTCGCCGGCATCGTCCGCGACGAGGGTGGACCGCCGATCCTGATGCTGACCGCGCTCGGCAACGTGCCCGACCGGGTCCGCGGCCTCGACTCGGGAGCCGACGACTACCTGGCCAAGCCCTTCGCCCCGTCCGAGCTGGTGGCGAGGGTCCGCTCCCTCCTGCGCCGCTCCCGGCCGCGCCCTGCCACCGGCAACCTCCGCCAGGGCGACCTCGAGCTCGATCTCGACCGCCGCACCGTCCGCCTCGGCGGCGAACGCTGCGAGCTGACGACGATGGAGTTCGGCCTGCTCGCCGCCCTGGTCGGGGCCGAGGGCCGCGTCCTCTCCCGGGGCCAGCTGATCGACGCGCTGGCGGCGGAAGCGGACGAGCCGATCCTGGAGCGGAGCATCGACGCCTACGTCGGCCGCATCCGCAGCAAGCTCGGCGACACCGCCGGTCGTCCGCGCTACATCGAGACCGTCCGCGGGGTCGGCTACCGGGTGGTGAGTGATGAGTAGGCTGCGATTCCTCCGCCGCCTCGACAGCCTGCCGCTGCGCTTCGCGCTGGCCAGCCTGGCCGGCGCTGTCCTCGCCCTGCTCGTGGTCGGTATCGGCGTGAGCTGGATCGGCTTCACCACCTTCGAGCACCTGATGCTCGCCCACGGCGCCAGCGACGCCGAGTCAAGGGCGATGTTCACCGAGTCGGTGATGCATGTGCTGGTCATGGCCTCGGTGGCGGCCCTGATCGCCTCGATCCTGGTCGCCCTGCTCCTCGGCCGCGTCGTCAACCGGCCCATCGCCATGGTGGCGGCCGCCGCCCGCCGGGTCGGTGAGGGCGCCTACGGGGCCAGGGTGCCCCGGCCCTCGACACCGGAGCTCTCCTCGCTGGCCGACTCCTTCAACCAGATGTCCGCCAGCCTGCGCGACCAGGAGCGGATGCGGCAGGACCTGATCACGAACTTCGCCCACGAGCTGCGGACGCCGCTGACCAACCTCCAGGGCTATCTGCAGGCGATGCGCGAGGGGGTCATGGAGCCGAGCGCCGAGATCTTCGCCTCGCTGGAGGAGGAGGTCGGCCGCCTGCACCGTCTCTCCCGCTCGCTCGACGTCCTCGCCGCCGGCGCCGTCGGCAACGAGCAGGCCGCCGTCGAGATCGACATGGTCCCGATCATCGAGGCCGCCCACCAGCTGTGCCGGCCCGCCTTCGAGACCGCCGGCGTCGAGGTCTCGCTGCGGCTGCCGCGGCGGCTCGGCGCCAGGGCCAACCCCGATCACCTGGCCCAGGTCGTGCTCAACCTGCTGCAGAACGCCGCCCGCTACACACCGCGCGGAGGCGCCGTCGTGATCGGAGCCGAGCGGGGGGCGGACACGGTGCTGGTCTCCCTCACCAACAGCGGCGACATCCCCGAGGCGGACCTACCCCACCTCTTCGAGCGCTTCTACCGGGTGGAGAAGTCGCGTGACGCCGCGCGCGGAGGGGCCGGTGTCGGACTCGCCATCGTCCGCCAGCTGATCGAGTCGTCCGGCGGCCGGGTCGGCGTCGAGTCCCTCGGCGGCTCCACGCGCTTCTGGTTCCAGCTTCCGGCGGGAGAGGCCTGATGCGCCCCCTGATCGGTGCGGTGGTCCCCGCTCTCGACGAGGAGGAGGCGATCGGGGTGGTCGTCCTCGGCCTGCGCGAGAGTGGACTGGTCGACGAGGTGGTGGTGGTCGACAACGGCTCCCGCGACGACACCGCCGGGGTCGCCGCCCGGGCCGGGGCGCGGGTCGTGCCAGAGCCGCGCCGCGGCTATGGCCGAGCCTGCCTGGCCGGCGTCCGCGCGAGCAGGGCCCAGATCGTCCTGCTGCTCGACGGCGACGCCGCCGACGACCTCGGCGACCTGCCCCACCTGCTCGCCCCGATCCTCGACGGCAAGGCCGACCTGGTCGTCGGCTCTCGCACCCTGGGCCACCCCGAACCGGGCTCGCTGACCCTGCCCCAGATCGTGGGCAACCGCGTGATCGCCTTCTTCGCCGGCGCCGCCTGCGGCGCCAGGGTCACCGACCTGGGCCCGATGCGGGCGATCCGGCGGCAGCGGCTGCTGGCGCTGGGCATGCGCGAGATGACCTACGGCTGGTCGGTCGAGATGCTCCTCAAGGCGCTGCGCGCCGGCTATCGCTACTGCGAGGTGCCGGTCGCCTACCGGCGCCGCCTGGGCGGCTCCTCGAAGGTCGGCGGAACCCTGATCGGCGGGACCCGGGCCGGCTTCCGGATCATCGCCACCAGCCTCCGCTACGCCGGCTGGCGGCCGGCCAACGAGTGGAGCCGGCAGCCGTGAAGCGGCTGGAGACGCGGCTGGGCACCGTGCTGCGCGCTCTGCCGGGCATTCTGCCGTGGCTGGGGACGCACCTGGTCGGTGGGCTGGGCACCCTGCTGCGACTGGGCACTGGGCTGGGCGCGGTGCCGCGGCCGCGGACTCTGCTGGTCGGCCGGTTGCCCGCTCCTCTGAACGCCATGCTGCGGCTGCGCACCCGGCTGGAGACGCAGCTGGAGATGCGGCTGAACGCTCCGCTGCCAAATTGGCTGGGCACCCGGCCCGCCGCCAACAGCCGGCTGACGGCACTGCTCGGCGTCGTCCTGCTCCTCATGCTCATCGTCCAGGTGGCGAGCGCGCTCTTCTTCGCCCTGCTCTCCTTCAACGTCTCGCTGCCCCCCGGCCCGATCTTCGACACGGTCCGGCCGGTCCACTTCTTCGTCGGCCTCCTGCTCCTGCCCGTCGTCGCGCTGAAGCTGGTCAGCACCGGCTGGAAGTTCGCCATGTACTACCTGAAGCGGCCCGCCTACAAGCGGGCGGGGGCACCCAGCCTGGCCGGCCGCCTGGTCGGCCCGCTGATGGCGGCGTCGATCACCGTCCTCTTCTTCAGCGGCATCGAGATGTGGAGCTTCCGCAACCAGTTCATCGCCTACTGGACGCAGATCCACGTCCTCGCCGCGATCGCCTTCGTCACCGCCCTCATGGCCCACCTCGTCCTCAACGGACGCCGCGCCCACCGCGAGGCCGCCGAGGACCTGGCCCCGAAGGGCGGAGAGGACCTGGTGCCCGGCCGCCTGACCCGCCGCGGCGTGGTGGCGGGGGGCATCGTCGCCGGACTCGTCCTCGCCGTCTCCGGCGCCAACTGGCCGTCGCCGATGCTGAGCTGGCTCTACGACCGCAAGGTGGGCCCGGGTCCGCTCGACTTCCCGGTCATGGACTACGAGGGCGGCGGCCAGACCGTCGATCTGACGATCTGGCGGCTTCGCGTCACCGGGACCGTGCGCCGCCGGATCGAGCTCGACTACCAGCACCTGCTGGCGCTGCCCTCCGAGGAGCACGAGTATCCGATCAACTGCGTCACCGGCTGGTCGGCGACGCGGCGCTGGCGAGGCGTGCCGGTGGCCACCCTGCTGCGGCTGGCCCGCGCCGTCCCCGACTTCGGCCACGTCCTCGTCCGCAGCACCAGCGGCTACCACTGGGACCACCACCGCCAGGACGTGCTCCTGGCCGGTGCGATGCTGGTCACCCACGTCGACGGCGTCCCGCTCAACCGCGGCCACGGCTTCCCCACCCGCCTGCTCATCCCCGGCCAGCAGGGCCAGTCCAACATCAAGTGGGTCGACGCCCTCGAGGTGGGGAGGGGACCGGCCGAGTTCTACGTGGCGCCCAACCTGGTGCCCCGATCGCAGCCGGTGACCGGGCCCTTCCTGCCCCGCGATCCGGCGGGGACGGGCT
>DATAXV010000015.1:0-22139 GCA_036272915.1 Candidatus Dormiibacterota bacterium
CCGACGCCACCGCCTTCTTCGCCGACGGCGACCGCTACGTCTACACCCCGATGGTGCCCTTCGACCTCAGGGGCCTGATCGCGGCCGAGGGCGGGGACGCGACCTGGAACGCGTACCTCGACGCCATGACCGCCAGCGTCACCGACATGGGCGCCACCCACATCGAGATGACCAACGAGCCGAGCACCGACATCGCCTGGGAGTACGACTACTCGGGCGCCCCCTACCGCACGCAGGAGGTGGTCCGGCAGATCGAGGACGACCTGTACACCGACACCCCCGCCGGGCTGCCCGGCAACGACGACCAGGGCGAGCTGAGCTCCTGGTACGTCTGGGCGGCGATGGGCCTCTACCCGGAGACGCCGGGGTCGGCGAACCTGGCCCTGGGCAGCCCCCTCTTCCCCGCCGTCGCCATCCACACCGGCGGTGGGAGGACGCTGGTCGAGCACGCGCCCGCGGCCGCCGACGCCACGCCCTACGTGCAGGGCCTGGCCCTCGACGGCGCCACCTGGGACCGCGCCTACCTGCCCGCCTCGTCCGTGCTCGGCCAGGGCACGACGACGCTGGACTGGGCCCTGGGCGCGTCGGCCGACACCGGCTGGGCGGCGGCACCTCAGGACGTCCCTCCGTCGGCGACGGCGGGACTCCTGCCCGCCCTCGGCTACCTGGGCGCCGGTGAGAGCGGTGACAGCGTCTTCCTCCGTCCGGGGACGAGCACAACGCTCGACCTCGGCGTCCAGGGGATGGGCTCCGGCACCGAGGTCGACTGGACGGCGGCCGTGCCCGCCGGCTCCGGCCTGAGCGTCTCCCCCGCCGCCGGCCGCCTCGACGTGGCCGGCGAGAGCAGGGCGGCGGCACCGGTGACCCTCACCGCTGCGTCGACCCCCGCCCACGGCGAGTACGCGGTCACCTTCCACCTCCACACCGCTGGCGGCGTCTCGCTGCCCGACGTGGTCGCCGAGGTCGGGGTCGACCCCGTCTTCGACGCGACCGGGATCTCGAGCGACGCCGCCCAGAGCGCGGCCGACTTCGACGGCACCGGCTACTCCTATTCGGAGCAGGCGCTGACCGCGGCCGGGCTGGCGCCCGGCGCCTCGATCACGTCGGACGGCGTCCACTACACCTGGCCCGACGCTGCCGCCGGCACCCCCGACAACGCCGTCGCCGCCGGCCAGACCCTGACCCTGCAGGTGCCGGCGGGGGCCACCAGCCTCGGCTTCCTCGGCGCCGCCAGCGATGGGCCGGCGGGCGGGACGGTCACCATCACCTACAGCGACGGGACCACCCAGGCCGCGAGTCTCGAGCTCGGTGACTGGGTCGCGGGCGGGGCATCCGGTGACACCGTCGTCGCGACCATGCCCTACCGCAACTGGGCCACCCAGACCTCGCAGACCACGGCCAACCACGTCTACGCCGCCAGCGTCCCCCTGGAGGCGGGCCGGACCGTGACCAGCGTGACCCTCCCCGCAGCCCAGGCGCAGGGCGCGCTGCACCTCTTCGCCGTGGGCAGCGATGTGGGGCCGGTGCCGGTGGGCTGACGGCGGTCGGTCAGGCCGGGGGCGGTCCGCTCGAATCGCGGACGACCAGCCGCACCAGCTCGGCGGGCAGGATCTCCTCCTCGCCGCGCCGGGCGCGGACCCCGTCGACCAGGTCGCAGAGGATCTCGGCGGCGCGCCGGCCCTTCTCGACGAAGGGATCGACCAGCGTCGTCAGCCGCGGGATCACGTACTCGCCCAGCTCGATGCCGTCGAACCCGACGACGGACATCTCCTCGGGGACACGCACGCCCTGGTTCGACAACTCGCGGAGGGCGCCGATCGCCATGACGTCGTTGAAGGCGAGGATGGCGGTGGGCCTGGGTCCGGGGCGTTCGAGCAGGCGACGCGTCGACTCGGCTCCACCGGCCATGGTGTCGGGACCCGGGCTGATCAGCTCCGGCTGGCAGCCGATCCCGGCCTCGGCGAGCGCCCGCTGGTAGCCGTGAAGCCGCCGCTCCAGATCGAGGGTGCCGGCTCCGGGATTGGGCCAGACCGACGGGTCGGCGCTGATGTGGGCGATGCGGCGGTGGCCGAGCCCGATCAGGTACCTGGTGGCGCGGTAGCTGCCCTCCTCGCCGCAGGCGGCGACGGTGGGAACGTACCGGCTCAGCTCCCGGCCCTGGATGGCGACCGCGGCGACCCCCTGCCGGATCAGGTTCAGCATCTCCTGCTGCAGGGCATCCGAATGGCTGGCCAGGATGATGCCGTCGGCGGCGCCGCCGCGCAGCAGCGTCAGCGCCGGCTGGGAGATGGACGATCGCCCCACCTCCAGCACGCTGAGGCTGTAGCCGCGGGCCGCGGCCGCCTGCTGAGCGCCCTCGGTCACGCCCGTGTAGTAGGGGTTGGCGAGGGTCTGCACGATCATCATCAGGAGCCCCGTGTGCTGGCGGCGCAGGCTGCTCGCGATGTGGTTCGGCGTGTAGCCGAGCCGGGCGGCGGTCCGGCGGATCTCCTCCCTGGTCGTCGACGCGACCCGGCCCCGGTCCTTGGGCCTGGTGCTGAAGGCGAGGGACACGGTCGCGGCCGAGACTCCCACCTCGCGGGCGACATCCGCTCCGGTGATGCGCCCGGTCACGTCGGTTCCACCTCCAACGCTCCCCCCGCGGCCATCCCCACGGTGAGGTGGCGGCGAGCCTTCATGGATGGATCGTACCGGAGCCGACCCCGCCTCTCCCTGTGCGCGTCGGCGGAGGACGAATCGTGGCCGTCGCGGACCACTGGTACCTCGCCGGATGATGCCCGCCGCGGCGGTGGAGAACGACCGCTCGCGGTGACGCCCTGGTCATCGCTGACCGCCGCCGACGGGAACGGCGGGGTCGAGTCCCTACCGCTGGCCGCGCCTCACACTCCGCTCACGCGGGGAACCGGTACAGCGTGTGGCTGAACGTCCCCTGGGTGAAGGCGAGGGCTCGCTCAGGGCGAACGGAGTAGGTCTCCACGGGGAAGCCCCCCGGGTGGTGGAGGCGATCGCCATGGACCTCGTAGGCCCACTGGCCCCGCCAGCGTCGCCGCCACGCGGCGGCCAGCAGAGGAAGCAGAGCCGGGTCCTTCGCCGGTGACGCCCGGCCCTCGAGGACGATGTCGATGCCGCGCTCCCAGTCGAGCCGGCCGACCTAGAGCATCACCCGGTCATCGGCCCGCAGGTTCGCCCCCTTCTGCTCCGAGTCGCCGGTGGTGAAATGCATCGCGTCGTCGGCCCACACCGGGACGACCGGGGTCGAGTGCGGCCGGCCGTCCGAGCGCAGCGTGACCAGCCAAGCGAGCTCCGCCTGCTCGAGTGCGGCCTCGGCTGTGGCCCATGGCGTCGCCACCGCCGCGGGGTCGCTGTACCGACGGTCGATCGTGGTCAGGGGCTCTCTCATCGTGCTTGCGCCTCCAGCCTGTGATTGTCGTGGGCCCGTGGCCCTCACCGGACAGACTCGACGGGGACGGCCGGCTCATCGCGACGCGGCGGATGCTCGCTGCCGCCCCCTAGTCTGATCGGCCCGCCCGCGTCGGATGTCGGAACCTGCCTGGCCACGTGCCGACCCGGCTCGAGCGGCCACTCCCCGGCATCGCCACCAATCGGCCGCGTCGGCTGCATTGACTCCAGTTTATGGACAGTCTCCAGAAATTGGATACACTACATCTCGTGGAAGACAACGCCAAGCGGCCGGACGCGCGGGGTGAGCCCGAGGCGTCGCCACCGTCCCCCGTCGCCGGATCGAGGCGGGAGCGGCGCCGGCTCGCCACCCGGCGCTCGATCCAGGCCGCCGCCATCGAGCTGGCCCTCCAGCGCGGGCTGGAGAACGTCACCGTGCAGGCGATCAGCGATGCCGCCGACATCGCCCCCAGCACCTTCTTCACCTACTTCGGCTCCAAGGACGCGGCGCTGAGCATGGACGTTCCGTGGAACGAGGCGAGGGTGCGGACGGAGATCCTGGCCCGACCCGAGGGCGAGCCGGTGCTGACCTCCGTCCGCGAGGTGGCCAAGGTCATCGCCGCCGACTTCACCAGCCGCGTCCACGGCAAGGAGCGGTGGTCGGAGCTGTTCACCCGCTACCCGCAGCTCGCCCACCAGGTCGACCTGGTCGAGACGATCCGCCGCGGCATCGCCCAGGGCCTGGCCGAGCGCTGGGCTGAGGACGCCGAGTCGGAGGCCCGCATCGCCCTTCTCGCCACCGTCGCCGTGGCCGTGGGCGAGCTGGCCATCGAGCGCTGGGGCGTCGACTCCGACGCGCCCGGGACGGGGCGGGCGCTGGAGTCCTACATCGACGAGCTGTTCGATCTCTTGGAGCAGGGCTTCGAGCCCGGGAGGAACCGATGAGCACCGCGAAGACGGTCGAGTTCGACATCCAGAGCCAGGCCTTCGCCTGGAACGCCTACGAGCACTACGCCCGGCTCCGCGAGGAGGCGCCGGTCCAGCGTCTGATCCAGCCCGGCGGCACCGAGGTCTGGCTGATCACCCGCTATGACGACGCCCGCTCGGCGCTGGCCGACCCGCGGCTGACCAAGGACTTCGCGGCCAACCACGAGGCGCTGATCCGCGGCCACTTCCGTCGGCCCGAGGACAGGGTCGAGGAGCAGGCGCCGGACATGCTCTTCAGCGACCCACCCGTCCACGACCGGCTCCGCCGCCTGGTCAGCAAGGCCTTCACGCCGCGCCGCGTCGAGCACCTGCGACCCCGGGTCCAGGAGATCGCCGACCAGCTCCTCGATGGGCTCGCCGGCACGGAGGAGACCGACCTCATCGGCTCCTTCGCATTCCCCCTCCCGGTCACCGTGATCTGCGAGCTCCTCGGGGTTCCGGCCGGCGATCGCGACCGCTTCCGGAGCTGGACGAACGACCTCATGTCGACGCGCCGCGACGAGGAGGGCCTGAGGCGGATGGAGGAGGCCGACCGGGCGATGAACCGGTACTTCGCCGACCTGGTCAGGGAGACCACCCCGCTGGTCGACGCCGAGCTGCCCGAGGAGAGGCAGCCGAGCCTCATCCACGCCCTCATCGCCGCCTCCGAGGACAGAGACCGGCTCAGCGAGGGCGAGCTCCTGCAGATGCTGCAGCTGCTCCTCCTGGCCGGCCATGAGACCACCGTCAACCTGATCGGGAACGGCACTCTCGCCCTGCTCCGCAATCCCGACCAGCTCCGCCTGCTTCAGGACCGGCCGGAGCTGCTGCCGGGGGCGATCGAGGAGCTCCTCCGCTTCGACGGTCCGGTCGAGCGGGCGACCCTGCGCTTCACCCGGGAGGACGTCCAGGTCGGCGACATCACCATCCCCGCCCACAGCGTGGTCGCCATCATCATCGCCGCCGCCGACCACGATCCAAGCCACGTCGTCGAGCCGGACCGGCTCGACATCTCCCGGCCGCCGGCGCAGCACCTCGCCTTCGGCCACGGCATCCACTTCTGCCTCGGCGCGCCGCTGGCGAGGCTGGAGGGTCAGGTCGCGATCGGATCGATGCTGGCCCGGTTCCCCGACCTGCGGCTGGCTCGCCCGGTCTCGGACCTGCGCTTCCGCGCCGCCGGGATCCTGATCCGCGGTCTCGACCAGCTGCCCGTCCATCTCGGCCGGGCCGCCCGGGCGGCGGCCTGACGACGAGGAGGGGCCTCCCGCCGGCCGGCCCCCTCCTCCGCCGGGCGCCGGGTCAGTCCCGGAGGCCCTCCCTGACGAAGTCGACGGCGTGGCCGTAGGCACGTGAGCGGTTGCCGTGCTTGGTCAGGCCGTGGCCCTCGTCGTCGAGGATCAGCAACTCCGAGCCGGGGACCGCCTGGTGGATCTGCTCCGCCTCGCCGACCGGGACCCTGGGGTCGTTGCGGCCGTGGATGATCAGCAGCCGCGCCTTGATGCGGTCGGCGCGGCGCAGCGGGCTGAACTCGGCCAGGAACTCGCCGTCCGGGCCGTCCGGCTCGCCGTACTCGGCGACGCGCATGCTCCGGCGCCAGCCGCTGGTGTTGCGCAGGAAGCTGTGCCAGTCGGCGATCCCGACGATGTCGACGCCGAGGTCCCACAGCTCGGGATCCTCGACCAGCACGGCGAGCGTCATGAAGCCGCCGTAGGAGCCGCCCATCGCCACCAGCGAGGTCGCCCCTCCGTGCTCCTTCGCCCAGCGGCCGACCACGCACCCGTCCCGGACCGCGTCCCAGCGGAGGCCCCGATCGTCCAGCGAGAGGTAGCGGCGGCCGTAGCCGGTCGAGCCGCGGACGTTGGGGGCGAGGACGTCGAACCCGGCTCCGAGCCACATCGCCACCTGCGGCGTGAAGCTGGCCCTGAGCTGCGATTCCGGCCCGCCGTGGAAGTAGACGACGGTCGGCCGCGGGGTGCCGTCGACGCGGTGGTGGAGCGCCGGTACGGTGACGCCGTCGAACGACTCGATCTCGACCTCGATCGGGGCCGGCAGCTCCGGCGCGCCGTCGCCGCCGGCCATCGTCCAGCGGGTGCGGGTCTCGGGCTCGACGATGTCGGCGGGCCGGGAGGACGACTCCCAGGCGACCAGCAGCCGCTCTCCGGCCCAGGCCACGTTCTCGCCGGCGGAGACGACGTTGTCGGCGGTGACCAGGCCCGGCTCCAGGTCGAGGGAGCGACTCTCGCCGCTCTCGAGGTCGAGGACCCGGAGCTCGTCGTAGGGTCCCCGGTTGATCGCGACCAGGGCGTGGCGGCCGTCGGGGGCGGGCACGGCGACGTCGACGTCGTGCTCCTCGCGGATCAGCCAGCGCGCGATCCGCTCGGGCTCGGCCGGGTCCACCTCGACCAGGCCCTGGTACTCGCTGTCGACGTCGGCGATCAGGTAGAGGCGGCCTCCCGCCCAGAACGCTCCCTCGACCAGCGTCGCCGTCGAGAGCAGGGGCTGGAGCTCCGCGCCCCGCAGGAGGTGGGCGCGGTTGGCGACGTTGCCCCGCGCCTCGCCGACGACGGCCACCTCGCCGTCCCCGTCCCACGCGAGCCACGACCAGTAGCCGCCGCGATCGACACGCGCCCCGATCGAGCCGGTCTCGAGGTCGATCACGCCGAGCGCCCAGTCGGCCCGGCCGTCGGGGTTGAAGGCGAGCCCGGCCCTGAGCCCGTCCGGGGTCGGCACCACACCGCGATGCATGGCGCGGGGGTCCTCGGTGAGCTGGCGGAGCTCTCCGCCCTCGGTGAGCATGCTCAGCTGCCAGATCTCGTTCCCATCGTGATCGTGGCGGAGGAGCAGGCCGAAGGGGGTCTCGACGATGGGCAGCGTGCGATTCTGGCTTGGCGCGACCCGGACCGGGAAGCGGTCGGGGCCGTCGATGCGGTAGGTCTGCGGGAGCCCGGCCATGTCCGAGGCGAAGTACAGGCCGCCGTCCGCGACCGGGGTCGGGCGGTAGCCGCGAGCGACGTTGAGGTAGCGATCCGGCGAGGTGACCATGCCCGCCATGGTACTTAGGCGCTCCGACGACCCCTTCGCCTCCCATCACCGGCCGCCGCCCGCCCAGTCGGGGACGACGGCTACCGGGTGAGCGCCATCGCGTTCCGGACGAGGGCGGGGTCGAGGCGGTGACCGGGAAGGGGGTGCGCGGCCCCCGACCGCATCCCGTCGAGGAGGATCGCGAGGTGCCGCTCCCACGCCTCGGGTGCGACGTCGCGGATCCCGTCGGTGGCGCGCACCACGCCCCAGGTGAGCAGGCCCAGGTCGGCCATGTCGACGTCGTCACGGAGCTCACCGGCCCGGTGCGCGCGGTCGACCAGCTGCGTGAAGAGGACGTGGCCCCGCGCCTTGGCCCGCTCGGTCGCCGAATCGGCCGGCAGCGACACGACACAGATCTCGGTGAAGCCTCGATCCATCGCCTGCAGCCGGGCGATGGCCGTCGGGTGCTCGACCAGGCCGGCCCAGGCGTCGGGGTTTCGAAGCGCGTCCTCGGCCACGGCGACCGAGGCCTCGACCCGGTCCAGGAGGGCGGCATCGACCACGCCGGTGCGCGATCCGAAGTGGTTGTAGAGCGTGCCGATGCTGACGCCGGGTGGAGCTGGAGGTGTACGCGTTCAATCCGAGGGCGCGCCACGTCTACCAGTAGAGGATCGGCTTCGTCCGCGAGGGACCAAGCGCGACGCACTGCTCGGGGAGGGCGCCTGGGTCGACGCCGACCTGATGGCGCTGCTGGCCGACGACCGGCGGCGGCGTCGCGGACGCCCGGGCCGGACGCGAGCCGCTGACCGGCGTCAGACCCGCTGCAGCGCGAAGTTCCAGGCGTCGGCGACGATCTGGTCGAGGCCCGGCTTCTCCGGCCGCCAGCCCAGCTCCTCGCGGGCCAGCTCGCTGGAGGCGACCAGCTCGGCGGTGTCGCCGCCGCGCCGCGGCCCGATTGTGGCCGGGACCGGGTGGCCGGTCACGCGCCGCACCGACTCGATCACCTGGCGGACTGAGAAGCCGGCTCCGTTGCCCAGGTTGTAGATGCGGTGCCGTCCGGGGACGGCACGCTCCAGGGCGAGCAGGTGGGCCCGCGCCAGGTCGTCGATGTGGATGTAGTCGCGGACGCACGTCCCGTCAGGCGTCGGGTAGTCGTCGCCGTGGATGACCAGCCCCTCGCGCCGGCCGGATACGACCTGGAGCGCGACCGGGATCAGATGGGTCTCGGGATCGTGTCGCTCGCCGGCGCCGCGCCCGGCCCCGGCCACGTTGAAGTAGCGCAGGCTGGTCGCGGCCAGGCCGTAGGCCATCGACTCGGTGGTCATCATCATGTCGACGGTGAGCTTGGAGGCGCCGTAGGCGTTGGTCGGGCGAGTCGGCGCCGTCTCCGGGATCGGGCAGCCGTCGGGCTCGCCGTAGACCGCGGCGGTGGAGGAAAAGACCAGCCGGGGCACCGAGTGCTCGCGCATGGCGTCGAGCAGGGCCAGGCTGCCGACCGCGTTGTTGTGCCAGTAGCGCTCGGGGTGCTCGACCGACACCAGCGACTTGGCGGCGAAGTGCAGGACGCCGTCGAAGCCGGGATGGCGGGAGAGGACCGAGGAGGCGTCGCGGATGTCCGCCTCGACCAGCTCGACACCGGCGGGGACGGCGTCGGCGAAGCCGGTGGCCAGGTTGTCGAGGACGACGATCTCGTGACCGGCCTCGAGCAGGTGACGGGAGACGACGCTGCCGACGTAGCCGGCGCCGCCGGTGACCAACAATCGCATCGCCGCAGGGTACTCGACCGGGCCACAGGCTCCGTGCCTCAGGCGTCGGGAAGCCAGCCCCGACGGACGGCCTCGGCGACCAGCGCCTCGATGACCGGCGCCAGCGCCGGCACCTCCTCCCCGGCGGCGCCGTTGGCGGCGCGGACTCGGGGGGCGGTGACCCCGTGCTCGCGCCAGGTGACCCCGGCCGACGCGCTGTTGAGGAGCAGCGGCTGGAGGCGGTCCATGGCCTTGGCGAACCGGGACTCCGGGGTCGCCATCGCCTCGAACTCATCCCAGAGGCCGCGCAGCATGTCGCGCTGGTCCTCGGGCAGCAGACCGAAGAGGCGGTCCGCCGCCCGCTCCTCGCGCTGCTCCTGGGTCGCCCTCCCGACCTCGTCATAGATGTAGGTGTCGCCGGCGTCGATCTCGACGATGTCGTGGACGAGGAGCATCGCGACCACCCGCTTGAGGTCGACCGGCTCGGGCGCGTGCTCGGCCAGGACCAGGGCGAACATGGCCAGATGCCAGGAGTGCTCGGCGGTGTTCTCGCGCCGCGACCCGCCGTCCACGCGGTTGCGGCGCAGGACCTGCTTGAGGCGGTCGAGCTCGATCAGGAAGCGGAGCTGATCGGCCAGACGTCCCTCCGGCCAGCCCGGGGTGAGCCCCAGATCGATCGGTGATTCCACGCCAGGCGGGAGGATAGCACCTGTGTCCCATGTACAACGATGGGAACGCGGTTTTGTCGTCGGGATACTACAAGATTCGAACGAAGAATCTTAGCATAACGTCACAGAAACGCACCCTCTTCGCGACGCGGGCCCCCGCTCCGGCGGGGGCTTCGCATTTGTGGCGAGGGGCGCGCGTCCTCCGCGCCGGCGCCTCCCGCACGCGCCACCTCAAATGGAGGACCATGCACGGCATGAGCGTCACGATCTATCACGATGCCGACTGCCCGCCCAGTCTGGACGAGAAGGTCGCCATCCTCGGCTACGGCAGCCAGGGCCACGCCCACGCCCAGAACCTCCGCGACTCCGGCGTCGACGTCCGCGTCGGCCTCTACGAGGGCAGCAAATCGCGGGCCAAGGCCGAGCGCCACGGCCTGCGGGTGGTCCTCGTCGAGCAGGCCGTTCAGGAGGCCGACGTGGTCATGATCCTGACCCCCGACGTCGGCCAGGCCAGGCTCTACCGCGAGTCGATCGAGCCCCACCTGCGCGAGGGCATGCTGCTGCTCTTCGCCCACGGCTTCGCCATCCACTACGGGCAGGTGCAGCCGCCAGCCGGGATCGACGTCGCCATGGTCGCCCCCAAGGGCCCCGGCCACCTGGTCCGCAGCACCTTCCAGGAAGGAACCGGCACCCCCGACCTGGTGGCGGTCCACCAGGACGCCACCGGCCGCGCCCGGGAGCGGGCCATGGCCTACGCCAGGGCCATCGGCGGCGGTCGCGCCGGCATCATCGAGACCACCTTCAAGGACGAGACCGAGACCGACCTCTTCGGCGAGCAGACGGTGATCTGCGGCGGTGTCTCCGCCCTCATCAACGCCGCCTTCGAGACGCTGGTCGAGGCCGGCTACCCGCCGGAGATGGCCTACTTCGAGTGCCTGCACGAGATGAAGCTGATCGTCGACCTGATGTACAGGGGCGGCCTCAACTTCATGCGCTACTCGATCTCCGACACCGCCGAGTACGGCGACTACACCTCCGGCCCGCGGGTCATCGACGCCCGCGTCAAGGACTCGATGCGCCAGATCCTCCGCGAGATCCAGGACGGCAGCTTCGCCGAGAAGTGGATCGACGAGAACGAGCGCGGCCGGCAGCACTTCATGGAGCTGCGCGAGCGCCAGAGCACCTCGCAGCTGGAGACGGTCGGCGCCGAGCTCCGCGGCATGATGCCCTGGCTGCAGCCCCGCGGCGAGGACGACTGACGGAGCGATGAGCAGCCCAGACGGCAGGAGGGTCGGCTACCAGGGCGAGCCCGGCGCCTACTCGGAGGAGGCGGCGCTGACCCTCCTGCCCGGGGCCCAGACCCTCGGCCACGCCACCTTCCGCCTCGCCTTCGACGCGCTCTCCGAGGGCGAGGTCGACGTCGCCGTCCTGCCCGTCGAGAACACGCTGGGCGGCATCGTCCAGGAGGTCAACGACCTCCTCTGGGAGACCCCCGGGCTCCGCGTCACCGGCGAGTACGTGCACCCCGTCGCCCACTGCCTGCTCGGCCGGGACGACGGGCCCGTGCGCCGCGCCATGTCCCACTACCAGGCGCTGGCCCAGTGCCGGCACTGGCTGCACGACCACGGCATCGAGCCGGTCGACGGCGGCGACACCGCCGGATCGGCGCGGTGGCTGGCGGCCAACCCCACGCCGGGAACGGCCGCCGTCGCCAGCGCCAGGTGCGCCGAGCTCTACGGCCTCGAGATCCTCGCCTCCGGCATCCAGGACGACGACAGCAACCGGACCCGGTTCCTGATCGTCGACCGCGGCGAGCCCGCGCGGCCTGGCCGCGGCAGCGCCTCCGGCCGGGTCTCCCTGGCCTTCGTCACCGCCCACCGCCCGGGCTCGCTGGTCGCCTCCCTGCAGTGCTTCTCCGCGCTCGGCCAGAACCTGACCCGGCTCGACTCCCGACCCATCGCCGGGCGGCCCTTCGAGTACCGGTTCTACGTCGACTTCGACTTCACCGACCCGGGCCAGGCCGAGGCCTCGCTGCGTGCCCTGGAGGGCGTGGCGGCGGAGGTCTGCCTCTTCGGCAGCTACCCCACCGCCGGCTGATCAGGGCTCCAGGGGCTGCTCGCGGGCGACGATCTGCGCGCGGTTGCCGGCCGGGTCCTCGAAGAAGAGCAGCCGGTCGCCGAAGGGGTTGGTGGAGGGCTCGCCGACCGTCGCCCCCGCATCGCGCAGCCGGGTGACGGTCTCGTCGAATGCATCGCCGTCGACGACGAAGGCCAGGTGGTGCGGGCCGGGCAGGGGCGGCGCGTCCTGGCACAGCATCTCGATCCGGCCGCCCTCGCCGTCGCCGATGAAGGCCAGCTGGCCCTTGGCCTCCTTGATCAGGTGCCATCCGAAGACGCCCGTGTAGAAGGCGACGTTCTGGTCGAACTTGTCGGGTGTTGCGGCGACGCCAACGTGCTCCAGACGGCCGGTGACTCCCATCGAGCGCTCCCTTTCAGCAAGAGGGGGCGGACGGCCCCCGCAGACGGTGTCCCCTCGATTCTAAGTAGTCTCCATATCCCTGCCGGGGACGCCGTGCCCGCGTGATTTTCGGACCAAGTGGCGCGATTCGGCAGGCTGGCGCGGTAACGGCGGGGCCGGCGCCTCGTGCACAACCCGCGGCACGAGCGGCGCACAGTGGTTGACGCGGCCTCGGCCGTGCTCGGCCGTCTCAAGAGGGCCGTAGGAAGACAAGCAGGCCGCCGGCTCCGTCGACGTCATCAAGGACGCAAAGGCCAGAGACACCTCGCGCTGGCGCGGCAACCCTTCCGATCCGCGCGGCCTCTCAGAGATGGCGGAGCCAGATCACCCAACTCGGCCTGACGAGGAGCAGCACCCAGAGGGGCCAGACCAGACCGCTGTGGCACTGGAAGCTGGCGACCTCGTCGTCCAGGACATCGAACGAGTGCTGCCGGCTCGAGTAGCGGCCCGACCGGAGGCGGATCGTGTGGCGCCCCTCCTGGATCGGCGTCTCGAACGTCTCAGCCATGTTGACGGTGCCGATCTGCGCGCCGTCCAGCGCGACCTCGAAGGGGCCGCGGACGATCTCCATGACGACGCTGTGCCGCCTCAACCTGAGTACTGCGGACATGAGTCTCTCCTGATCACGACGTGCCCGCCAGGCAGGTGCCGAGGCCGCCGCGGGCCAGGGTCGAGAGCGGACAGATGCCGGTGCGTGGATAGTAGGGCCCCATGACCGCGGCGGCCGATGCGGGGCTCCGGTTCTGCGGAACGTTCTGAACCGCCTGGGCGAAGCCGGGATTGGCCAGCATGTTGCGGAGGAACAGAAGGTGTGGCGTCGTCGGGCCGGCGGTCGAGAAGGGCAGGAACGTCACTCCCGGGATTCGCTCGATGAGGGACCGCTGAGCCTCGGTGCCGACGACGAACGTGTAATAGCCACCGCGGTCGGCCGCGACCTCGCCGTCGTAGCGGCAGCCGTAGTCGATCTGCCCGCCGGGAAGCGTGTTGGCCACCAGCGGAAGGGAGCCGGTGTCCAGGTAGTCGCACAGGGACCAGTAGCGCAGGTCGACGAAGGGAGCCGGCCACGGCGACGGGTGGCCTCCCCGCGAAGCGGTGGGCGCCTTGCCCTGGATCACCAGCACGTCGCCGTCCGCGGGCGGTGTGACCACGGCATCGAGGTAGCCGGAGTCAGCGTTGGGGAAGAGATCGGAGGGCGAGCTGCGAGCAAACCCGGGGGGTTGGGCCGTGGCACTGGTCGTGAGGCCCGCGGCCGCGCCGGCGGGTGCTGGCGCAGCCGGATCGGATGCCGTGCCGGGAGTGCCGGGCGGGCAGGCGGGGACCTGCTTCGACACGCCGTCGAGGGTGAACGTGACCGCGGGCGGCGGCACCCGCGCGAAGTCGCCGCCAGCGGGTAGGTAGACGCGGTAGCCGAGATAGCCGGCGGTGCCTGTCGTAGTGCCGGCGGGTGCCAGCGGCAGCATGTTGGCCTGCCCCGGCCCCACGTCGGACCGCAGGGTCACGGTGAATGCGTTGCCGCGTCGCCACAGACGGCCTGGCGAGTACAGCCACGGGTTGACGCTTCCCGGATCGGGCTTGATCCTGTAGTCGGTCAGCGCCGAGCTCACGCCGTTCACCGTGAACAGGGCGCCCGCGGATTGGTAGGCCGAGAGCGACGCATACCGGCTGTCGGGATAGCGCCCGTCGAGCCGGATCTGCAGGCCGTCCTGCACCGTGAACGGCAGCAGCCACTCTGCCGCCGCGCTGTCCTGGGCGAGCGCGTTGGTGGCCACCGAGAGCTCGTACCAGGCGCACGGGGGCGCCACCGGGCCCTGGGCAGGCGCGGCGAATGCCGGCAGCGGCGGAGCGAGCGCGACAGCGGCGATCAGCGCGCTGGACAGGCAGAGCAGGGTCTTGATTCGCACCTGGTTCCTCCAGCGGTCTGGCGACTGCAGCTCAGGTGACGTCGCGCCGCTGCGCGACGCCGAGGGCCACGGCGACGAAGAGGATGAGGAACGCAATCAGGACCACGGTCGCCTGGTCGGGACCGACCACGGCACTTCCCGCCTTGGGCCCGAAGCTGTCCACCAGCGCCGAGCCGTTCGCCCCCGGAAATCCGCGCTCGAGGTCGCCGAGGGAGCTGACCTTGCGCAGGATGCTCAGGACCAGCCCCTCGATGCCGATCGAGTAGACGATGCCGATCCCGACCGCCACGGCCGTCTGCCGGAAGAGCGTGACGAGCATGGCTCCGCCGGCCGCCCAGAGGCCCATCAGGAGCCAGGCGGTGAGGCCAGCCTTGATGATGTCGCCGATGCCGGGCCAGTCGGAGGAGCCGCCATAGGCAGCACCGAGGACCGCCGAGGCGGCGGCGCCCGCGGCGATCGCCGCGATGGCGTAGATGAGCAGGATCAGTGCGACGGCGAGCGCCTTTCCGACCAGCGTCGCCCATCTCGAGGGGCCTTGCGTGAAGACCATCTTCTGGGTCGAGGCCGAATAGTCGGCACCGAAGACGAGGACGCCGAGGATGATCGCGACCGCGTTGCCGTAGCCGATGCCGGAGAAGGCGGCGAGCGTGCTGCTGAGGAACCGTGACGGATAGAGGGCTGCCTTCATGGCGGCGATGTCGGAGGGCGAAACCCCGGCCGACGCCTTGCTCGACAGGACCGATATCGCGAGGACGACGTCCCCGTAGACCAGGACCAGGATCAGCGCCATCAGCACCACGCCCAGGATCCAGATGGAGGGGCTCTGGCGAGCTCGCAGCCACTCGCCGCGGAAGCATCCTGTGATCGCGCTCATTTCGACTCCTCGGTCAGCTCGAGAAAGATGTCTTCCAGCGAGCGCTGCTCGGCCCGCAGCTCGGTGACGACGCGGCCCGCCTGGGCCAGTGCGGTCGCGATCTCCCCGGCCCGGGCGGGGTCGATGGCGAGGTGGAAGACACCGTCCCGCTCGCTCACCGCCTCCTCGCCGAGCAACCGGACCAGGTCGGCGCGCACCTCCTTATCGGGCTGGGCGCGGACGATCAGTCCGCCCGCGCCGCGAAGATCGGCCAGGGTCCCCTCGGCTACCTTGCGACCGTTCTGAAGCACGCCGATCCGATCGCAGACGTGCTCGACCTCCGCCAGGAGGTGGCTGCAGAGCAGGACGGTCCGGTTCCCGTGGCCGAGCCGGCGGACCAGCTCCCGCATCTCGACGATCCCCTGCGGGTCGAGCCCGTTGGACGGCTCGTCGAGGATCAGCAGCTCGGGGTCCTTGAGCAGCGCCGCGGCGACACCGAGCCGCTGCTTCATGCCCATCGAATAGGCGTTGTAGCGGTGCCCTCCGCGCGCCGCCAGGCCGACCTCCTCCAGCACCTCGTCCACGCGCTGGTCGGAGAGGCGGCAGAGGCGGGCGCAGTAGTGCAGATTGTCGCGCCCGCTCAGATTGTCATAGAAGGCAGGTGCCTCGACCATGCTGCCGACCCTGGCCAGGCTCCCCGGGCTCCCGGGGGATGCGCCGGCGACGGTGGCGGCGCCAGAGGTCGGCCTGATCAGCCCCAGCAGCATGCGAATCGTGGTCGTCTTCCCGGCCCCGTTGGGGCCCAGGAACCCGTAGACCTCGCCGTGCTTGATCTCGAGGTCCAGGTTGTCCACGGCGAGGGTGCCGCCACGGTAGGTCTTGGAAACGCCGCGCGCCTCCACCAGCAGGGCTCCGGATGTCGCCTGCGCCTTTCGTCTCGAGGCGTTGATGGTCGGGTTGGGCATTGCGTCTCCTTTCTGAGCGGCCGGGTCCGTGCGGCTACGCCCGGGCATGGTCGGGATCCTCCGTCCGCGAACTCACACCCAGGGAGCGGGGCCGGAACCTGAAGACGAACACCGCTCCCAGGGCGACGCCCGCCACCGCCACCACGTGGATGCCGGCGCTCGCGAGCAGGAAGGTCGGGGTCGGCAGCAGGATCGCCGTCGCCGCGTGGAGCGCGCAGTTGCCCATCAGGCCGATGCCGGCGATCAGGGTCAGGTGACCGAGCCGCCCCACCATCTCCGGGCCGATGGCGGCGTCGACGCCACGGCTCCTGGCCACGCGCCGGACGAGCACGACGAGGATCGGCCTGCGGATCGCGAAGGAGGCAAGGCACACGATCCCGATCGCGCCGGTGAGGACGGCGCGCTGGAGCTTGAGCGGCAGGTCGCCGGCGCCGAGGAAGACGGCGGCGCCGAGGGCGAGGCCGTAGGCGGCGACCCCGATCAGGCTGAGGGGGTCGATCCTCCGCCGCCAGATCGAGGATCCGAGCGTCCAGAGGACGGGGGCGAACCAGGCCAGGGCCAGGGCCTCGGTGTCGCCCATTCCCCGGGAGTGGAGGACGAAGTAGATGGCCAGGGGTGCCAGGCCGCCGGCGGCGATGGTGGCGACCCGGAATCCGATGCCGCCCGGCCGCTGCAGCATGTGGCTACCTCCCCGCGCTCACAGGCCGGAGATCGCCGCGTCGACGACCTCGCCGACGTGCTTCAGGACCTCGGCGTGCCCGGCTCCGGGGATCACCACCGGCTCCACGTGCAGGTACTCCCGCGCCGCCCACTGCTCCCACTCGGGGCGGATGGCCTCGTCCCTCTCCGCCGAGATGTAGACCCACTCCACGGCGGGCAGCTCGGTCAGCGAACAGAGCTCGGCCATGCCCGGCGCGCCCTCGGCGGCCATGCCGGCGACGACGTTGCGCCAGACGCGCTGACCCTTCGTGCCCTCGAGGAAGGACAGACCCGGGAAGGGGATGACGCCGTTGACCATGACGATCCGCCGCACCGGCCGCCCGGCGGCGACCAGCGGCATGAAGAGGCCCTGGTTGGAGATGCCGATCAGGCCGACGTCGCCCTCGACGTCGCGGAGGGCGTCGACCATGATCCGGGCCCGGTCCTGATTCGGCGTCTGGGTCTCCCTCTCCCGCTTCGGCGTGCTGACGATCCGGCAGAGGACGCCGCGACGCTCGAACTCCTCCTTGAGGGGATGCCAGCCTCGGGTGGTGCGGCCCTCCCAGGCGTGGATCGCGAACGTGATCATCCGTTTGACTCCTTCCTGGTGGCCCGGTCGAACAGGGCGACCAGCTCCCGCGCGTAGACCTCGGCGTCGACGGCGGGGTCGGACATCATCAGCGGTGGCAGCGCGTCGATCGCCCGCCGGATCGCGACCGCCATGACCGACCGGTCGAACGCCCCGAACTCCCCGCTCTCCTGGCCCCTGGCGAGCATCCCCTCGAGAGCGGTGCGGACCGGCCGGTCGGCCGTCCCTCCCCAGCGCAGGCTGCCGTCCTCGGTGCGGTGGTTGGCGGCGATCTCCATGACCGCCGCCATCTGGGTGAGGTGGGTGCTGATGAACTCGATGTGGGCTCGGATGTAGGCCTGCAGCCGGAGCCGCACCGTCTGCTCGGCGCCGACCCGGGGGGCGATGTACCGGTGGGCGTCGGTGAAGATCTGCGTGAGCACCTGCCGGATCAGCTCGTCCTTGCCGCTGAAGTAGTAGGTGATCACGCTCTTGCTGATCCCCGCCCGCCCGGCGATCTGGGCAACCGAGGCCTGGGCGAAGCCGAGCTCGGCGATGGTGTCGATCGCGCACTGGATGAGCTGCGCCCGGCGCGCCTCCTCGATGAAGGAGGCCTTCCGTCCTTCCGGGCCGCTTTTTGTCGGCACGTTCTGATATTAGCACGACCGTTCTAATTTTCCCCCACGCGTACGGGCCGCACCCTTGCGCCCGTGCACCGTGGGCGCCTACCGTCGAGGGGTTGGCCCTGTTCGGAACCGGCAAGGAGGTCAGGCGATGCGCATCGAGACCGTGAGGCTGCTCCGGCTGCGGGGGCGGATGGAGCACCCGGACACCTTCTGGGAGGAGCGGCTGATCCGGCCCGTCGACGTCTATCCGGAGCGCGCCAGCGACGGCCCCGGCGAGCTGCCGCGGGACGCCGACGGACGCCTCAGGATGCAGTCGATCTACCTCGAGATCGTCGCCGACGAGGGCGTCACCGGCATCGCCGGGCCGATCACGCCGCTCCAGGCCTTCCTCATCGACACGGAGTTCAAGCGCCTCCTGATCGGCGCCGACCCGCTGGCCACGGAGCGGATCTGGGACCTCATCTACCGGGCCCAGGTGCACGGCCGCAAGGGCATCGAGATGATGACCCTGAGCGCCGTCGACTGCGCGCTCTGGGATCTCAAGGGCAAGTGGGCGGGCGTGCCCGTCCACCGCCTCCTCGGCGGGCCGCTCCGCACCGAGTTCCCCGCCTACGCCTCGGCCCTCGGCTACTCGATCGAGCCGGAGCGCGCCGCCGAGCGGGCGAGGAGCTTCGCCGAGGAGGGCTACCGCGCGACCAAGTGGTTCTTCCGGCAGGGTCCGGCTGACGGGCCCGAGGGGATGCGCCGCAACCTGGCCCTGGCCGAGGCCCTGCGTGGGGCGGTCGGCGACGACGTCGACGTCATGCTCGACTGCTGGATGAGCTGGAGCGAGCCCTACACCATCGAGATGGCCCACCGCCTGCGGCCGCTCCGCCCGCGCTGGCTGGAGGAGCCGGTCCTGCCCGACCGCATCGACGGCTACGCCCGGATCCGGCAGGCCTCGCCGGTGCCGATCGCCGGCGGCGAGCACGAGTACACGCGCTGGGGCATCAAGCAGCTCCTCGACGCCGGCGCCGTCGACGTCCTCCAGCCCGACATCTACTGGGCGGGCGGCATCTCGGAGATGCTCAAGATCTGCGCCATCGCCTCCACCTACGGCATCCCGGTGGTGCCCCACGGCCACTCGGTGCAGGCCAGTGTCAACCTGATCGCGGCCCAGCCCGAGAGCCTCTGCCCGCTGGTCGAGTATCTGATCAAGTGGAACCAGGTCCACCAGTTCTTCCTCGCCCACCCGCTCCGCCCGGAGGGCGGCGTCGTCCACCTGCCCGAGCTCCCGGGCCTGGGCATGGAGCTGGCCGAGGACCGGATCGAGGAGCGGGAGGAGCTCCACTTCGCCTGATCGCCGGAGGCCCGCCATGGAACGGTGGGGACGGGTAGGCTCGGTGCCACCGAAGATGTCCACATCGCTATGGCTGCGCCAGGTCCGGCGGGGCTTCGACAGCTTGGGGCGGGCGGCGCCGGGCGCGCCGGTCGTCCCCAGCGCGATGCGGCTCCAGCTGATGCCGGCGCCCCTCGCGGGGATCCTCATCGCGGGCGTCGGCGCCCTCATCACCTGGGCCGCGATCCAGTCGCGCCTGGCCATCCACGTGCCCGGGGCCCGGGGCATCGCCATCGGTCTGACCGAGCTCATGATCCTGATCGTCGCCGTCCGCGCGCTGCCCGGCCCCGCGCTGCGGCGTCCCGGCGTCGACCTCGCCCTCCTGCTGCTGCTCGCCGGGACCAGCGCGGTGCTCGGCTTCTTCCAGCCCGACGGAGGCTTCCTGCTCGGCCTCGTCATCACCGCCGTCAACGCCCCCGGACGGGGCACCCCGGGAGCCGTGCTGACCGGCGTCATGGTGGTCGTCGGCGCCGGCGTCACCTACTGGGCGGGGAACACCGTGGTCGGTGCCAGCGGCGACGCGCTCGGCATCGTCGCCGCCTACGGCTTCAGCAGTGCCAACCGGCGCTTCCGCGTGGAGCAGCTGGGGCGGGCCGCGACGATGGAGCGCGAGCGGCTCGCCCGTGAGATCCACGACATCCTCGCCCACACCCTCTCCGCCCTCGCCGTCCAGCTCGAGGCGGCGCGGGTCCTGGCCGACCAGCGGCCCGGCGACCCCGGCATCGCCGGCGCCATCGACCGCGCCCACGACCTGGCCCGGTCCGGCCTGGAGGAGACCCGGCGGGCGGTTGGCGCCCTCCGTGGCGAGGGCGCCCCTGGACCGGACCGCCTGCGCCAGCTGGTCGACGAGTTCGAGCACGACAGCCGCGTCCCCTGCCGCCTCGAGATCGGGGAGCTGCCGCCGCTGCCGCCCGACCTCTGGGTCGCCATCTACCGCACCGCCCAGGAGGCGCTGACCAACGTCCGCAAACACGCCGAGGCGGACGAGGTCGGCGTGACCCTCCGGCACGGCGGTGTGGTCGAGCTCACGGTCGAGGACCGCGGCCGGATCAAGGCGTCGATGGCGAGCGGCGGCTATGGCCTGACCGGGCTGCGGGAGCGGGCGGCCCTGCTCGGAGGCGGGCTCGAGGCCGGACCCACCGGGGACGGCTTCCGCGTCAGACTCTGGCTGCCAGGATGATCAGGGTTCTCGTCGCCGACGACCAGACCGTGGTTCGCGAGGGGCTCCGCACCCTGCTCTCGCTGCTGCCCGACATCGAGGTGGTGGCCACCGCCGCCGACGGCGAGCAGGCGCTGGAGCTGAGCCGCCGCCACCGGCCCGACGTGATCCTCATGGACCTGCGCATGCCCCGCGTCGACGGCGTCGAGGCGACCCGGCTGGTGCGCGCCGAGCTCCCCGAGACCCAGGTCGTCGTCCTCACCACCTACGCCGACGACGAGTCGATCATGGGCGCCCTCCAGGCCGGGGCCCGCGGCTACCTGACCAAGGACGCCGGCGCCGAGGAGATCCGGCGCGCGATCGAGGCGGTGACCGCCGGCGACGCCCTGATGGAGCCGGCCGTGCAGGCGCGGCTGCTCGACGCCCTGGCCAGGGGCCCCCAGCCGGCCGCGCCCTCGGCCGCGGCGCTCCCCGACGGGCTGACCCGGAGGGAGGCCGAGGTGCTCTCGCTGATCGCCCAGGGCCTCAGCAACCAGGAGATCGCCGGTCGCCTCTTCGTCAGCGAGGCGACGGTCAAGACCCACATCAACAACCTGTTCAGCAAGACCGGCGTCAGGGACCGCGCCCAGGCGGTCGCCTACGCGTACCGGCACGGCCTCTCGGACCGTTCCTGCTGAGTGCCCACGACCGACACCCGGCCGGCGCGACCGGCCCTCACCGGCCTCGGATCCCTCGGGGACGAGCGCGCGGCCGGTGAGCCCCTCCCCGATGCCGGGCGCCCCTCCTCAGCACCTCTGGTGAACGTCGTAGGATGAGCCCGCACCCGATGGAGGGACACGTGATCAACGATCTGACATTTCAAGCAGCAACGGTTAACGGTTCGGGCAGCCAGTCCGCGAATCTGGTTCTGACCAGGGCGATCTTCTCGATGGGGATCCCGGTCGCGCCGAAGAACGTCTTCCCCTCCAATATCGAGGGCCTGCCCACCTGGTACCAGCTCCGGATCTCCGAGCATGGCTACCAGGCCCGCAAGGGCGATCCCGACGTGCTCGTCGCCCTCGACCCGCAGACCTGGGTCGAGGACCTGGCCGGGCTCCGCTCGGGCGCCGCCGTCGTCCACGAGGCCAACTACTCGACCAGCGGCGCCCGCGATGACCTCCTCTACTATTCGGTGCCCTTCTCCAAGCTGGCCAAGGAGCGGATCCAGAGCGACTCCCTGCGCAAGCAGCTGACCAACATGCTCTACGTCGGCGTGATCGGCTACCTGCTCGGCATACCCCGCTCCGCCATGGAGCTGGGCGTGCAGCGCACGTTCCCGACCAAGCCCCGCGCCTGGGGCGTCAACGTCGATGCCATCGGCGTCGGCTACGACTACGCGGACGAGCACTTCTCCGACCGTCCCTGCGGCTTCCGCCTCGAGGCGAGGCCGGGCGGGACCGACGGCAAGATCCTGATCGAGGGCAACCAGGCCGCCGCGCTGGGCTGCCTGATGGGCGGCTGCACGGTCGCCGCCTGGTACCCGATCACCCCCTCCTCCAGCCTCTGCGAGTCGCTCAACGCCTACGCCGACCGCTACCGGGTCGACCCGGAGACGGGCGAGCGCCGGATCGCCGTGGTCCAGGCCGAGGACGAGCTGGCGGCCGTCGGCATGGCCATCGGCGCCGGCTGGGCCGG
>DATAXV010000016.1:0-9659 GCA_036272915.1 Candidatus Dormiibacterota bacterium
ATCGCCGGATCGAGGCTCCAGCCCGCCGGAGGGCTGGGCGGGCGGTGACCGGAGGAGGAGACGGCGGACTCGTACCGGGTGAGAGCTCGCCCGATCGCCGCGCGAGGTCATCCGGGCGACCGCTGAATGGTGGTGATCGCAACTTTCGGCTGCCAGCAAGTCGACCACTGTCGAGATCCCAGTGGCTGCTGGTTGACACGATAGATTGTCGGGCATAGACTGCGGTGACCATCGCAAGGGCGAACATTTCGAAACTTGCGAGGGGAGGGAGGTTAGACAGGGAGAGAGGATCCTCGAAGCTCGAGGGTTTGCGGTGAGGCCTCGGCGCTCGTCGCAGTCGCGTCGGCAATGTCCCTGTCCCCACTTGCGTGAGTCATGCCGACTCCGGCATGACTCACCATTCACCTTCGGCCGGCCCAACTCGGCGAGGTGACCTCGGGCCGGTGCCGGATTACCATCCGAGCGGACGCCGATGGCGAGCGGGCCCGAGGGCCTGCTCCAATCACTGACGAGGTCCGCATGCTCGTGAGCCGGCACGTCGCCCGGGCTGGGGTGGCCCGACGTTGGGGGGTCGGGATCGGCATCCTGCTGTGCCTGCTCGTGCTCGGTGGGTGTGGCGCGTCGCCGCAGCCGGGGCCGGCATCGCTGACCGTGGCCACCGTCCCCGGCGCCGCCGCCCGGCGCGTCCAGGACTTCAACCCCTTCTCCGGGTCTGCCGATCCCGGGACCAGGGGAATGATCTACGAGCCCCTGATGATCTTCAGCCCGCTGCGCCCCGGGGTGGGGACGCCCTGGCTCGCCACCTCCTACGCCTGGACCGACGGCGGTGACACTCTGACCTTCCAGCTTCGATCCGGCGTGCGCTGGTCGGACGGCAGGCCGCTGACCAGCGCCGACGTCGCCGCCTCCTTCCAGATCCTCCTCCAGCATCCGGAGCTGCGCCCTCGCGGCCTCGGGCTGACCGGCGTCACCGCCCTCTCCCCAGAGAGCGTGGCCCTCCAGTTCGCGTCGCCCGGCTATGCCGAGCTGCCGCTCGCCGCCGAGACCTACATCGTCCCGCGCCGCATCTTCGCCTCGGTCGATCCCCTCTCCTTCGCCAACCCGGACCCGGTCGGCACCGGCCCCTACCGCCTCGCCCGCTTCTCCGCGAGCCTGTACGTCCTCGCCCGCAACCCGCGCTACTGGCAGGCGTCGCGGGTCATGGTGCCGGAGCTCCGCTATCCGGCCTACACCGGCCGGTCCTTCTACAGGGCGCTGAGGTCGGGCCAGATCGGGTGGGCGGCGGCCTACCTGCCCAGCATCGAGAAGGACTACACGCGAGCCGACCCCGCCCACGACCACCACTGGTTCCCGGCCGACGGGCTCCTGGCGCTCTCCCTCAACCTCACCGTCGCCCCCTTCGACCAGTTCCAGATCAGGCAGGCGATAGGCCTGGCCATCGACCGCCAGAGGCTCTCTGCCACCGCCGAGGGAGGCTACGAGGCGCCGGCGTCGCCGACCGGGCTGCTCCTGCCCGCCGACCATGCCTACCTCTCCGACGCGTATCGGCACCTCCCCGGCGACGCCGACGCGGCCGAGGCGGTCCAGCTCCTCGCCCAGGCCGGCTTCCACGCCGCGCCGGAGGGCGTGGCCGTCAACGCGGACGGTCTGCAGCTCGCGTTCACCCTCCTCGTCCCGCAGGGGTACCCGGACTGGCTGGCGATCGGCCGGCAGCTTCGCCGGCAGCTGGCGCAGCTCGGCGTCCAGGTCACGATCCGCCAGGTGGCGGAGTCATCGTGGCTGGCCTCTCTCCAGCAGGGTTCCTACCAGATGACCTTCCAGGACGTGGCCGCCGGACCGACGCCCTGGTACGAGTACGAGACCCTTCTCAGCAGCTCGCGGAGCGCCGAGATCGGCCAGCTCGCCAGCTCCGACTACGAGCGCTGGATGGATCCCGCCACGGACCAGCTGCTGGCCGAGGACGCGGACACCGATGATCCGGCCCTGCAGGTGCAGGCGATCCAGGGGCTGGAGCAGATCATGGTCGACGACGTCCCCGTCATCCCACTGCTCGACGACGCCGACTGGTCCGAGTACCGGACCAGCGACTGGGTCGGCTGGCCGACGGCGTCCGATCCCTACGCGCTGCCCGCTCCCTACTCCGCCCCCGACACGCTGCTCGTCATCACCCACCTCCGGCCCGCCCGCCGGACCTGATCCCGGCGGGCGGCGGCCAGGGCCCGGCGGATACGATCGGTGCCTGGCGGGAGCCGCGGCAGCCCGCCCCAGGCAGGCCGCGCCGCCCTCAAGGAGAACCCACGCCGATGAGCGACGATCGACCGCCGGTCAGGACCGGCTGGGACGCCCAGCTCGACGAGTACCTCCGCCTCGGCGCGTGGCTGCGGGACGCCGGCGACCTCGTCGCCGCCGCCGCCGATCTGCTCCTGCGCTCCCTCGGCGACGGCGGACGGATCCTCGCCTGCGGCAACGGCGGCAGCTCGCTCGAGGCGCAGCACTTCACCGCCGAGCTGGTCGGGCGCTTCCGGCTCGAACGGCGCCCGCTGGCCGGAATCGCCCTCTCCGCGGACGGCGGGGCGGTCACCGGCATCGCCAACGACTACGGCTACGACCAGGCCTTCGCGCGACAGATCCACGCGCTCGGCCGGCCCGGCGACGCCCTCCTCGCCCTGAGCACGAGCGGCCGCTCGCCGAGCGCCGTCGCCGCCGCCGAGGCGGCGCGTGAGCTGGGCCTCAGGACGGTCGCGCTGACCGGTGAGGGGGGCGGCCCGCTGGCGCCGCTGGCCGACGTCGCCATTCGCGTCCCCTCCACCAGCACCGCCCGGATCCAGGAGGTCCACCTCCTCGTGATCCACCTCATCTGCGAGCGGATCGACGCCGCCTACGTCGATGCCTGAGTGGATCCTCGGCTTCGACGTCGGCGGGACCAAGACGGCGGTGGTCGCGGCGACGCCGGCGGGGGAGATCCTCGAGGAGCGGGCGGCGGCGTCGGACGTGGCCGGCGGTTTCGAGTCGATGGGCCGGTCGATGCTGGCGATGGCCGCCGAAATGACCGCCGCCCGGGGGCGTCCGAGGGTGGCGGGCGTGAGCATCGGCGGTCCGCTCGACCGCGAGCGCGGGATCGTCAACTCGCCGCCCAACCTGCCCGGCTGGGACCGGGTCCCGCTGCGCGACTTCCTCTCCGAGCACCTCGGCGTTCCCACCCACGTCGAGCACGACGCCAAGGCGGGGGCGCTCGCCGAGTGGCTGTTCGGCGCCGGGCGCGGCTGCCGGAACCTCGTCTTTCTCACCTTCGGCACCGGCCTCGGAGCGGGGCTGATCCTGGATGGCAGGCTCTACGCGGGGACGATGGGAAGTGCCGGCGAGGTCGGCCACTGGCGGCTCGCCGAGCAGGGTCCCGAGGCCTACGGCAAGGTCGGGTCCTGGGAGGCGCTCTCCAGCGGGGCCGGGCTGCCCCGGCTCGCGCGCAGCCTGTTTCCCGACCGCGAGTGGCCAGCCGCGATGAGCGCGGAGACCGTGGTCGGCATGGCGCGTGCCGGCGACGCTCCGGCGGTGGCGGCGGTCCGGGCCTCGTCAGTCTGGCTGGGCAGGGGCATCTCGCTGCTCGTCGACCTGCTCAACCCCGAGGTCGTGGTGCTGGGCAGCCTCGCGGTTCGCGCCGGCGACCTGTTCCTGCCCGAGGCGCGGCGGGTGGTGGAGCGGGAGTGCCTCGCCGAGACCCGCGACTGCCGCATCGTCGCCGCCGGCCTCGGCGAGCGGATCGGCAGCCTCGCCGCCATCTGCGCCGCGCTCTACCACGAGGGCCTGGCCTGACCGCGATAGACGCCCACCGGCGCGCCGACCATGGCTTGCGGCTAGATTGCTAGTATGCTAGCATCGAGGCGTGGCCGATGAGGACGTCAAGCAGTTCAACGTCTACCTGCCGATAGGGCTGATCAAGCAGGTCAAGTACCGGTCCATCGAGTCGGGCATGTCGCTCTCGGCGCTGGTCGCGGAGGCGCTGCGGACCTACCTCGACGATGCCAACCGACAGCGAGCGCACAAGGAGGTCTGAGATGAGCACCGAAGGGATCGAGGCCGTGTTCCTGGAGACCCACAACTGGGGACGGGCGGCGAAGTTCTTCCTGGCCCTGGGGTTCGAGCTGGAGTTCGACACCGGGCACAACTCCGGGCAGCTCCGCAACCGCACCGGGCCGTCGGTGTTCATCGCCGAGGTGCCCGAGGACCAGGAGCCCCGCATGCGGCTCGTGCTGAAGGTGGCCGACGCCGACGCGTTCCGTCCCGAGGACGGCGTGGAGGTGGTGACGCCCTTCGAGGAGACCCATTACGGGACCCGGGAGATGACCGTCCGCGACCCCGACGGCCGCGTGTGGCATCTCCAGGCCCCGGTCGGGGTCTGAATCACCAGGGGACTTGCCGCCCCGGGCCGGTGTGCGCTCCGGCGGGCGGCCTCAGGCGGGGCCGCCGAGCCGGTCGCGACCCTCGATCAGGGCCAGCGCGGAGTGCGCCGCCCGCCTGGCGGCGGCCTCGACCACATCACCGTCGGGCGCGTCGGCGGCCATGAGCAGGAGCGCGTGGCCGTGGGCGGAGGCGACCACCGCCAGTGCCAGCTCCTGCGCCGCGGCCTCCGCGCCGCACAGCTCGCGTGCCGGTCCGAGCATGCCTTCGACGGCCGGCCTCGCCGCCTCCTGCAACTCGGGGTGCGTCGACTTCTCCAGGGCGGCGCCGACCAGCGCCTCGAACAGCGGGCGGTCGCGGGCGGCGCAGCGGACGTAGGCCCGGGCGGCGGCCTGGAGGCGCTCGGCGGCGGAGGGAAGCCCCGCGGCCTCCTCGGCGGTGGCCTCGGCCAGCCGCTCGGCGGCGCGCATCGCCAACGCCACGAGGACATGCTCCCTGTCGCTGAAGTGCCGGTAGGGGGCCGCCGGGCTGACCCCCAGACGCCGGCTGGCCTCGGCCAGCGTGAAGCCCTGGACGCCGCGCTCGCGGATGAGGTCGACAGCGGTGTCGAGCAGCGCCGCCTTCAGATCTCCATGGTGGTAGGGCCGGGGCGAGGGCGTCCCGCTCCGGGCGCTATGGACCATGTCGGCCCAGCATAAGGCGGCCGGTCGAGACTGGGTCAGCTCCTGATCAGCGGGCAGAGCAGCCAGGCGCCGGTCCGGCCCAGGGCGGAGGCGAGCGCGCCGGCGTGCTCAAGGGTCGCCGCGACCGGGGTCAGCGGCGGCGTCTCCGGCTCCCCACCCAGCTCGACCACCGGGGCGTCGCTGCGCAGGCCGCCGATGCGGCGCGCCTCGACCAGCGCGTGCTCGAGCCCGCCGGCCTGGTCGACGAGACCGTGCTCGAGTGCCTGGCGGCCGGTCCAGACCCGGCCCCCGGCGATCGGCTCGATGGCGCTCACGGCACGCTGCCGCCCGGCGGCGACGCGCTCCAGGAAGAGGTCGTACATCCGGCTCACCGACTCGCGCAACTTGGCCCGCTCGGTCTCGGTGTAGGCCTCCTCGGGCATGTCCATGGCGGCGTGCTCACCGCGGGCGACGGTCTCGTGACCGATCTGCAGGCGGTCGAGCAGGCCGCCCATCACGATCTTGCCGGCGAGGACCCCGATCGATCCGGTGACCGAGCCCTGCTGGGCGAAGATGCGCTGCGCCGGCGTGGCGACGTAGTAGCCGCCGGAGGCCGCCACCGAACCCATCGCGGCGATCAGCGGCTTGCGCGCGGCGAGCCGGCGCAGGGCGGCGTGCATCGCCTCCGAGGCGGTGGCGGAACCGCCCGGCGAATCGATCCAGAGCACGACCGCCGCCGCCCTCGGGTCCCGGGCCAGCCGGCGCGCCTGCTGGACGACGGTCAGATCGCCGGTCTGGCTGTTGAAGAGGTAGGGGACCGGCAGCGGCGGCCGGATCGGCGGCCTCCGGCTGCGGCCGTCGAGGATCATGCCCTCGACGCGGATGATGCCGACGTAGCGCCGGCCGGGGCGGAACGGCGGCCTTCGTCGCAGGCTGCGCGAGGCGCGGTCCCACGTCCCGACCTCGCCACCCAGGCGGGCGGGCAGCTCCTCCTCGGAGACGACGGCGTCGACCATCTCGGCCTCCCTGGCGGTGAGGTCGGTGAAGGGGGAGGCGTCGACCAGCGCCCTGGCCTCGCCGTTGCCGATGCCCTTGCGGCCCGCGATCGCCCAGACCAGGCTCTCCAGCTCCGCGTCCGCCAGCCAGCCCGCCATCTCCCGGGCCTCCGGGCTCATGCCGGTCCGGGTCAGCGTGTCCGCCGCCGTCTTGTAGGGGGAGACCTGGCAGAAGTCGGCGCTGACCCCGATGCGGGAGAGGGCGTCGGCCAGGTAGGTGTAGGAGCGCGCCGGCCCCAGGCCGGTGATGGTCCCGCCCGGCTGGAGCAGGACCTCGTCGGCGGCGCAGGCGAGCCGGTACGTCGCGTCGTTGTAGGAGGTCGACCAGCAGATCGTCCGCTTGCCCGCCCGCCGCACGTCCAGGATCAGGGCGGCCAGGGTCTCGACCTGCGCCGGCGTGTAGTCGACGGGGCGGAGGTGGAGCACGACGCCGCGGATGCGCGCGTCCTGGCCGACCATGCGCATCTGCTCGGTCAGCTGGCGCAGGTTCCGGCCCGGGGGCGCCAGGATCCGCCGCCAGCGCGGAGCGGGAGGCGGGGGCAGCTCGGGCTCGGCCGACTCGAGCAGGAAGGAGACGTACGGGGGCGGCGTTCGCAGCCGGCGGCGCAGGCCACCGACCAGCCAGGCGATGTACCGCGCGGCGTAGACGATCCAGGCCATTTCGGTTCCCGTCCGTCAGCGTAGCAGCCGCGGCCACCGCAGCCGTCGATGAGCTTCGGCGGCGGCGCCGGAGACACGGAGGCGGCTCGCCGCACCGCCTCCGGGCTTCCTCCGGTCAGCCGGCGACGCCGACCTCCGGTCGCGGACCGAACTCCTCCACGATCTGGTAGGTGGTCGTGCGCCGGGCCGGGATCCGGCCGATCGACCAGATCGTCTCCCGCATCTGCTCCGGCGTCACCTCCTGGCCGTGACTGGCGCCGGCGGCGCGGGAGATGGATTCGTTCATCAGGGTCCCGCCGAGGTCGTTGGCGCCCGACCGGAGGATCTGCCTGCAGCCGTCGAGGCCGCACTTGACCCAGCTGACCTGGATGTTGTCGATCAGCCCGCGCAGCGCCAGCCGCGACACGGCGTGCATCTTGACGACCTCCTCCCAGGTCGGCCCGCGGCGCGCCCTGCCCTTGCGGTACATCGGCGCCTCCATGTGCACGAAGGGAAGGGGCACGAACTCGGTGATGCCGCCGGTGGCCCGCTGCACGTCGCGGAGCACCTCCAGGTGCCGGGCCCAGTTCTCCGGCCCCTCGATCGAGCCGAACATGATCGTGCTGGTCGTCCGCATGCCCTGCCGGTGGGCCTCCTCGACCACCTCCGCCCACTCGGCGGTCTTGATCTTGTCTGGGCAGAGGTAGCGGCGGACGCGGTCGTCGAGGATCTCGGCGGCCGTACCCGGCAGCGTGCCCAGGCCGGCATCCTTGAGCAGGCGCAGCTGCTCGGCGATGGTGCGTCCGGCCGTGTTCGCCCCCTGATGGACCTCGAGCGGGGAGAAGGCGTGGACGTGGAGCTCGGGCAGCTCGAGCTTGATCTGCCGGAGCAGGTCGACGTAGTAGTCGCCGGTGAAGCTGGGGTGGATCCCGCCCTGCATGCAGACCTCGGTCGCGCCCCTGGCCATCGCCTCATGGCAGCGGCGGATGACCTCCTCGTTGGAGAGGAGCTCGGGCTTGCCGCGCAGGTTCTCCGACAGCTTGCCCTTGCTGAAGGCGCAGAACTGGCAGCGATAGGAGCAGATGTTGGTGTAGTTGATGTTGCGGGTGATGACGTAGGTGATGACGTCGCCCGACACCTCGCGGCGCACGGCGTCGGCGAGCTCGGCGATGGCCTGGACCTCGGTGCCCCGCGCGGTGAAGAGCTCGGCGACCTCGCCCTGCTCCAGGTACTCGCCCGCCTCCGCCCGGCGGACGGCGGCCGCGATCGCCGGCCGGACGTAGGCCGGGGCGTAGGTGGTCGGCGTGGCCAGCCCGGCGGCGGGCCACCAGTTCCCGGTCCTTGCCCACCCCTCGCCGTCGGCGGCGCCGAGGACGTGGCGAAGCACCGCCGGATCGAGCCAGCGCTCGGCCTGCTCGAAATCGCGGATGTACTCGGGGTAGACGGTCAGCCGCGGGACCAGCTGCGCGCCGGCCTCGGCGGTCGCCTGCTCGAGCGTCGCCAGCTCCGGCCAGGGCGCCTCCGGGTTGACGTAGTCGATGGTCACCGGGGAGACGCCGCCCCAGTCGTTGATCCCGGCCCGGATCAACATCCCCAGCTCCCCCCGCCGGGAGCGGCTGAGGGCGAGGTCGCCGGCGGCGGTGGGCACCAGGTTGGGCGGGGCCTGGACGTTGACCCGCGGTCCCGCCGCCAGCCGCACCACCGCGACCGCCCGGAGCAGCTCCTCCAGGGTCGGCTCGGCGGCGTCCGCCATCCGCGTGTCCGGCTTGGCCCGGAAGTTCTGGACGATCAGCTCCTGGACGTGGGCGGACTGGGCGAGCTCGGCGACGAGGGCGATGGTCTCGGCCCGCTCGGCCAGGGTCTCGCCGATGCCGATGAGAAGGCCGGTGGTGAAGGGGACGTTGAGCTCGCCGGCCACCCGGATCGTGTCCAGGCGCGGCTGGAGCCGCTTGTCCGGGCTCGCCCAGTGGGCCTGGTCCCGCTCGAGGAGCCGGGCCGAGGTCTGCTCCATCATCATCCCCTGGCTGGCGGACACCTTCCGGAGCTTCGCCATCTCCTCGGCGTTCATGACCCCGGGATTCGCGTGGGGGAGCATGCCGGTCTCCGCAAGCACCCGGCCGGCGACGTCGGCGAGGTAGTCGATGGTGCTGGCGTGGCCCAGCTCCTCGAGCTCCTGGCGGGCGGCGGCGTAGCGGCGCTCGGGCTTGTCGCCGAGGGTGAAGAGCGCCTCCCGGCAGCCGGCCGCGGCCGCCCGGCGCGCCACCTCGAGCACCTGGTCCGGCGTCATGTAGGCGCGCTGGCCGGGCTGGTGCGGCGTGGCGAAGGTGCAGTAGCCGCAGTTGTCGCGGCAGAGGTGGGTCAGCGGGATGAACGCCTTCGGCGAGTAGCTGACCCGGTCGCCGTGCCCCTCGCGCCGCAGCTTCTCGGCGGCCGCGAGCAGGGGCTCCAGCGGCTGGTCGGAGCTGAGCAGGCGCTCCAGGGCGATGGGGTCGCGGGACCGGCCGATCGTGAGGAGATCGTTCATGGCGTGCGTTCTCCGACGAGGTGCGATCGGCGGTCACCGCCGAACGCGAGCTGAAGTGCTGCGATCTCGTGCCGCAAGCCGGGGCCGGGGGCCCGCCACAAAGAATTCTGTCAGGCGGCGCCGGTTGGAAGCGGACGCGGCTCGATACGCGTCTCGCGGGCGGTGCCGTCTCCCGCCGCCTCGACCCGGTAGGCGGACTTCCCCTCGACGCCGGTGACCGCCTCGACCAGCTCCGTTCCCCGGTAGTGGAGACCGACGCCGTCGTCGGTGGCGTACCCGGCGGGCAGCGTACCCTCGGCGATCAGGCGCTGGAAGAGGGGGCGGCGCATCGGCTCGGAGTCGTAGTGGACGCCGTTGGAGTGGGGGAGGAGGGCGAGGCCGTCG